>NZ_JADGHT010000073.1 GCF_019683755.1 Thermogemmatispora sp. | reverse complement strand
TCTCATTACGAGTGATCTCTTCTCCCTTCGCGCTCTGGGCTGCTACGCTGGGGATCACCTTCTGCTCGTGGGCCCTTCTCGCTCTCCTGATCATCCTCTTCTGGAAGCAGCAGGGCCGCCGCCTGTGGCCTCTGGCTCTAGCCATTGATCTCGCTCTCTGCGTCGCTGCCAATCTGCTCTTTGCCCCCTTGCCATCGAGCATTGCCGCCGCAGCCTTTCTCCTGCCAGCCTATGGGTGGGCAATTGCGTATGGGGTAGGGGGCGTTCTGATCGTGCTGCTCACCTTCTGCTGGAGCGAATTGGTCCTGGCCCTTGCCCGGCTCTCGACCAACCAGCCTCCCGCCAATTGGCTCGCAACGCTGCTCTGGCTGTTGCTCATTAGCCTGACGGCGGCGCTGCATCTCCTGCTGAGCCGCCGTCAGCCCCTTCTGGTCCCCATCTTCAACACCCAGAGCGATGCTCTCCTTCAGCCCGGCTCTCCCGCGTTCCAGCCGAGCGAATCACAGCAAGCGGACGAGGCTGGGAAGAGAGAGCGTGCTGCCCCCCAGATCATTTCCACTGTGACCCTGCACTGTGATCCAAATGCCACTTCGCTAGCCGGAGGTCCTCTTCACCGCGATGCGCTCCCAGGTGTCCAGGCTTCCTTGTTGCTGACGGCTCTGGAGGTCGCTTTTGCACCCTATGGGGTCAAGCTGGATCAGCACCGCCAGCAGCTAGAGTGCGCACTTGAAGCGCTCACCTGTCCCCACACGGCTGACCCGTCTCAGTTCGTCTGCTGTCTTCAGCAACTCTTACAAGAAGCAGAGCATCATTGGCAGCAACGTGCCGCACTCTCGGCACGCGAGTGGGAGCTGCTCCGCCTTCTGGCCGAAGGGTTATCCTACCGTCAGATAGGGCAGCGCCTCTATCTCAGTCCGAGCACGGTCAAGACGCATATGCGTCATATCCAGAAAAAACTCGGGGTTGTCGGGAGAGAGGAGCTGCTGCGTCTGGCACGGGTCCGCTGCTGGATCAACGATACAGCCTGCCAGCAGCGAGCAGAGGAGTGAGGTAGGGAGGCTCCTTCCTCCTACCTGTCTGCCGTTCCCGCGCGGCGATAGCTCCAGATAGCCAGAGCAGTAAAGAGCACGGTATAAACCAGGAGGATCAGCACATCTTCAAGGGCCGAGCCAGAGGGGGCTGCCTGCAAGGGGCGCAGCGCCAGCAGCAAGTAGTGCGCCGAAGGGAGAAAGCGAGCCACGTCCTGCAGCACGCCTGGCATGAGCTGGAGTGGCTGCAGCAAGCCCCCCAGGTACCCCAGCACGAGATAGACGCCGATACTGACCACGTAGCCCGTCTCGGCATCCGTCCAGGAGCCGATGACAAAAGCCAGCGCAATGAAGGGCAGTGAGCCGCCCCAGAGTATGAGCGCCGAGGTCACCAGGGCCCAGTAGTTGTCAACTCGTAATCCTTCCAGGAGCGCGACCGTCAGTACACAAATAATTGTCATACCGGCCATGCTGAAGGTGGCGATCACCTTGGCAGCAAAGTAGGTCAGAGGCGACAGCGGGGTGGTCTGGAGCAAGCGCAACCAGCCGAGCTGGCGCTCCTGAGCAAGACGCGATCCCAGGGTGCCAAGTGAGACGCCGATGGTACCAAAGCCGGCCATGGCAATACCAAAGTGAAGCTGCAAGTCATGCGTATTGCCGAAGCCATAGGAAAAAATCAGATAGTAGCCAATCGGGACCAACAGGGTAAAAAAGAGCGCGCGCCCATTGCGCAGGAAGCGCAAGAGCTCCAGCTTGCTTTGGGCCCGTAGAGCTAACAGGGTCATGGCTGTTCCTCTTCCCTCCTTGTCAGTGCTAAGAAGGCCTCTTCAAGGCTGGCTCTGCGGATCTCCAGGTGTGGGGTAGCGATCCCATGACGCTGCAGGTCTTTAAGCAGAGCATCGCTATCACGGGTGAAGAGCACAACGCGCGGCCCCTGCCGCTCGATTCGGAGCACGCCCGGGATCGCTGCCAGGAGCTGGTCGTTCTGCTCCTCCGCCAGAAAGCTCACGAACTGCCCGCTTGCCATTGCGCGAATCTCCTCGCTGGAGCCATCTGCCACAATGCGTCCCTCGTTGAGCACGATTACGCGCTGGGAGAGTCCTTCGACGTCGGCCAGGTTATGCGTCGTCAGGACAATCGTGCGTCCATCGCGATGGAGCTCGCGGATGCGCTCCAGGAAGCGACGTCGTGAGGCGACATCCATCCCCGCGGTTGGCTCATCCAAAAAGAGAAGGCGCGGGTTACCTACGAGGGCCAGAGCAAAGAGCAGGCGTTGTAACTCTCCTCCCGAAAGATGCTGCGTGTAGCTCTGCTGCTTCTCGCGGAGCTGCGCGATCTCAAGCAGCTCATCTGTTGGCAGGCTCTGAGCATAATAGCTGCGGAAGACATCGAGCAACTCGCGGACGCGCACCAGATCGATCACGCGGGCATTCTGCAGCATGGCTCCCAGACGGGCCGCGCGCCGAACGGCGGGCACCGTCGGGTCGCCGCCGTTGAGCAGCACGCGGCCCGTTGATGGTCGCAGCAGACCAAGCATCAGAGAGATCGCGGTCGTCTTGCCAGCCCCATTTGGGCCGAGCAGCGCCACCGATTCCCCCGCCTCGATGCGTAGGCTCACTCCCCGCAGCGCCTGGACAGTGCCGTAGCACTTCGTGACCTGATCCAGGCAAATCACTGGCTGCGGAGACTGGGTAAGAGCCGCTTCTGCGCGCACTTTCATGGACATGCCTCGCCTTTCGAGGGTCTCAGTCATGATGCCACTCCCTGTTCTTCCCCCTGCTACCGGGGCTGCCTCCCGGCAACAGCAGAGGGATCATAGTATCATCACGGTAAAAAAGGTGAGATGAGCAAGCACCAGAGGAAGAATGTTCGGCGCAGTCATCAACAACCAGGCATTGATCGGACCGATCACGAGCGCGCCGCACATGGCTGGCAGCGCGCTGAACCATGAAGGCATGCCTTGCGCCTGCACAGCTACGAAAAGCAGGGTGGAGGTCACAAGCGCCAAGGGAAAGCTCTCGGGGGCCAGCAGACGGACAGCCAGGCCGCGAAAGAGGAGTTCTTCGCCCAGCAGCGCCAGGGCAATAATTGCCCATCCGAGAGGGGCTGGCCAAATCTGAAGCGTTTGGCGATAGGCTCGGACCCAGCCAGCTCGCCCGATGGTGCGCAGCTCATTGACAATGTCCGGTCCTATCTGCCGTTCGCGCCACGGACGGAAAAGGGCCAGAGCCAGCGAGCTAAGCAGCATCGAGACCGACGCCTCTCCCAAGCCAAGCAGAACACCGACTGGCAGCTGCAGCAGCAGCAAATGCTCAGTGAAGAGGCTAGGCAGGCTCTGACCGTTCGCCCAGGAGACTGCCCAGGCGATGCCGAGAGCGGTCAGACCAGCGCCTGCCACCGCCAGGGTGAGGGCCAGATCTCGTGTTGGATAATGGAGACTCAGCGGCAGCTGCTCTGCCAGGCGCCGAGCTGCAGCCATGATCAGCCGGCGGCAGAGCACATACTGCAGCAGCAAAGCAGCCACTATCCAGCCGATGGCGTTCAGTGTAGCGAGAGGAGTCGGGGGCATTATGATCCTCCTCCGGAGTGGTTTCTGACAAAGATGACTGAGCTCCTGCGCCCCGCAAGCGTCGCCTTCATGGCCAACCAGTTAAAGAGGCCGTGGGCCATGCTTGCCGCCAGCACACTGCCACTCACCAGGACCAGAGCGGCAAAGAGCAGGCCCAGCAGCCATCGTGTGAAGATGGTCCTGCCACCGAAAGAGAGGTGGATGAGACCATAAAAGAGATTGGCGATCATCAGGCCACTGAGCAGGCCCAGCAGCCCTTGCCAGGGAAGCACAAGCCCGAGCAGCCAGGGAAAGGCCCGGCGATAGATGATCTCTTCCAGCATACCCACAGCCACAACTAATGGGGGAGGAAACTCGCCGCGCGTCAACAAGGCCCGCGTAATTGTACTTCCTGTTGCATCAGCTGCTAGCAGTGGGTTCAGGGAGGACAGAGATTCCCAGCCGGGGGAACGCCCAAGAACGGGTGAAAGGCCTTGAAGAGGACGGGACGCTCTCCTGCTCGCTTTGCGCAACGAGGTGGTCACCACCTGATCGAGCCAGAAGCCTAGCCCACCCCCGAGCAGCCCCAGCATCGCTGCCAGTGCCTGCGTCGGCCAGGCGATAAGGAGATACTGGTACAGATCTGGAGCGATGAGGACCAGATCACCCCCGATGAGTATCCCAAGCACGACAAAATACAGCCAGAGCGGTGGGACCCTCCTGACCGGCGCCAGAAGCGCGGCCAGACGATTGGCTAGCATGACCGGACTGGCATGTAGCAGCAGTAGCGCTGCCAGCAGGCTGGTCTGCAGCTCAGGGATAGGGATGAGGCCATTCATGGGTCGCTCCTCCATAGGCCTGATAGCGGCGATGGGCGAGCTGGGGAGCTGAAGGAAGACAGAGTCCGAGTGTATCCGGCGAGTAGAAGCGAAAAACATAGAAATGGAGGTCTTCGATCTCTGGACTGCTCAGATCAAGCAAGGCCAGGCGCTTGCCAGTTCTCCTGAACTCGTTGAGCACGCTCCGCAGTCCCTCCTCGGCTCCGCCCTGATGGTCGGCTGGTAGGTCACTGGCTCTGATCTGCTGCTTGCTCGTAAACTTCTTCTCGATCAGTCGGCGGTGCTCGGGATAGGCGTAGTACATCACATTGGTATCCAGGTTATAAATAGAAGTGGGATCGATGCCATTGCCACTGCCTTTGGAGGCGCCAGTCATCTCCACGAAGGCCATCAGGGCCAGATGAGGAATGGCGGCCGCTTCCAGATATGCTTTGTACATCGCCAGCTCCAGATTCAGCTCGGCAGAGATGCCGATGCCGCAGGCTGGCACATGTCCGCGGTTGTTCCAGATTACAGCCGCCACAACATGGGCCTGCATATCGGCATTGGTAAGGTAATAGAAGCGGATCGTTACGCTGTTGCGCGGAGCGTCACGCTTGAGAATCTCGCACAACGCAGAGGTGCGCTCATCTGGGATCAACTCCGGGGCCACCTTATCTGAATACCAGTATCCCATCGTGGTATCGACCTGGATCAGCTCCAGCAGGGCGGAGAGCATTGCCCTGGCTGGCTCGGTATGGGCGGCGCTTCCTGTTGTGACAGCGGCTGTAATCCACGGCTCGCCCAGCGCATGACGCGGGACATACCCGACAATGAGGAGCTGGGCCGGAATCCACCAAGGTTCCCCGCTGAAGACGTCGATCGTCTCAACCCAGCCTAGCAGCGTATCGTCTTTGCACGGCTGGTAAGGGAAGCCGGGACGCGCGAACTGCTCTGGGACGTAGAATCGCATGTCTTCGAGAGCCAGCACATGCTCATGACGAGCTTGCATCTCTTTGACAGTGGCGTACTCGATGACTGTCCGTCGGTCGAGTGGATAGACCATATGGGCATAGCGCTCAAGGCTCTCGCCCAGGGCTCGCATCATGGTCTCCTCGGGATGCACGCCGTAGCCGCCGATGTGATAGGAAAAGGGGCGCTCCAGACCGAGCAGGCGGTGCACGGCAGTCAGTTGCGCCATGAGTATATGCACACGCGGCGAGGCGGCATCTTGGAGTGAGAAAGCCAGGCTCTTATCAATGCCAGTAAGAGGGCTAACCATGCGCTGCAAATAGGTATTCACCTTGTGGGTCAGCCCCTCACGGTGGCAGATGATCAGGGGGCGCAGCTGACTCGTAGGACTATTGGCGGCGGGCATGAGGATGCTCCTCCAGGTGCAGCTGGATCTGATTAATATAGGCGCGGGTGTCGAAATAGAGTGGCTTCTGGTAGCGCTCAGTGCGTGGCACACAGATACGGCAGTTGGGTAAACGCAGGATCTCGTTAAAGGCGAATTCCATCGTTGGGAGATAAAGCGAGAGGACTTTGCCAGCGGTGAAGGCGGAGCCGGTCAGTACATTGTTAAGGGCCTCCAGAGCCGTCAGCGAGGCGGCCAGCGAGTAGAGTGGATGAGGCAGCACCGGGCGTCCGGGCTGAACCTTGCTCGCGACAAGGGCCTGCTTGTAGGCAACATAGCTGGCGTGCTCACGCAGGTTCAAGCCAACGCGGCTCTCGAAGCAGGCATAGCAAGGGGTGCGTTTAGGAATGACGGTCGGCCCGATGAACAGGAATGGGCCGTCGATGGCGCTATGCAGCCAGCGCAGGCCAAGATCGGTGGCAATGACGTTCAGGTTGCGGAGCAAGATTGGATCGATGATATCAAGAGCTACGACGAGGAAGTGGTCGCGCCACTTGGCGAAATGCGCTGCGGTGTGCATGCTTGCCAGGCCATCTTCATGTGCTGTCAAATCCTGCTCGCTTAGTTCCTGCAATAACGCTGTCTCCTCGACGAGCGAGACAGGTGAGTCGAGAGAGGCTTGCAGCTCGTGCAGGACCCGCTGCGCTAACTCGCCATGTCCCAGCACCAGAATCGGCTCGGGCTGCTTGGTGCGTAAAGCGCTCTGGGGAGTCGACGGGCGCGCCAGGCTGGTGGCCAGAAGGGCAATATAATAGTCGAGGACAGTGGTAGGGCCTCGCTCTAAAGCGCCAAACTCATCGAGACTTGTGCAAATTTGGAGCAAGTCCTGCTCCGGCACGTCAAGCTCGCGCGCTAACTGTTTGAGCGTCGTCTGACCATCAAGGCGCCGTAGAGCCTCAAGAAGCTTGCCTTGATTACTGTGGTCTTTGAGGGTCACTGAAACCGGATTCCAGACGCCCGAGCGCAGCTCAACAATGTTCTCGCTATGCGCAATGAGAGAAAAGTGTGGCTTTAGTCTGGGGCAGTCTTCGGCATCAAACATCAGGCGATTCTCCTTAACTGGATAGGTATTCTTTTTCTTTTCCCAATCTCTATTCTGCCGGAATGCCAACCGCGATGGTGTGCAGAACGGTATTAGCCAGACCATCCAGGCCCAGGGCTTCATTGAGGTCATCGTCATAGAAGCCTGCAATATCCACGTCCCCATAGCCAAGGGCGGTACAGGCCAGGTGGACGTTCTCAGCAAGCTGCCCGACTTCGATGAAGAGGTAACGCAGGCCGCGACTGCCATATTTGCGCATCACCTTCCAGGGACGTCCGATGGCAATCAGCAGGGCGCAGGCTCGCGAGAGCGAGATGACCTCTTCGGGGTAGGCGAAGGTGTTGAGCACTGCCTGCACACTATCTGGCCCCTGGAGCAGAGACAGTCTACTCCGCAATGGATCGTAGCCGTAGATACCGCGCTCGAGACCACTGATGTTCAGGGCAACAACATAAAGGTCGACGCCATAGAGACCTCCTGGTGAGGGAGTCGTGCGAAAAAACAGATCAACCATGTGCTCGCCGTGCTCGACCGGGGCCTTGCCGATCCCGGTAATTCCCGCTGCGGCAAAGAGCAAAGAACTGAGACCTTCGAGTCGGACAGGATCACCGGTGAAGAGGCGCTTGCTGCGCCTGCGCAACAGACAGTCACCCAGGCTGAGGCGCAGACGGGCAGGAGAAGGCAAAGGAACAGTGATAGTGGTATCGAAGGTCTCGATACCGTTGTTAGCAAGCATATAGGTCACAGTATCGGTATAGTAAAGCTGGACGCCCGCTTCAGACTCATAGTCGTGGCGGCACAAACGCGTATTCAGCAAAAAGGTTTCAGCGACCCGTTGATCATGCGAGACACTCAGGCTACGGTGGCGCAGTGAGGGAGTACGAAATCCCGTTGCATCCGCACAGCGGTCAACACTCACTGTGGAATTGACCATAAAGGGTAGGGACAGGGCATTCCCTTTGTGGGCAACAGATGTCTCCTGGGCCAAATTCTGGCTCCTGGTGTTGACCTGACTCGAAGCTTTGCTGTTGATGGTCATCTTCTTTGCTCCTCAGCAGCTGGCTATGCAACACAGCCATGTGCGCCTGCGCCTTCTACGTGGGCTTCTTCCTAAGCTACTGGTCTGGGCTGCACTCCGCTGCGATGCACTGCGGCTCTCTCTGGCAACCAGAGAGGTGCTCTCTTGTTTACTCACTTCCTTCTTCACGCATGCCATCGCTCCTGAGACCCCCTCCGACCGGAAGGAGGTCTCAGGCCCAGGCTACCAACTAGCTAGCCTGGCAGATGGGTTAGCTGGCGCTTTCGGCAGTGGTCAGCAGCGCCGGAGCTGCCGAGCAGCAGCAAATCGTCGACGTGCTGGTCCCGTGGCCGTTCGAGGTGCAGACCCCCGGAGCTACGGTAAACTCTGCCAGCTCATGCGGATGCAAATAGTCCTCGCGGTTCATGGTGAGATGCTCACTGAATCCGCTAACCTCAATCTTCATAGTGTTCATTCACCTCCTTGCCTCAGAGAGTGCTCCTGGAATAGAAAGGTGTACCAGGATCGGGGAGAGGTCGCTTGCTCTCCCTGGCAAGCATATAGCATCTGCGATGGATGAAAAACAATCGTCCGCGGGTCAATCTTGCCTCACCCAGTGTCCCAAAAAGCTGATGAGCTTGCCTCATCCAGGACCAGCAGGCAGGGTTGAATCTCTTTCGACTGTGTGAGAGCGTGTGTCTGAAGGAGACAGGGCTTGCGAGCCGAGAGGTGAAAGGGCTTGCTTACAAAGGAAGCCAGATAGCAGGGATCGGAATCGCGCGCGAGAGGATCGCCGGGAAGCTGACCACGGACAGAGAGACACCTCGATAACCCCAGCAGGCCAATTGATCGGACAGTCCCGTGATCTGGCCCCAGAAGGGACCGCTCAGGTTCAGCTTACTTGCCAGTATCCTGACGCCTCGGCAGTGCCGATCAGCAGAGCCACGGTGACGGAGATAGGGGAATGGTGAAGTTATCTCCAGGACAGCACGAGGACAGCTCGTGGATGGCTTTCACACACCAACTCCCAGCCTTGCTGCGCGAGACAGCCCCGGAAGAGCTAGCGCACGCACCTGCCCTGCACCTTGCCAGAGCTGCTCTGCTTCCTGGGCGCATGGTCTGGGCGCCAGCACCTGCGCTCATGCCTGCAATACGCTGGCCTGCCAGCGGGGGTCTGAGATCAGGCGGGCCGTCGCCTGCACCAGGCGCCCGAGTTGCTGCGCCTTCCCGGCTCGCTTCGGAACCCCTGCCCAGCAGCGCGCAAGCGCCAGCCACGCCTTTGCTCGCTGCACAGGGTCACTCCGCCAAGCGGCCCGCCGCGCATGCCAGCGATGCTCGTCCTCGGCATCACAGACAACGTCGCGCTCCGGCTGCCCCGGTCTCGGCGCAGGTACTCCCGGAACTGCTCATGAGAGAGGGGAGAGCATACCAGCCCTCGGCCCGAACGCCGAGCAGCAGCCCGCTCGCTTTCTTCGCGCTGCTGCCACAGTCGCAGCCCGGCGAGGAGCTGCCGCTGCCAGTCCAGCCTGCTCAGCGCTGGGCTGCAGGCTGGGTCGTGTTCCCAGCGCAAACACTCCTCCGGGTACGGGGGCACCCCGTCCGGGTCAGGCAGCAGCGGGCCGGCCCGCTCAACCACCTGCTCCAGCAGCCGCCGCAGGGCCTGTCGTAGACTCGCCAGTGGCTCCCCCACCACGGGGAACCTGCTGGCCGTGGTGGCCCCCCGGGGTGGCGGAAGAAGTGCTGGCCGTCATGCGCGCTTATCCCCTGGGACGAGAGGCGACCATGATCGGTAGCGTGCAGGCCCAACCGCCGGGCATTGTCTTTCCGCGCACTGAAATTGGCAGCATGCACCTGCTCGATATGCTCGTCGGTGATCTGCTCCCTCACATCTGTTCTGTTAGTGGCTCGCAGACACGTTTTTCCTTTCCCAGGCAATATACCCACATGGCAGAGGGAAAGTCGGCGCGCTCAGTAAGAGCATTGGCCTGGCCCGAGCCAGATCCAGCTGCCTGGCTACGGCCAAGAGAAAGGAGTGCGAACTCGCGTGACCAGGCCTGAGCCCCTGCCGTCTAGCCAGGTGGCGACCTACGAATCCGGTTGATCCGGCAATGAGGATCATATCTGGCTCTTTGATGGTGAAAGATAAGGAGGGTCAGACTTGGATTCTGCAAAGAGTATACGGAGGAGGAGCCGTAAAAGGGCAATAGGGATGCTAGAGGAGGCCCTGCGGAAAATGGAGGAGCTGTTAGGGGGAGAGCAGGAAGATGACTGTTACTGGGGCTGTCTTGAGGGCAAAGTGCGGCTCTCCCTGTGGTGGGAAGCCGCCCAAATGGCTTGGGAAGAGGGAGCGGGAGACGGGACTCGAACCCGCGACAGCCTGCTTGGAAGGCAGGTACTCTACCACCTGAGTTACTCCCGCCAATCATGCACTCGCTTAGTGAACAAGAGACAGCTCAAAGACGAAGACTGAGGGCAAAGAGAGATCAGCCCCAGCACCACGACAATCGGGGTGCGCGGATTTGAACCGCGGACCTCATGGTCCCAAACCATGCGCGCTACCCACTGCGCCACACCCCGCCAGCTAGCTGCTGGGCTAACGCGCCCACGCTGCTCACTCTTTGCCCAGCCGGTTATAAGCAGGCGATCGTCTCTAACCGTGCAATTGAACTATAGCATGGCAGCACTGCGCTGTCAAGTAGGATCTTGCCCCTTAGGGACTGCTACCCTGCGCCCGAGGCAGGCCACACCGCACAAGCTCCTTGGCCCGGCGCTCTTCCTATCCTGCAGTGCAGTTCTCTATAGATCTCTTTTGCGGCGATAACGCAGCTTCAAGACAAAAAGATGCCAACGAGTTGTTAGCCACGACAGCGGATGCGGACGCAAAGAGGTCACTCTGCCCCCACCATAAAACCCTGCGGCAGAGTAGCGCGGACGCCGCCAGAGCTGGACCACCAGGACGGCAATCAGACAAATCAGACTGATAATGGCCACTATCCCTGTGAAGACCCCAGGCTCTTCCTGGGTATAGGCGAAACCACCCGCGATCAGGGCCGCCACGATACTGAGGAGCAGAAACCATTGAGAAGCATCCAGCGTCCAGGCAAAGGCAGGCAAGCGCAGGCGCGGCAACGAGAAACGCCACCTACGAACAGCCCGCGAGCGAGCGCGGAACCGCGAGCCCCGCGCCTCGCTTTGTTCTAAGTTCCGGAGGATCTCCTCAATCTCGCGCTCATATCTGTTCGGCATGGCTGCTCTGCTTCCTTGAAGGAACTTGCCAAAAACGCCCCTGTTGATAATGATACCAACTTCTCCGCCATCCCGCAAGGTCACCGCTGGCTTGCTTGCTGCCTCTCAGCTCAGCGTGCACAAGCCGGTCAGCTCAGTCCTTCCTCACCACCCACACGCTGTCAAGCAGCCGCCTCGCCAGCTCTCATCACCTCACTTCATCCCACTCTGCCTCACAGGAGCGAACGCGAAAAAGCCCCTTGACTTTTTCCACCAATTCCAGTGGATGAAAGGGCTTCGTAATATGATCGGCTGCCCCTAGATCAACACTAATCCGCTCGTAGATATGCTCCGCGTGGGCTGTCATAATAATTACCGGTATCTGATGCATGACCGGATCACGGCGCAAGCGATTGAAGATCTGGTAGCCGTCTAACCCTGGCATCATGACATCAAGAATGATCAGATCCGGCTTTTCCATCTCCAGGAGCGCGGCGAGCTGCCTGCCATCTGCCGCTGTGACTACCTCAAAGCCATTGCGACTCAGCACAAAGGTAATAATCTCGCGCGTCTCCTTATCATCGTCCACCACAATAATGCGTTTCATTTTCTGCCTGCCTCTCCCGGGCCCTCCCCCTGGCTTACCAGTAGGGCTAATGCAACGCACGCCGATGCCTGCGGATAGATAGATAAGCGTCGTAGACTTCACAACTGTCCCCACCTTACAGTATAGTCTCTGCTGGAAGAGTTACCAGAAGCTCACTGAGCACGCTTCTTTCGACACAAGCAGACAGCTGATGATTACAAGGGCGCGCCCATCCTTGCGAGAAGAGAGAATCGGAACCGGCGTCTTCTGGTTGACTCTGCCTGTTTCCTCTGTTATCATATGCCAGAAGAGCATCAATACAGGAACAGAGAGTAGGAGTCTGAGGGGGCGAGTATGAGCGTGAGCGAATCTCCGTCCTGGCAGTCCGTCTTGCAGCGACTTATCCGCACGACGCCCGAGCGCCAGCGCCTCGCAACAGCGCTCGGAGTAACCTCTATGACGCTCTCCCGCTGGGCGAACGGCGAGTCAAGACCCCATCGCTCCCACTTAATTCGCCTCGTCCAGGCCGTTCATCCCCAGCACCGACAAGAGCTACTGGAAGCCCTGCGCCGCAGCTTTCCCGACATCGATACGCTTCTACGAGAGAGTGCCGTCGAACAGGTTCCCTCAGAGTTCTTCGCCCAGGTGCTCAGCGCTCGCACAACAACCATCGAGTCGCTACGCTTCTGGCAGATCGGCGAGATGGTGCTGCGCCAGGCCCTGGCCCAACTCGATCCCAACCACCTCGGCATGTCCATCACCCTCATCCAGTGCATGCCTCCCCACGCCGACGGCAAGATCCGCAGCCTGCGCGAGCGCATGGGCAAAGGTACCCTTCCCTGGACCGCCGATCTAGAACAGATGGCCCTCTTTCTGGGGATGGAATCGCTGGCCGGCTATGTGGTGGAGTCCGGACGCGTCCAGAGCATTGAGGATCTGCGTAAGTATCACCTCGTCCCCGCCTATCAGAGCGAGTTTGAGATTAGCGCTGCCGCTCACCCCATCTGGCTCGGAGGCCGCGTCGCCGGTTGCTTACTGGCCTCCAGCACCGAGGTTGGCTATTTCTCTCAACAACGGATGAGCCTGCTGGCAATCTTTAGTGATTTGGCCTCGCTGGCTTTCGACCCTAGCGAGTTCTACTCCCCTTCGCAGATTGAGCTACGTCCTATGCCCTCGCCGGAGAAACAGCGCCCGATCCTGGCCACCTTCCGCCAGCGCGTGGCCCGCCTACAGTATCAGCGCCGTCTCTCAAATGCCGAAGCCGAGCGAGAAGCCTGGCGCGAGATCGAGGAGGAATTACTGCGCCTGGGCGAGCAGGAGAATGAAACGCTCCTCACTCCCTAAGCTCGCTCTCGCTTCCTCCTCCGGCCTCGCTCTAGGCGACGCGCCTCTCCCAGCGGACAGCCTCTTCTTCACAGAAGATTGATCTTCTCTCCCCATGAGCACCACAGAGCCGCCGCGCTCAATGCTAGGAGCCACCGTCTTTTTGCTCTTCGCGGCTCGCTACTCGATGCCGTGCTTGCGCATCAGATAGCGCAGCTGATCTACTTTACCCATCCCCAGCAACTCCGCCGCACGTGTGCGATTGTGCCCCGCCTCTTGCAGGGCCTGTCGGATGAAATAGCGTTCCACGCGCTCAACGACGCGCTCTAGAGGCAGGGGCTGCGCTGGATGGCTGGCCAGCCACTCTTCCCAGGGATCACAGCTTTCGCGCTGACGGCTCTCGCTATAGCCAACGATCTCCTGGGGCAGATGGGCCGGCAGTATTTCATCACCGCTGCTGAGAATCATGGCGCGCTCAATGACGTTCTTTAGCTCGCGCACGTTGCCCGGCCAGCTATAGGCTAATAAGAGACGCTGCGCCTCGGGCGAGATGCGACGAACATTACGCCCCAGCGATTTGTTAAAATCTTCGACAAAGCGCGAGGCGAAGAGCAGAATGTCCCCCGGACGCTCGCGCAAAGGCGGCAGGTTGATCTGCATGACCGCCAGACGGTAGAAGAGGTCGCGGCGAAAGGTCCCTTCCGCCATCGCCTTCTGCAGATCGCGATTGGTAGCCGCAATAACGCGTACGTTGATTTTGACTTCTTTGCTGCCCCCCAGACGAAAGAAGGAGCGCGTTTCTAGAACGCGCAGCAGTTTGGCCTGCATGTCAAGCGGCATCTCTCCGATTTCGTCAAGGAAGAGTGTTCCTCCATCGGCTAGCTCTAACAGGCCACGTTTCTGCTTGCGCGCATCAGTAAATGCATATGGCTCGTAGCCAAAAAGCTCGCTCTCTAGCAGATTGTGAGCGATAGCTGCACAGTTGAGCGGCTGGAAGGGACCAGCGGCTCGCGGACTTTGTTCATGAATGGCATGCGCAACGACTTCTTTGCCTGTGCCGCTCTCACCCGTGATGAGAACCGAGGCAGTGTCACTGCGGGCAACACGAGCTACCATTTCGAAGACCTGGCGCATGCGCTCGCTATGACCTACTATGTAGTTGAAGTGATAGTTGTCGCTGCGCTCACGCCTCAGTTGGCGCAGCTCGCGATACATGGCGCTGGTCTCCAGGGCCCTCTGCACAACAAGTAGCAGCTCCTCAAGATCAAAGCCTTTGAGGAGATAATCAGAGGCCCCTAACTTCATGGCTTCAACAGCACTGCGGACGTCTCCATAGGCGGTCAACATGATTACTGGTAGCTCCGGCTCGCTGGCTTTGATGCGCTTGAGTACCTCCAGCCCGCTCAGACCAGGCAGACGTAGGTCCAGCAGAACAAGATCAACTGAGCATTGTTGGATGATGCGTAGCCCAGCTTCGCCCTCGGCAACAGTCTCGACTTCGTAACCATGCCTGCTGAGATAGCGAGCAATCTGGTGCGGCAGATGCGGCTCATCGTCAATAATGAGGATCAGCATGCTCATGTTGTCTGTGGTCTCCCGCTCGTTGGTTCTGTAGTCTGCGACTCAGGCTCGCCACCCTTGCCCTCACCACTATCGTTGGTGGACGCCAGCGGGAGGCGAATAGTGAAGGTAGCACCGTAGCCCAGGCGACTCTCGACACTGATTTGCCCCTGATGGCTTTCGATGAGGCGCTGCGTAATGGCCAGGCCAAGGCCAATGCCATGCGCTTTGGTGGTAAAGAAAGGCTGAAAAATCAGGTCAAGCTGCTCCGGCGGGATCCCTATGCCGGTGTCGCTAATAGACAGTTCCAACCAGTCGCATTGTTCTGGTCCGAGATAACTTCTTTCGCCGTCCGTCACCCTGACTCGCGGCAAGACATAGCCAGCAGTGGCCCCCGGCTGCGACCGCTGGACAACTTGGGCGGAGACAGTGAGTATCCCCCCCTCGGGCATGGCCTGGATAGCATTGGTGTAGAGATTGAATAGCACCTGCTCCATCTGTTCCATGTCGGCCAAGACAATGGCTCGCTGGTGCCGCGACGATTGCGACATAAGCTCACGCTGATAGACACGATGAACGACAATGCCAGCTTCGCTGAGACAGGGCTGCAGTGTCTGCAAAACATGCTCATTGAGGGCAATCAGGTCACAGGGTACACGATGCAGTTGGCGCGGCTTGGCAAACAGGAGCAGCTCGCGAACAATGTTGTCTAGCCGCTCGACTTCCTTGAGCACGACCGCGATCGATTCCTGCGCCCCTCGATGCTCTTCAAGAGGAGTTGACGTCTGACCTCCCCATTCTCCTCCTGCCGCCTGCGCTTCTGCTGCTTCACGCTTGACCAGCCTCTCTAGGTCGTCCATGAGCATTTGCATGGTGATTTTGATAGAAGCCAGGGGATTACGCACCTCATGGGCAACGCTAGCCGCCATTTTGCCCAGGGAAGCCAGTTCGTCTAGCCGCCGCTTCTCTTCCTGGAGGCGGTGCATCGAGGTGACATCGCTGAAGGTAAGCAGGGTCCCAATCTGCTGCCCTCGATCGTTGCAAAGTGGCAGCCAGGTCATGTCAAGGACCAGATCTTGCCCTTGCCGATCACGGGTGACGAGTGTCTCGTGATAGGCCGACGGAGGGCGATGACCGGGAGCGCTAGAATCGGATTGCTGAGCTTCGCGCAGCATCTGCGTGTGCTTGAGTGGCAAAATTTTGTGCACTGGCTGCCCAAGCGCTTCATAGGGATGATAGCCCAGGATGAGCGAGGCGGCGCGATTAAAGGTCGTGATCTGCCCACTGAGATCTATGGTCATCAATCCGCTGGGAATGCTTTCCAGGATTAGCTCTTTGAGACGCTGGTCGTCAAGGACCTGGCGCAGCAGCTTGCGCGCTTCGTTACGCGCCTCGATGACCTCGGTCATGAGGTGGATATTTTCCAGGGCGGCACTGGCCTGGCTGGCCAGAACTTGCAACATCATGAGTTCAACATGACGCACTTTCCAGGGCCGATAAGTGGCCCCCACCAGGAGACCAAGCACCCGTGGTTCTCTTTCTTCAGCACCGCAGAGCCGGCCACGCCTCCCAGGGTCACCACCACCGATGAGCGGCAAGGCGATAAAAGTATTGATGCTGCTCGGCAGATGGCTAAGGTAGTCGGCGGTTCGCGGACTGCCCGGACGCTCGATCAGGAGCGGCGCAGGATGCGCTCCCTGCTCACGCGCATAACGAAAAAGCGCTTCGCTCAGAGCCGCGCTGACCCAGGGTGCTGGCCTGCTCATTGGTGGCGGAAGAAGCAGGTCACAGAGGTCCAGCGGCGCGATTTCTCGGCAGCGCTGCATGATGATAGCGCACAGACGCTCAAAATCATGCACGGCACTGTTGATCTGGCTGCCGATGCTATTGAGCAACGAGAGTTCATGGATACGCTCGCGGTCCCGCTCCAGCAGCAGGGTGTTTTCGAGCAGCATAGCGCTGACGCCCGCTACGGCTTCGAGGACGCGCATTTCTTCTTCGCTCCAAGAGGTCGGCAGGCACTGGCTCTGCTCCTCTGCCGAGCCACTTTCAGCCGCAGTTTCACCGCTGAGCTCCCTTTGCCCAGCCCCAACCCCAGCCC
>NZ_JADGHT010000072.1 GCF_019683755.1 Thermogemmatispora sp. | reverse complement strand
AACGTCCTCGACCGCGGGCGGGGGGGGGGGGTTTTTTTTTTTTGCCGGGGGGGGGGGGGGCGCCCCCCCCCCAAGGCGCCCGTGTCCCACTCTCCGGCCCTGGTCACAAGGGAGCCGTAACCGCTGGGAGAGCTTAGCCCCAGAGAGACAGGCACCAGAGTAGCGGGACGCGGGTGCCCTGTGACAGAGAGCAGCCAGCCTGCCTGCCAGCCAACTAGCCAGGATCACTGTGGAGAAAGGCTTATGCGGCCCGCGCTTCGTCGCTCCCTACTGACGCGTCTGCTCACGGTCTATCTCCTCTTTGTGATGGTCGTCCTGCTTGGCGGGGCCAGAATCAACATGCTCGTTGAGGAGCGGCTGCGCAGCGATGTCCAGGCCGCAGACCAAGCCCTGGCTGAAGAGATCGCCCGTGAGACGAGTCTGCAACTGTTGGGAGCTGAGCAGGCGCTCCAGAGCCTGGGTCGGCTGGTGCTGGCTTCTCCAAGCGAGGCCTCGGCCACGCTTGAACATCTCTTCCAGGCGTGGCATGACGCCAGAAATGATGTCGATCATGTCTACTGGCTAGATCCTTTCGGCGCAGTGCTGGTAGCCTGGCCGGCTGACCACATCATCGCCGGAGCCGAATTCTCACCTCCCACAGTTGTCGAGCAGGCCCTTAAGAGCGACCAGCCTGCCTTTGAGGTGGGCATCGTCGGTCTGGCCTCCAGCAGGCTCGCCAGCCCAGGTGTCATTGTTGCCCAGGCCGTGCGATCTCAGGGCCATCTGCGCGGCCTAGTCGCTGCCAGTTTCTCGCTGGCAGAGCTGAGCCTGCCACTGGCTAATGTGGTCCAGGCCCAGCAGCGACAAAGCAAGCACCTGATGATCACAGTGATTGACGGCAATGGCGTCGTGGTGGCCGCTTCTGAGCGCAGGCGCTTGCTGGAGACGGCCCTCGGCGAACTGCCGGGAGCAGCTCAGGCGCTCCAGGGTCAGAGCCTCTCACGCACAGGACCAGGACCAGACGGCCAGGATTGGCTGTTCAGCTCTGTGCCGGTGCCGAAAATTGGCTGGGCGGTAGTAGTCGAACGCCCGGTGAGCGAGGCGCTGGCCGTCGTCGATCAATTCCATCTCTGGCTACTACTCGTCGCCTCGCTCTTCACCTTGGGTGGTCTGCTCTTCTGGCTGCTCCTCCACTTGCGCGTCATCCGTCCCCTGCAGATGCTGGCCAGCCAGCATCAAGCGCTGCCGGCGAGCACCGAAGCCATCCCCACAGCTACGCACCAACTCGCCCGTCAACACGATGAGATTGGCGAGCTGGCACGCTCGTTGATCCGCCTCGAGCGCGACGGCCTACGCAAGCTGAGCGAGCTGCACACCTTGCTAGAAACCTCGAACGCTGTAGTGCGCTCCCTTGATCCTCGCGCCGTCATCGAAGAAATCATGCACGAGGTACAGCGCCTGGTTGATGTCCAGGCGGTAGCCGTGCTACTGCCCGACGAGCAAGGTGTCTTGCGGGTATTGCAAAGCAGTGGTCACAGCGAGCGCTACGACCGCCAGCTCTCCCTTTCGCCCGAGCGAGTCAGTTCGGCAGCGGTGCTGGCGCTGAACAGCGGTCAGCCAGTGCAGAAATTACTTGATGGCAGTCAGCCCTCTTTTGCCTACGACGACGGCTTTCGCGCGGTTCTGGCTTTGCCCATCATCAGCCATCATGTCGGCAGCGTCGTTCTGGTGGTCCATCGACGCGAGCCACGCCTCTTTGAGGAGCAAGAGATCCAGCTCCTGTCAACCTTCGCCAACTACGCGACGCTCGCCTGGGAGCATGCCGTACTCTACGAACGCAGCGACGAGCGGCTGCGCGCAGTCGCCCAGGAGAATGAACGCCTTTACCGGCGGGCGACAGAGGAGAAACAGCGTCTGGCAGCCATCATGGAGAGTATGCAGGATGGGCTGCTCTTATTGGGCATCGACGGCCAGATTCTCTATGTCAACCAGGCGGCCTGTGCCATTGCTGGTCTCTCCCGGACGGCCCTGGAGGGGCGCTCCATTGCCGCCTTTTATGAGGCCCTGCAGGCGACCGGGGCCGAGGCCGCCGCCTGCGCGCGAGCTTTGAGCCGGATGGAGCCAGCCACGTTTCTGATCGAGAACCGCGAGGGAACCCAGGCCCGCGCCCTGCAGATGCGGCTCTTCGCGGTGCAGAGCGAGGGTGGTGAGACCATCGGGCGTGGCTTACTGGTACGCGACGTTACCCGCGAGCGGGAGCTTGATGAGTTCAAGACCACGCTGCTGGCCGCGGTTGGGCATGAGCTGCGAACCCCGCTGGCTGCGATTAAGGGTTACGCTTCAACCCTGTTGCAGCCCGATGTCACCTGGCCGCCAGAGGAGCAGCAGCAGTTTTTGCAGACCATCATGCAGGAGGCCGATCGTCTGACGCAGCTAGTGCGCAATTTGCTTGACCTCTCGCGGCAGGAGGCCGGCCTGCTGCAGCTTCGTCGCACAGCAGTCGACCCTCGAGAGCTGGTACTGGCAGTCTGCGAGCGGACGATGCCGCCTTCAGCAGCCTTAACGGTAGCGATTCCGGCAGGGTTACCGCCGGTACTTGCCGATCGGGGGCGCATTGAGGTCGTGCTTCATAACCTAATCAGCAACGCCTTGCTCTATGGGGCGAGCCACGTTGAGATCAAGGCCTGGCGCCCAGTCGACGAGGAGATGCTGATTCTGGCGGTCATCGATGACGGACCAGGCATTGCTCCCGAGGAGCTGCCCCATATCTTCGAGCGTTTCTATCGCGCCTCTCGAGGACGTCGCCACCATACCGCGGGCACGGGTCTGGGTTTGGCGATCTGTAAGGCCTTTGTGGAGGCGCACGGAGGACGGATCTGGGCTCAGAGTGGACCCCAGGGAACGGCGATGTGCTTCTCGCTGCCGCTTGCCCCCCAGTCGGCCTTGATGGCCCTGAATGAGGGAGTTGCAGAAGAGGGAGAGACCAATGATGGCGACAGCAACAATCGGGAAGGCCAGGCGCATTCTGCTCGCCGAGGATGAGCAGGCTCTGCGTGACTTCGTCAGTCGCAATCTGCGTGTGCGCGGCTTCGAGGTACTGGAAGCCGCGACAGGTCTTGAGGCCCTCGCGCTGTTTGAGCGTGAGCAGCCCCATCTGCTGATCCTTGATCTGATGATGCCGCGCATGGACGGCCTAGAGGTCTGCCGGCGCGTGCGTGAGCGTTCGACAGTGCCGATCATCGTGCTGACGGCCCTCGATGCCGAGCGCGATAAGGTGGCTGCGCTCGATCTGGGCGCCGATGACTATCTGACCAAGCCTTTCGGCGTCGAAGAATTGCTAGCGCGAGTGCGCGCTGTGTTGCGACGGGTACAGTGGGAGAGCAGGCCCCCAGCCGAGCCGGCCCAGGGGGTGCGGCGCTTCGGCGAGGTTGAGGTCGATTTGTCGCGACGGCTCGTGCGCCGCAGCGGCGAGGAAGTGCGCCTTTCGCCCACAGAGTTTGCGATTTTGGAGCAGCTAATCACCCAGGCCGGCAAGGTTCTGACTCACCGCTGGCTGCTTCAGCGCGTCTGGGGACCGGAGTACGGCGGTGAGGTGGAGTATCTGCGTGTCTATCTCAATCGCCTGCGCCAGAAACTGGAGCCTGATCCGGCCCACCCGCGCTACTTCTTGACTGAGCCGGGGGTGGGCTACCGCTTCGTGAACCCCGATGCCGAATGAAGACGGGCTTTCATGCCCTCTCAGCCTCGCTTCCACCATCTTCTTTGGCCGTCAGCTCGTCAGGAGAGCAGGCACGAAGGTACGAGCGGACTTCTGCCGCTGTACGCATTTGCAGCGCGTGGAGCGCTATCTGTCGGGCCTCGCTCTCTGCCCAGCGACGGATGACTTGCTTGCAGCCTGGGATCGCTCGGGGAACCATGCTGAGTTCATCGATCCCCAAGCCCAGCAGCAAAGGGATTGCCAGCGGCTCAGCGGCTAGCTCTCCACAGATTTCAACGCGGCGCTGACGTCGGTGGGCGGCCTCGATGGTTAGTTGGAGAAGACGCAACACTGCAGGATGGAAAGGATCGGCCAGAGGGGCCGTGCTCTCGTTGGTCCGGTCCGCAGCGAGCGTGTACTGCGTGAGATCGTTGGTGCCCAGGCTGAAGAAGTCGACGACCTCAGCAAAGGCTTCGGTCAGCAGAGCAGCAGCCGGCACCTCGATCATGATGCCCAGCTCAATACGCTCGGCCAGGGGCTGCCCTTGCTGGCGCAGCTCCTCCTGCACGGCCCGGGTGAGTTGACGCAGAGCCTCGGCCTCCTCGTAGGAGCTGACCATCGGGAAAAGGATGCGCAGCTCATGCCCTGCGCCAGCCCGCAGTAAGGCACGCAATTGCGTGCGCAGGAGGGCGGGATACTTCAGCCCCAGACGCACACCCCGTACGCCTAGAAAAGGATTGGACTCAGACGGGAGAGAGAGATAGGGAGCTGGCTTGTCGCCGCCGATGTCGAAGGTGCGAATGACTACTGGAGCTGGCCGCATTGCCTCGATGATGGCGCGATAGATCTCTAGCTGTTCGTCCTCTGTAGGGGCCTGACTGCGCTCAAGAAAGAGGAATTCGGTACGCAGGAGTCCAATACCTTCGGCTCCGCAGGCACGCGCCTCGGCCACCTCCTCGGGAGCCTGGATGTTGGCCCGCACTGGATAAGAGTGTCCATCGCGAGTACAGGCCGGTTGTAGCCTGCTCTGCTCCGCTCTTTTGGCCTGCTCCTGGAGACGCAGGCGGCGCTGCCGATAAAGTGTCAGTTCACCTTCTCCTGGCTCGGCCACGATAAGACCTTGCTCTCCATCAACAATCACCACCTGCCCCGAGCGCAGCGCGGTCGCGCTTTCTCCCAGACCGACTACTGCAGGGACCCCCAGCGCCCGGGCCAGAATGGCCACATGTGAGGTCGGCCCACCCTGGGCCGTACATAACGCTAGCACCAGTTCTCGCGGACAGCGCACTAGCGCCGAAGGAGTCAACTCGCGCGCGACTATGACTGCCGGCGTGCTGAGCTGCAGGCTCTGCTCGCTCTGACCTGTCAGATGACGGAGCACTCGCTGAGCTACGTCCTCTAGGTCCAGCACTCGCGCCTGTAAGTATTCGTCCTGGATGGCTCCTAGTTGGTGAATGTAATACCGAAAGCCTTCCTGCCAGGCAAAAGCAGCGCTCTGGCGCTGACGGATGCGCTGCTGTACCTGCTGCAGCAATTCGGGATCTTGTAGGAAGACTTCATGAGCGGAGAAAATGGCCGCCTCATTGGGGCCAACGCTCTTACTGGCTTGCTCAGCTAAGAGACGCAGCTCCTGTCGGGCCTCCGCCAAGGCGGTTTCCAGGCGCGCCAGCTCCGCCGACACATCTTGGCAAGTCTCGGCCTCCACGCGGACCAGGGTCGGTTCATAGCGGTAGACCGGGCCGATGGCAATCCCCGGGGAGGCCGCAATACCTCGGATACGCTTCTCTTTCATCGC
Source organism: Thermogemmatispora sp. (assembly GCF_019683755.1). GTDB lineage: Bacteria > Chloroflexota > Ktedonobacteria > Ktedonobacterales > Ktedonobacteraceae > Thermogemmatispora. Next base: position 11,210 of record NZ_JADGHT010000072.1, on the reverse strand, counting down.
TGGCTCACTCCTGCCGCTCGCCTTCCTCGACCTCGCCAAAATTGCTGGCGATCAGCCGAGCGATGGCCTCTACGGCCTCCTGTTCGTCTTCGCCATCGGCAGCAATGCGCAGGCGATCGTTGCGCTGAATGCCAATGGAGAGGATGGTGAGCGGACTTTTCGCGTTCACCGGCTTGCTCCCTTGGGTAAGGTTTTCAATGGTGATCGTCGATGAGAAGGCCGCCGCTGTCTTTGCCAGCAGCGTGGCCGGACGGGCGTGCAGGCCGTCACGGTACGCTACAACAACTTCGGTTGATGCAGCCAAACCTTTCCCCTTTCCTACTCAGCATGTGGGCTGATCCTGCTCCTAGCCACGGTCAGCCAGACGCTGGGTGAGATTAATCACGCCTTCCTTTGCGGCCTGAATGGCGATGGGCGTGAGATCGCGCAAGCTCATATATTCTCGTTGCACAAGAATTTCCAGCAACATTGGCAGATTGACGCCGCAAATGACTTGCGTGCCTTGCAGCGCCAACTGCAGGGAGGCACTGGCCGGATTGCCCCCCAGGATATCGATGAGGATGAGCACCCCCCCATCGCTCATCACTTCGCGGACTGCAGACTCGATCTGCTGCTTTAAGTGCTCCAGGGAGCCGCCCGCTGGCATGCCGATGGCCACAAAGCGCTCCTGGGGGCCGGCGATCATTTCGACCGCGTCCTTTAGGCCGGCAGCTAACGAGCCATGCGAAACGAGCACGACACCAATCACGTGGCCATTCCTCTTTCAACGCTAGACGGCAGCCCAGTGGGCCAGGGCCAGATCCATGTACTATGACCAGAGTAAGGAGCTTCTCGCCGCTTCATGGGCCTGGTGAGGAGACGCGAGTCACCAGCGCCAGGCTCTCTGCTTCCGGCAGGCGCCGGCTACTTTGGAGGAAGAGGCGACCCGTCCCCCTCTCCTTGCGCTCAACTGGGAGCTGGACCTCGATCAGGCAGCTTTCCGACTCATCAGCTTGCTGCAAGAGCAGGTGACGATAGGGTCCAGCGATAGCATAGCCGTGCGCCTCAATCCAGGTTCCCAACGACTGGTAAACTCCACTCAGGCTGTAGGGGCTGCCTCGATAGAGCAAGGTTGCAGCGGTTACGGCGGGCAGCTCACGGATGGTGATGTGACCGCCGCTGCGCTCAACGATGTTGCCAAGCGAGGCCCCTTCCACTGGAATGGCCACCTCGACGATGCTCCCTTCGCCTTCCCCTGTGGCGTCAGGTGTGAGCAGGAGCCACTGCTCATCTGGTTTGACACCACACTCTTTGAGAAATTGCAGCATCTGCCGGGCGAAATGCAGCTGCTGGGCTCGCGTTGGGGCCGTCGTGCGGCTGGTTGCTACAAGCTGCGATTTGAGGCGTTTGAGCACAACGTCGTAGTGAGCCTGCTGGTCTTTGAGCATCAGCTGTTGCAGGCGGGCCTCTATGCGCGCCTGGCGCTCCTGCTCGATCACAATAGTCTGCTGGACCTCCGCTAGCCGCTGCTGAAGAACCGCGCGTAGCTGCTCGGGGGTCACCTGCTCATCAAGCAGGTGAACGATTTGAGACAGCTCGAAGCCCATCTCTTTGAGATCCAGGATGCGATGAAGGCGCGTGAGCTGCTCAACGGCATAGTAGCGGTAACCAGTGAGGGGATCAACCTGCACCGGTTTGAGCAATCCGATCTCGTCGTAGTAGCGCAAGGTCCGCATAGAGACCTGCCCAAGTCTGGCAAAATCGCTGATTTTGAGCACCGGCTTGCTCTCCTCCTTCCTCGTCTCTGAGGAGGCGCGCTGACCTGCATCCACAGAGAGAACAGGCGCTTTTCTTTTAAGATAAACCTTGCCGCGACGTGAAGGTCAAGGCAGATGAGCAGTGGCTGACCGCATCCTCTGCGCCTCACGAGCTTAGCTCGGTGACCCATCACCACCTTAGCAGGTTGATCGCGTGGCCTGGCTCCCCCTTCCTGCTGCCATCCCGCCGTCTCTGGCGGCGATTCCTCTTTCTTCGGCAATCGCGTCGGCGCGCCTCCTTGACTTTGACACGACGGCAAAGTTTATCCTAGTAGCAAGCAGGCCCTTCCATCTCCCTGCAAGTGGCCTCGCGGATCAAGTGGCACCCTGGTCTGCCTGACCCTGGCTTGCCAGGTCCCAGTAGCGAGAGGCGCCCACCTGGGGCCTGGCGCCGCTGCCGCGCCGCTCTGCAGGAGAGCTGCATTCGGACGAGGGAGAGGCAGCAGAACAGGAAGGGCCTGGCCCGGCCAAAGCCCGAGCGTAGGACGAGGGCCATACAGATGGCCGGTGTGCCGTCTCGTTTGCTTGCTCGTTCCTTCGTTCGCCGGCTATTCCGACCCTGGAGAGATCCGCTGTGGCATCATCTGATGAGCTTTTCCAGCTCAAAGAGCTGCTGACGCCCGCCGCGATCCGCTTGCACGTTGCGGCCAGCGACCCCGCGCAGGTCATCCGCGAGGCTGGGCAGTTACTGCTGACTCAGGGAGCCATTGAGGAGCGCTACATTGAGGCCATGCAGCAGGCCCTGCAGACCTACGGCCCGTATATGGTCATTGTGCCCGGCGTGGCCCTGCTCCACGCGCGCCCAAGCGATGGCGTTAAACGACCCTGTATGAGTCTGTTGACGCTGGAGCCGCCCGTGTCCTTCGGCAATGAGGACAACGATCCGGTCAAAATCGCCATTGCCTTCGGCGCCGTTGATCGTCAGAAGCACCTGCAGGCACTCACTATGCTGACCCAGCTCTTGGCAAATGAGCAGGCACTCTCAGCGATCCAGGCCAGTACCTCCGCCGAGGAAGTGATGCATATCATTGCGGCTGCCTCGCCCGCTGCGTGAGCGAGGACGCAGGAGACGCTCAGGGGGAATGTACTGTGAAGATCTTAGCAGTCTGCGGCATGGGATTCGGCAGCAGCCTGGTCCTGCGCATGACCATTGAGGACGTTCTCAAGGCTGCCGGTTTCAAGGCTCAGGTGGTTGTGAGCGACATCGGGACCGCACGCTCAGAGCAGGCCGACATTATTGTCACTTCTGCCGAATTTGCTCGCTTGTTAGCCGATAGAGGCATCCCCATCGTCGTGATCAAAAATTATGTCGACCGAAAGGAGATGAAAGAGAAACTTTTGCCTCTCTTGAAAGGTTCATGAGGTCAGGTCAGGTCAGGTCAGGCTGGCGCGCCAGGAGCTGACCGGCCTGGCCAGGCCAGTCAGATAAACCAGATGAGGTCAGAAAGAAGAGCAGTGCGCCGCGCTGGAGAGAGTCCTCCAGGCGAGCCAGGAAGGATGGTGAACGATGAACATCGTGCTCGCAGTTGTTCAGTTCATTGTCTCAGAGATTTTGAGCAAGCCACCGCTGCTGGTGGGATTGATCGCTCTCTTGGGCTTGTTGGTGCTGCGCCGCCCGCCGAGCGAGATCATCGCGGGGACCCTGAAAACGATTGTGGGCTTTTTAATCCTCACCGGTGGGGCCACTATTTTGATCGGGGCCCTGGCGCCCCTGGGGACAATGGTTCAGGCTGGCTTCCACTTGCAGGGCGTGGTACCAACCAATGAGGCAATTGTTAGCTTAGCCCAGAAGGCCTTTGGCGCTCCTACCGCGCTCATTATGGCGTTCGGTTTTCTAGTCAACCTGATCTTAGCACGGCTGACCCCTGTGAAGTTTGTCTTTTTGACCGGTCATCATCTCTTCTATATGGCGACGGTGCTGGCCGTGGTGTTGGGCAGTGCAGGGATCACAGGCGTGCATCAGGTGGTTCTGGGCGCGCTGATGTTGGGGACAATCGGCACCGTGATGCCGGCTCTGGTCCACCCTTTCACGCGCAAGGTGACGCGCGACGCTGGCTTTGCTCTGGGTCATTTCAATACGTTCGGCTATATTACCTCGGGATTAGTGGGCAAGCTGGTACGCCGTCTGGGGGCACCGCGTGCCAGTGCTGAAGATCTGACGGTGCCGGAGGGCCTCTCCTTCCTGCGCGATTCGCTGGTGATGACCACGCTCACGATGGTGATCATCTATATCGTGCTGGCGATTATCGCCGGACCGGCAGCGCTGGCCCAGGCCGCCGGCGGCGGGAACTACATTATGTATGCCTTAACGCAGGCGCTGACCTTCGGCGCAGGCGTCGCTATCATCCTGGTAGGTGTGCGGATGATTCTGGCGGAGATCGTGCCGGCTTTCCGAGGCATTGCAGAAAAGGTGGTGCCCAATGCCTTGCCCGCCCTGGACTGCCCGACGACCTTCCCTTTCGCGCCGAATGCAGTCCTGCTCGGTTTTATTATGAGCTTGCTGGGCGGCATCGTGGGACTGTTCTTGATGGGGCCACTGGGTCTGGCGCTGATTATTCCCGGCATGGTCCCCCATTTCTTCGATGGCGGCACTTCAGGCGTCTATGGCAATGCAACGGGTGGCTGGCTGGGAGCGGTCGTCGGTTCATTCATTAATGGCCTGCTGATCACACTGCTACCAGCTCTGCTGCTGGCTTTCATGGGATCGTTCGGCCTGGCCAATACCACGTTTGGTGATACTGATTTCTGCTTGGCTGGCATTATCACAGGCCTGGGGGCAAAGGCCGGCTTCTTTGGTTCCTATGCCGTGGTGGTGGTGCTGACCATTGTGCTCCTGGCCCTGGCCTCGTTTGTGACGCTGCGCATTACGCCGCGCAGTGGGCCACAAGAGGAGACGGCTGAGGAGGGTGAGGCCGCCGCTGAGACGACCGCTTGACTTGAGCAGAGAAGAGAGACGCAGCAAGGGTCTGCCTGCCCGCTTTTACTAGTGAGCAGGCAGACTCTTCTTGTTGAGCTGTCACCAGGCATGGAGAGATGGGACTGACAGCAGCCTCCCCCGGCTCTTCTCTCTTGGCCTCTGGGGCGGCCCTGGTCCGATTGATGGTTGCGACGACCGGCTACTGGCTCAGCTAACTGGCACAGCAGCTAAGGAGGCGTACCTCGCGCGTGAAGGAGAGCGCTACCAGCCTGAGCGCCTCGGCCATTGTTGGGTAAACATGGATCAATTCCGTAAAATCTTCCAGGGTGGCCCCGAAGCGCAGGGCCATGGCAGCCTCGTGAATTACTTCCTCAGCGTTGCGCGCGAGCAGCGAGACGCCGAGCACACGCCGACTGGAACGCTCGACGACCATCTTGATGAGTCCTCGCCTGTCCTCGATAGCTCCAGCCCGCGGCACCAGGCTCATGGGGAGTACGCGACAGGCGCAGGCCACACCGGCAGCCCGGGCCTGGGCCTCCGTTAGTCCAACGCTGGCGAGCGGGGGATCAGTGAAAAGACAGCGCGGGATCAGGCGATGGTTGACGGGGCGCGGGGGCTCGCCTGAGAGCGCATTGTGAGCGGCCAACTTGCCATCAGCGGCTCCCACCGGCGTGGCAAATTGATTGCCCCAGGCGCTGCCGATGACATCGCCAGCGGCCCAGATATGGGGGACGTTAGTGCGCAGCGTAGCGTCAACACGGATCGCTCCCTGTGCGTCAACCGCAACACCGGCGCGCTCCAGGGCCAGATGCTCAGTGTTGGGGCGGCGCCCGGTCGCTACGAGCAAGCGCTCAGCCTCCAGGGTATACTGGCGGGCCCCTTGTTGAATGGTCACCTCCACCCCCGCGGGTCCAGAGCCAACCCGGAGAACCTGGACCTGAGTGAGCACGCGTAGCCCTTCGGCTTGCAAGTACTCTGCGAGCGCCTGGCGCAACTCTGGTTCCCAACTCGAGTCAGCCAGAACCGTCGAGCGGCGCACAAGCAGGGTCACACGCGTGCCGAGGCGTTGCAGGAGCTGACCCAGCTCGAGAGCAATAGCCCCTCCCCCAATGATCAGTAGCGAGCGCGGCTGCTGGCGCAGAGAGGTCTGCCAGGGATCATCAGGCGTGCTCAACCAGTCGCTGGTGAGATAGGGAACGTCTTGCAGGCCAGGAATGGAGGGTACATGAGGACGAGAGCCGGTGGCGATGAGAATCTGCCCAGCGCGCCACCGCTGCTGGTCGCCACTAGCAGTGGTCACCACGACCTCATGGGGCGAGAGAAAGCGGGCCTGGCCCGCCAGCAGGCTCAGGCCGGGGATCTCCTCTAGCAGGCGCTCGTAGTGTTCCTGGCGGTAGGCATAGACAAGAGCATCTTTCTGCTCCAGCAGAGTCGCCCAATTGAGAGGTTGCTGCAGGGGAGTGAAGGCAGCATAGCGGGGCCAGGCACGTTCATGTTGGAGCCGGGCAGCCTCAATGAGATGCTTGGAGGGAAGACAGCCCCGATTGGCACAGGTACCCCCAATAAGGCGCTCTTCGGTCAGCAGGGAACTTTTGCCAAGATCAGCGGCATGCAAGGCAGCGGCAAAGGCGGTAGAGCCGCTTCCCAGGATCAGCAAATCAGGTTCGGCGGCAGGCATAGGCATGTTTCCAGGCGTCTCCTTGCGGCGATAGCAAGCCCTATAGTTACACAGCGACATCGCTACGCACCGGCAGGCCTTGATCGCGCACTCCTCGTAAGAGTGTGCCCCATGCGGTCACTCACTGCCCCTGTCTGCGGCCAGGGAGGGTACACCACCGGACCGGCTCAAGAGCCTGGAGAGAGCTGCACGCGGGCGGCAAACATATCTGCTTATTCGGATATCCGAATCATAGTCCTAGAAGAGGCGGATTGTCAAGAGGCCAATGATGCCAGAGGGGAGACGCACAGGACGCGCTCCTGCTGCCGTGGCAACAGCATAGAAGGCCGGGCCTGAGAGCCACTAGCATCAGCGAGGGAGAAGGGCTACGATCAGGGTTTGAGGAGGACCGCCTGACCACACTGCCCTAGAAGAGGCCGCTGGAGAGATCTCAGCGTCTCCAGCAGCGCTCTCTCTTTCCTGTTACTCAACGTCGAAGGTGTCAGGGTCAGGGCCTAGGCGTACGCCAGTATCGAGGGCTGAGATAGCGGCCATATCCTCCTGGCTCAGCTCGAAATCAAAGATCTGGCGGTTCTCTCTGATGCGCTCAGGGTGCACTGACTTAGGAATGGCCACCAGGCCAAGCTGCATGTGCCAGCGCAGCACAATCTGCGCCGGGGTCTTGCCATACTTGGCAGCCAACTGCTTGAGCAGCGGCCTGCTGAGCAGGGTGTCCTTGCTCCGCTGTCCGCCCAGCGGGAACCAGGATTCAACTTGAATGCCATGCGCCCTAGCGTAGTTGCGCGTCTCCTCTTGGGTAAAGGTGGGATGCAGCTCAATCTGAAGGACCGCCGGGATCACCTCGCTCTCCTGCAGGAGGCGCTCAAGATGGGCCGGCTTGAAATTGCTGACGCCAATCGCTCGCACCTTCCCGTCCTTGTAGGCGCGCTCCAGTCCTTTCCAGGTCTGGACCGTCAGACCCTTCATAGGCAGCGGCCAGTGGATCAAATAGAGATCCAGATAATCAAGACCCAGCTTCTTGAGGCTTGTCTCCAGGCCCTTGAGAGCCTGATCATAGCCATGATCTGTGTTCCAGAGCTTGCTGGTGATAAACAGCTCTTCACGCGGCAGCCCGCTCTGCCGAATCGCTTCGCCTACCTCCTCTTCGTTATGGTAAGCGGCGGCTGTATCAATTAAGCGATAGCCGTTTTCGAAGGCGGCCAGCACGCTGCTTATGGTCTGCTCCTTGGGAGTCAAAAAGACCCCCAGACCAAGCTGCGGCATGCGCACACCATTGTTGAGGGTAACCCAAGGGATATCGGCATGTACCTGGTGAGCCTGCATCGTTCTTTCTCTCTATTTCCTCCTCTTCTTCTCTCAGAATTCGCAGCAGCATGACAGGAGATGGCTGATGAGAGCAGCCTGCACGCCTTGACAAGTCTCTTGTCAAAGCCTTACTCGGTCCATCTCAGTCGGTAAGCCGAGCGCTGGCCCAGCCGAGGCAGCCCGCTGCCTCACCGCCCTCCAGCAGCTTACCGGATCTTCCGAAGAGGGAGTATAAGCGGTCGACAGTGGCGAGCGATAGGCGAATCTTCCTTAGAAATTGGCGGATTCTCTCCAGATCAGAGGCCGCAAGCTTGTTTCCTAGATATGATCTCCCTCATTTCCCGGCCACCAAGCGGTTATCCAGCTCCAGGAGACGCCCGCTCTATCAGGGGCATTCCCCGGCCTTTCGCATGCCACGCCTGGGAAAGCCATGCTAACTGCACAAAGAGCGTTCGGCACTTGCCACCACAGTCGGCGCACACTGGTCGCGCAAAGACAGATGGACGCTGCTCGCAAACACAAGCCCAAACCGAGGAAAGAGGGTAGTAAAGCTACAGAGATAGAGGTCGTGCTCATCAGAGCAGAGAGAGCGGGGACACAGAGCGAGCAGAAGGCAGGCAGGGAAAAGGCCCGCACTCAGTTAACCTTGCCAGCCCAGCGCTAGAGACGCTGCGCCTTCCTAGCTAGCTAGCCGTTTCCCTGCCAAGCGGACCGCGACGCGGTGGCCCACAGGACTCGCGAATGACCAGAGAGGTCGCCAGCTCGACATGATGCGTCTCCAGGGGCTGGCCAGCGATCAGCCGCAGCAGCATCTCCGCCGCCATACGCCCCATCTCCTCCAAAGGCTGGCGAATGGTTGTCAATGGAGGAGCCATGTGAGCAGCATAGGTCACATCGTCAAAGCCAATGACGCTCATCTCCTCGGGAATGCGAATACGCCGCCGGTAGAGCGCCTGGTAGACCCCCGCCGCCTGGGCATCGTTACCCGCAAAGATGGCCGTCGGCGGGTCCGGCAAGTCAAGCAGAGCCTCGGTCTGGCGAATGCCATCCCCGAGCAGATAGCTGCCCTCGCAGATCAAGGCCGGGTCAACAGGAATCCCGGCCTGCTCCAGCGCCTCACGATAGCCCGCCAGCCGTGCACGCGAGGTCGTCAGGTGCAAGGGACCAGTGATGATAGCAATGCGTCGGTGACCCAGCGAGAGCAGATACTCCGTGGCCGTATAGCCGCCGAGCCAGATGGTTGATCCAATGGTCGGAAAGGCCGTTGTTGGCTCATTACGATCGCCAATAGCCACGAAGGGGATTCCCTGCTCTAGCAGCGTTTTCGCAATGCCAACGCGCTCGTAGGGGAGCAAGAGCAGGACGCCATCGCTGGACTGATCAAGCAAGCGTCGCAACCAGAGACGCTCGGTCGCCTCGTCCTCGTTAGTTGCAAAAACCACCAGCCGGTAGCCGCTCTGCTCCAGCACCTCCTGCACGCCCTGCATGATGCCCAGATCATAGCCCCCTTCGAGGCGCATCAGCACCAGATCGATCAGGCCGCTGCGCCCCTTGCGCAGATGGCGGGCGGCATGGTTCTGGACATAGTCGCTCTGCTCAATCAGCCGCTGGATGCGGGCCCGTGTCTTCTCACCGACACCAGGTCGATGATTGAGAACCTTGGAGACGGTCGTCGTGGAGACGCCAGCACGCCTGGCGATCTCCACCATCGTTAAGCGCTTAGGTCGTCGTGGTTCCAGTGGCAACCCCTCCCCTGACCTGCTAATAAGGTAAACGATAACTCTGACGAAGTTACTTCAATGGTACCATGCCTTCCCGGCTGTGTCAACGCGCAGGTGCAAGAGCAACGGGGATGTCTCCAACGGCAGTCAAGCCGTAGCTTAAGATTCCATCGGCTTTGATGACTTCGACTGAGCGAGAAAACGAGTACCTATTTGTCCCTCTTGACAACCCCTTTTTTCTATGTTACCTTCTTCCTCAGAACCTAGAGTAAACGTTAACCTTACGATCGCAGCGGCTCACACTCGCTCGTCAATGTTTGACGAGAGCCAACGCTTGCCACCGTTTGCCAACGACAGTTCAGCTGAAGGAGGTTGCCCAGCTATGGCGCTCGTTGCCTCTCCCCGCTCAATCCATCTATTCTGAGTGAGCTATCCTCTTCACGCGCCTCGCTCTCGCTTCTGACCCCCGCTCACGTCTCAGGCAGACCAGCGCGGCCAGGCGCACGCAGTATGCAATGCAGTCCTGTTGGCGATCGCCGGGATTACTGTCATGCCACAAGCCGGGTCGGATTTATCTAGACGTCCGTATGGCATGACGTAGGGATATTCTGTCTATTCTACAAGGAGGTCATCCTATGGGCATGCAAGGCACAGGCTCGCCGCTGAATCGTCGCCGCTTCTTGCAGCGCTCGCTAGCGTTGGGAGCCGGCGTCGCCGGCCTGGAGCTGCTGGCCGCCTGCGGTGGCGGCAGTAGCACGACCACGACTGTAACCGCCACCGTGAACACACTCCCGCCGTCCACCAACCCTGGCGCGGTCTATGTCTTCAATCAGGTTGTCAAAGATTTTGAGCAAGCCTATCCGCATGAGCACATTGTCGGCAAAAACGATCCCTATGATCCCACAACCTACTTTGCCAAACTAGCCGCTGGTCAGCTAGAGGATGGCATTCAAAGCTATTTTACGGAGCCGCCCCTGCTCATCGCCCGCCACGCCGTCGCCGACATTACCAATCTGGCCAAGAGTTGGTCATCCTTCAAGGACTACATTCCGAGTATTGCCTCGATTGTGACACGCGGCGACCGCGTCTATGGGATTCCCGTGAATGGCTATGTGCTTGGCATCTTCTACAACCGCAAGCTGTTTCAGGGGGCCGGCCTCGACCCCGACAAGCCTCCCACAACCTGGGAGGAGTTCCGCGGCTATGCCAAGCAGCTCACCAGTTCGAAGGTAGCCGGCTTTGCTGAAACCAGCACGGCTAACCAGGGCGGCTGGCACTTCACCAATTGGATGTATACCGCCGGCGGCGATCTGGAGTCTGCCGATGGCACGAAGGCCGTCTTCAATAGTCCCCAGGGGGTCAGCGTGTTGAATTTCCTGAAAGCCATGCGCTTCACCGATCGTTCAATGACACAGCAGCAGCTCTTGACGCAGGCCGATACGTTGCAGTTGCTGGCAACAGGCAAGGTGGCGATGGTAGTAATGGCCCCCGATCAGCTCAATGCGCTGCAGGCCCAGTATCAGGCCAATTTGAAGGATTTCGGGATTGGCCCGATGCCTCAAAACGGCGGCAATGCCGCCTTGACCGGTGGCAATCTCTGGGTCTTTAATCCGAAGTCAGCCCCCGAGGTGATCAAGGCGGCTTTCGACTATGTGATTTATTCCAATTTCAATCTGGTGGGCGTTGCGCGCAGCCTGGCGGAGCCGGCCGCCGCCGGTCAGGCGGTGGGTGCTCCGACGGCGGTGCTTTTCCAGGGGAGCTTTCAGGAACAGCTCTCGGCACTCTATCGCAAG
>NZ_JADGHT010000001.1 GCF_019683755.1 Thermogemmatispora sp. | reverse complement strand
GCCCCCTCCCCGGAGGATTTCCTCGTCCCCGCCTCGGATTGGCCCGCCCGCCGGGTCTACAATTTCATTCGCGCTGTCGCCTCCTGGGCCGGGCCTCTCTCCGTTCAGAGTCAGCAGGACGTGCTCGTTGCAAGCGATGCACTGGCCTGGTGGGACCCCAGTGCTGGACGGCCTCCTCTCTCGCTTCCCTCTGCCCTCCCGCCAACCGAACGGTTGCTTCTTTGTGGCAGTGGCTTGGTCCACCTGCGCCTCGCTCACTCCGAGTCCTCCTATACTGGGCCTGCTTCACTCGGCGAGCACTGACAGGCAAGCTGCTTCGCTCGAGGAGCAGCGACTCAGCGAGCAGCGGGGCCGCTCCCAAGCAAGCGCTCGATCGTCTCAAGCAGCTCATCCAGCTCTAAGGGCTTACTCAGTCCAACGATCTGGCGCTGTCGGATCTCCTGCTCAGGGAGACGGGCACTGACCAGGATCGTTGGAATGGAGGCCAGCTCTTCCATCGTTTGCAACTGGTCGAATAGCTCGATGCCGTTCATTCCGGGCAACTGATAATCGAGAATCAGCAACCCGGGCCTAATTGAGCGCACCGCTTTGAGAGCCTGAAAGGCATCGTGAACCAGCAGCACGCGGTGGGGGGTCTCTTGAGAGATTGCTTGGACCAGAAAGGTGCCGATCCCGTCATCATCTTCCACGATGAGAATGGTTTTTGCCCCGGCCTTCTCCTCTGGCAGCTGCTCCTCACGCTTGTGTGACATAGGCTCATCTCACAATCACTGCATGGCGCAAGAGCCTATGGCTGCGCGGATCGCCCGCCACTCCTCGGGGGCCCACTGGTGGAGTGGCGCCATCTGTGCCGGCTCTTTTCGCCCGGAATGGCGCGCCCTATTTCGGTCTCTACCGAAATTTCCGAGCGCTTTACGATTATATCACGCTGCGGCAATCCTTCCAGAGCCAATTCCACCGGGAATGGCCACCCTACAAGCCGTACTCCCCTTTTCCCTCAAGCTGCCCGTTCCTGATCGCTTGGTACTGGTGGGTGAGTCGGGGCTGTTTTCTCCACGGCGCTCCGGTTCGCTCGGCCGGTCGCTGCTGACCTGCCTGGAAGAGGTCTCCTGAGTCTTTCACGCCCGGCAGGCGCCTGCTGTTTCAGTTCGGCTCCTCCCCTTGGCTCAGGCAGGGCCTTCTTTGGCGGAGGCCAGGCTCCAGGAACCCCGCAGGAGCAGGACTGGACAGCTTGCATGATCCAGCACAAAGCGCGCGACATGCCCAACCGAGGCCGGACCTTGCTCTGGTCCTCGCTCTCCGCGTGGTGAACGCGCACAGAGGACGATGAGGGTTGCTCCCCACTCCTGGGCACAGCGGAGAATTTCTTGCTCGGCTCGTCCTTCACGTTGCAGGAGCTCTGCCCCACGCACATAGCGCGCCCCTTCCTGTAGGATCTCTTGCGCTGTTTCGCGCTCTGCTTGCCGTAGTTGCTCTTGACGCGCTAATGGCAGATGGGGAGGGCGCCAGAAGCGCTCTCGTCTCCGCTCCAGCTCCCCTCGGGGGCGCGTATCAATCACATAGAGCAGGCCCACTTGCGGCTGCTGACCGCTCGCCGAGGGCCAGAGCTGGCTGATCGCCTGCCCCAGAACCTCAGCATTGACTCCATCGAGACAGCCAAGGAGACGCAAGGTCGACACCGTGAGAACCTCCCTTCCTGGCTCTAGCCCAGGCTACCGGCGCTCCCCTGGCGCCAGCCAGAGAAGTGCTCTCTGCCTTTGCTCCCTGCCTGGCCATTAGAGCAGGAGCCAGATCAGCACGGCCCCCACCAGTAGCATCAGTGGCGTCACCAGGATACCTACCTTAAAGTAATCCAGGCCAGAGATGTCAAGCTGCCGTTGGCGCAGAATGAGCAGCCAGAGCACGGTCGCCAGCGAACCGACTGTCGTCAGGTTCGGCCCCAGGTCACAGCCGAAGATGGTCGCTGCCACAAAAGCGAGCTGCGTCGTCGGCGCAAGCTGCCCGTGCAGTGCCTGCAGCGAGGCAGTCAGTACTACTGCCATCGGCACGTTGTTGATCAAATTAGTTCCCAGCGCTGCCCCCAGGGTTCCTACTAAGACCGCTCCCAGGGTGCTCCCTCCTGACAGGCGGAGCAGCAGCTCTCCAAAGAGACGCGTCAGGCCGGTCTCTTCAACAGCCTGAACAATGATGAACATGCCGGCGATAAAGCCAAAGAGCGACCACGAGATATGCTCGGCCAGCTCACGTGGCCTGAACTGATGCCAGCGCAGTGCTCCCGCGAGCAGGAGGAGCGCCCCCGCCAGGGCCACACAGGAAAGGGGAAAGCCGTTGGCTGAGGCCAGCACATAGGCCACTGCCACTGCTGCCAGCACCAGACAGCAGTAGCGGAAATAGCCCGGAACTTTGATCGCCTCCTCCGGCGAGGGAAGACGCTTCAGGTCAAAGCTCCCCCGCACTTCACGCCGGTAGAGCCAGCAAAATACCCCGATGTTGATGGCAATTACTGCCAGCGCTGGTATCCAGAGCAAACGCAGAAAGGTCCACAGGTCAAGCTGAAAGCGTGAGAGCACCAGGATGTTAATCGGGTTACTGACCGGCAGCAGAAAGGAGGCGGTATCAGCAATGAAGGTGCACGCGAATAGGTAGGGAATGACTGGCAGCCGCAGGCGCGTGACGAGGGTGTAGACGACGGGCGTTAGGATCAGGGCAGTGGCATCATTAGAGAGCACCATTGAGATCAGGCTGCCGATCAGAAAAACGTTGAGCAGGAGGAGCCGGGCTCGCTGCCGCGCTAGACGGGCGGCCACGATCGCCAGCCAATCAAAGAGACCAGCTTGATCGGCAAAGGCCGACAGGGCCATCATGCCCAGAAAGAAGAGAAAGACATTCCAGTCCCCTAGCAGTGTCTGGAGCGCTACCAGGGGACTGATCAGACCCAGGAGCAGCAATAGTGCCGCTCCCGCCAGGGCGATCAGGGCCTCATTCCAGCGGAAAGGGCGCGTCATGATGCCGACGAGCGTCAGCAGGGCAATGAGGGCTGTCAGCAGCGTCCTGGTCAGGGCCGGCAGTGGAACCAGTAAGAACATGAGCAAGCGCTTGCCAGGTGATCTCGACGGGCAGCACCAGGTGGCTTCATTTGTCTCACCTTTCCGCCGGTGCGGTTCCCTGGGCCGGGAGCGCTGTGGTCACAGCCTTGACAAGGCCCCTGGCTCGTCAGCACCTGTCGGCTGGCCACCGGTTGCTGTTCCTTTTGTCTGCAGAGCAGCATAGCAGACGGCCAGGTTCAGCGTCAAGCCAGGTTCGACCTGATCTCTGCTCTGCGCGCGCTGCACCTCACCGCTGCGGCCAAGATGGCTCAGATGGTTCTGGTCCCGTTGATCTCCCGGACCCCAAAGGTCCCCCCGGCGGCCTTACTCCCAACGATCTCCCTTCTGGTGACCCGGCTTTCGCTGGGAGGCGCAACGCTGGCGCCCATGCCGCTGGGGGCAAGCCTGTCGAGGTCGGCTGCGACCCGCTGGCCTGCCCCGGCTGCTGGCGTCGTCTACCCCTCTGGTCCTGGCCTCTCCATACCCTGATTCCTCCTGCGAGGATCACCACAGCCCCGAGCAGGCTGATTGCCCCACCGAGTGGCCAGTCGTTCTCGTAAAAGCCTTGGGGGTGCTGCCGATAGAGCGTACTCCTGAATTCTTGGATCGCTCTTCCATCGAGGTCGTAAAGGGTCAGGGCCACAACTGTGTAGGCCTGACCAACCAGGTGCGTCCCCATGCGTGCCTGTACATCAATGGCCGTGCTCTCATCGGGTCGGTAGAGCAGTCCCACGAGCATCAAATCTTTGAGGGTAGTTGTCCCCTTGATCGGCGGCGCAAAATCTTGCTCTCTGAGCAGATAGAGGGTGGGACTCCCCTCTAGCTGCAGATAGCCCTCATGAGTCTGGGGATCTGAGAGATAATGCGCAATCGCTGCCCGCCCGCTGCTGCGGTAGGTCACCTGATGCGATTGCCAGCCCACGATTAGACCAAGGCCGATTACCAGTAGACCAGTGAGACAGATCAGCCAACGTAGCATCGCTCCTCTTCTCCTTCTGGCGCTCCTTCTCATCTTGAGCCGGCGGCTGCCTTGCTTCCTTTGAGCTTTGCCATCTTGCACTCGCCCCACAGCAGCGCTCTTGCCCGATGGCACTCCATAGAGAGCAGTATATCCTACCCAGGCCGCTGTTGAGAGCAAGCAGCGCCTCCTCTAGCTAGCCGCGGCGCGGAGGACTTGCTCCCCCTCTCCCTCTTCTGCTCTCGACGGCAGGCCCACGGCTATGGTATCATCGGGAACACGACACACGACAGAACCGTGGTACCATAGACCGGGAATAAGCGGTGTATCTGAAGCGTCTGGAGCTACTTGGCTTCAAAAGCTTTGCAACACGCACCTGCCTTGAATTCAGTCCAGGCATCACTGCCGTCGTTGGACCGAATGGCGCCGGCAAGTCCAACATTGCCGATGCCATTCGGTGGGTCCTGGGTGAGCAGAGCATGCGCCAGCTTCGAGGCAGGAAGAGCGAGGACATTATCTTCGCCGGCGGGCATGGCAAGGCCGCCCTCGGCATGGCCGAGGTCTCGCTGACCATCGATAACAGCACCGGCTGGATGCCCTCGGAATATAGCGAAATCACGGTCACGCGGCGCAGCTACCGCTCGGGAGAGAACGAGTATTTCATCAATAAGCAGAAAGTACGACTCAAAGACGTCTTGCTGCTTTTAGCTCAGGCTCGCATCGGTCATGATTCCTACACCGTCATCGGGCAGGGCCTCATTGATGCTGCCCTGAGCCTGCGCCCTGAAGAGCGACGGAGCCTTTTTGAGGACGCCGCCGGTATCCGTCCCTACCAGGTGCAGCGCGCTGAGGCTGAACAGCGCCTGCGCCAGACAGAGGCCAACTTACAGCGCCTCCATGACATCGTGAACGAGATCGAGCCTCGTCTTGGACCGCTTGAAGAGCAGGCCAGGCGTGCGCGCGAATATACGCGCCTACAAGAGGAGCTACGTCAGGCGCTGGTGGCCTGGTATCACTTGCAGTGGAACCGACTCCAGACCGCCGCGGCACGGGCCGAGGCCGCTGAAACAGAACAAGCGGCGCGTCTCCATCAGCTTGAGCAGGCACTGCACGAGGCCGAGAGCCAGCGTGGCGAGCTGTTGCAGCAGCGCCAGGAGGCCCAACAGCAGATCAGCGCCGCTCGCCGTGCTGCCGGAGAGGCTGCCAGCCAGCTACAACGCCTTGAACGTGAATTGGCTGTCGCTGAGGAGCGAGTGACAGGCATGCAGCAGCAGCGCGAGGAGCAGCAGCGCCAGGAGCGCCAGCTCCGTGAACGTCTGATTGCTACCGAGCAGCGCCTGACCGATGTAGAGGAGGCGCATGAGCAGGCTCGTGAAGCTCTCGATGAAGCGGCCCAAGCCCTTGCCTCTCTGGAGGCAACGGTCGCCCAGGTGCAGAAGGATTACGAGCTAGATGAGCGTCGTCTGCGTGCTGCCCAGAACGACCTGATCCAGACTCAGGCCCGCCTTGGGGCCGCTCAGACCGAGCTGGGACGCCAGCAAAAGCACCTGGGAGAGCGCAACCGCGCCCTGGCCGCTCGCCGCGAAGCCCTGGCCCAGGCTCAGCAAGCCCTGCGCTCGCTGGAAACGCGCTTGGCTGAACAGCGTTCGCAGCTCCAGGTGGCTCGCGATGAGGAGCAGCAACTGATCCAGCGCAAGCAGGCGCTCCAGCGCCTGATGCAGGAGGCCCAGCAGGAGCTAGAGCGCCTGAAAGGCCTGCTGGCTGAAGCCGAGCGCACACGGCGCACGCTGGCTGACCGTCTCGCCATGCTACGCAACTGGCAACGTGATCTGAGCGGCTACAGTGAGGGCGTGCGCGCCCTGCTGCGTGCTCCACGCGACCAGGTTCCAGGCCTGATTGCTCCCCTGCCGCGCTTGCTCCTGGCACCTGCCGGGCTGGAACGCGCCATTGAGGCCGCGCTTGGCGAAGCACTGCAGGGTGTCGTCGTCAGCACGCGGGCCGAAGCCGAACGTTGTCTGACCTATCTGGAGCGCCAGCGCGCCGGACGTGCCTTGCTGCTCTGGCTCTCTGAGGAGCCTGGCTCCTCCAGTGCTGCTGTGCCCTCGCCGGCCCTCCCTCCTCAGACCGGTCAGGAGCAGGAGCGGGCTGCCTTGGAACAGCTCCTGAACCAATCACCTGACCTGCGCCCGGGCGTGGTGGGTCTGGCCTGGCAGTTTATTGAATGTGATGACCGCTATCGGCCTCTCTGCTATCGCCTCCTCACAGGTACTGTCTTGGTAGAGGATCTCTCGTTTGCCTTCCGGCTCCAGGCTCAGGCGCCGGCCTTCTCTGCCCGGGCGGGGTGTCCTCTACGTGCCCTCGTGACGCGCAAAGGAGAGGTGCTTGCTCTACAGCAGGGCTGGCTGAGCGGGGGCAATGCTCAGGGCGAGCACAGTGGGGGCCTCCTTCACTATGAACGCGAGCTGCGCGAGCTACCGGCCCAGCTTGAGACCCAGAGGGCCCACATCGATCGCCTCAATGGCTTGCTCAGCGAGATCCAGCGCTCCCAGGAAGGGCGCCGCGCTGAACAGGCCTCCCTCGATCGCGACTTGCAGAAGAATGCGGCGCGTCTGCAGGAGCTAAATCGTGCCCTGACGCACAGTGAACGTGAACAGGAGCGACTGCAGACAGAGCTGAAGATGGCCGCTTCGGTTGAGCAGCAATTAGCGGCGGAAATCGCTGGTCTGGAGCAGGAGCTGCAGGCCACCCGCGAGCGGGTCCAGGCCCATGAACGAGCTCAGCAGGAGCTGCAGGGCCTTGTTGAGGAGCTGCAGGCCCAGGTTGAGGAGCGCGCCGCCGTCTACCGCCGCCAGCAAGAGGAGCTGGGACGCCTGCGCACTCAGATGGCCGTCAAACGTCAGGAGACCAAGACCCTGGAGCGCCAGGTGACCGAGATTCAACAGCAGCGGCAGGAGCTACGCTCCCAGCTTGATCAGCAGCAGCTCCGCTTGCGCCAGGTCGAGGAGCAGCAGCAGCACCTGCGCGAGCGCATCGCTCGTCTGCAGGGTGAGCTAGAGCAGGCTCGCGAACAGGCGCGACAGGCCAGCCTGCGTGTCCAGCAGCGCGAGCAGGCCCTGCGCGAATTGGAGCAGCGCCTCGCGGCCAGTGAGCAGCAGCTTGCCGCCTTACGCCAGGAGCAGAGTCAGTGCGAGGTCCTCTATCGGCGCTGTCTGTTGGAGAGTCAGCGGGCTCGCGATGCCCTGGACGCTCTCCTCAGCCAGATTCAGGAGGATCTGGGTCTCAGTCAGCCCCAGGAACTGGGAGCGCTGATCTCTCAGCTCCCTCCCCCCTCGACAGCAGAGGACCAGCGTCCAGGACCAGGCCCTGAGGAGGACGAAGAGGCAAGGCAGCGTCGCCTGCGCCGCCAGATTGAGCAGACGCGCAGCCGTCTCAAAGCTCTCGGCGGTTGCGATCCCGATGCCCCACGCCAGTACGAGGAGGAGCGTCAGCGCTTCGAGTTCCTTAGCTCCCAGATCGCGGATATGGAGCAGGCGGCCGAGCAGTTGCATACAATCATCGGTCAGCTCGATGCGACCATGACACGCCAGTTTGAGACCACCTTCGAGGCGGTCAATGCTCGCTTCCGCGAGCATTTCCGCACTCTTTTCAATGGCGGTCAGGCGCGCCTGGAGTTGGTGGTCAGCAAGGGGGGCGAACGCTCTCAGGAGAGCAACGAGGGACGCTCCGCCAGCAGACATGGCGGCACCAGCAGTCAGGCTGCCCGCAATGGGCATGGAGCCGCGGCAGAAGACGAGCCAGCAGGCACAGAGGAGACCGCTAGCGTGGCGCGTAGCGGCTTGCCCTTTGGGGTTGAGGTCATCGTCCAGCCCCCCGGCAAAAAGGTGCAGGATCTCTCTCTGCTCTCGGGCGGAGAACGGGCCCTGGTCTCGGCTGCCCTGCTCTTCTCGCTCCTGGAAATCAATCCGCCGCCGTTCTGTCTGCTGGACGAGGTCGACGCCGCCCTTGATGAGTCCAATGTCTCGCGCTTCTGCGATATTCTGAAGCGCCTGGCTGAGCGGACGCAGTTCATTGTCATTACTCATAACCGAGTGACCATGACTGCTGCCCAGGCTATCTACGGCGTCTCCATGGGAAGTGACAGCGTCTCTCGCTTGGCCTCCCTGCGCTTGAGCGAGGCGGAGGCCGTGGTCGCTCATCAGCGCTCAGGCTGAGGCCCGAGAATTTCGGCCCTGATCCCCTCGCTCAGGCGTGACCAGCCTCCCGCCAGCATTGTGCGCGCCACCTTCGAGCGAGAGGTCGGCAGCTCTGTTCTCTGCCAGTTGCCTCTTGACAAAGCTGGCCTTGCCATGCTACGATACTTCTCGCCAAGCGCGAACGCCTGTGAGTGCAGGCGAATCGGCGACTCTTGCGGAGAGGAAACACCCGTTCCCATCCCGAACACGGAAGTTAAGCTCTCCAGCCCCGATGATACTGCGGGAGCAGTCCCGTGGGAAAGTAGGACGTCGCCGCTTCACCTGCGCTCACGGGCGTCGTCTGTTTCTCCAGACTGCTCCCCCACTCTTGAAGCTAGCTCGCTCTCCCGATCGACCCGATTGACTTCCTTCCCCCTCGGTTGATGCCACTCGCTCTGGCTCTGGTCAACAAGGGGCGAGCGAAGGGTCGCACAGGCCGGCTAAGCCCGTGCCCTCCCAGCACCCTCCACCTTCCGGGCCTTTAGGACCAGGTCCGCAAGATCCTGGCAACCCTCTCTAGCTCCTCCTCGGTATTGTAGAAGCCTGTCGAGAGACGAAGGGCCTGCCGCTCATGAATGCTTCGAATGAGCACATTGTGCTCTTGCGCCAGGCGACGGACCACCGCCTCTGGCTCTGCACGCTCGAAGGTGAATGAGAGCAGACCACTGGCTCCAGGCTGCGGCGTCAGAAGGCGGACCCCCGGCACGTCTCTGAGGAGATCAGCCGCATAGCGGTTGAGGGAGGCAATTCGCTCCCGGAGCCAGTGATGGCCCACCTCTTCGGCCAACCAGCGTAGGACTCGGCTCTGTCCCACCAGAGCGGCTGTCTGCCTTCCACCTAGCTCAAAGCGCTGCGCCGTCTCGTGCAGCTCCCAGTCTCCGCTTTGCTCGTGCTTGAGCGAGTAGTAGCCGACGTAGGTCGGCTGCACCTGAGCTAAGGCCGTGCGCCTCACGTAGAGGCCCCCCGTGCCATCTGGGCCGCACAGCCATTTGTGCATCGGAAAGGCATAGAAGTCGACCTCTAGCTCCTGGACATCGACGGCAATCGCCCCCGCGGCCTGCGCCCCATCGACGAGTACCGGCAGCCCGTGGCGCCGCCCCAGGGCGGTTACCGCGCTCACATCAAAGCGAGCCCCGGTCATAAAGGAGACATGCGAGAGCACGATCAGGCGCGTCCGCGGTGTAATGAGCTTGGCAATCTCTTCCTCGGCCGCACGCTCTCCGCGTTCCCCCAGATCGGCGATGCGTATGCCTATTCCATAGCGATCACGCAACTGGTAGAGCGGAGCCAGCGCGCTGATATGCTCGTGATTGGTTGTAATGACTTCATCGCCTTCCCTCCAGTTGAGGCCGAAGGCAATGATGTTCAGCCCCTCGCCGGTATTGTCTGTCAGCGCGATCTCGTCCTCGCTCGCATTGAGCAGCTCGGCACAGCGCCGCCTGGCCTCCCGATAGCAGGCCAGTAGAGAGGTTTGGGCCTCCGCTCCCAGTCGCCCCTGTCGCCATTCTGCCTGGAGCCGCTCACGCATGGCCTCAATCACACAGGATGGCAACGGCCCAAAGGTTCCTGTGTTCAAATACGTATGTGCCGTCGTCGCCGGCATGGCTTCACGAATCGCCTGGAGCTTCTCTACAGCAGCAGAATCGTGCAAGGCCACACTCCTTTGCTTTTGCTTTGCTCGCTGTGGTTTGGGAATCTCTCTGGCTTCCCCTTCCTGCATCGATCCAGCTCTTTTCAGGAGAGGGCAAACATTCACATTATATGACAGACGGCCTGGCCATGGGTCGGTCTGGCTCCTAAGCCGGGCCACCTGCCAGCAGGCAGCGGCAGACGCCTGTTGCCCGGCCTGCCCGGCGCGCGCTATTATAAGCAGGGGGATGCTTCTTATCTTGCAGGACTGTCCTGGCTTCCTGGCAGGCTAGCCAAGACAGGCCCACGCCCGACATCCGGCCAACTTCATCAGTTCAGTTCGCAATGACAAGGGAGTGAAAACACGTGCGCGTTCGCGAAGCGCGACCCGGCGATCTGGCCCAGCTCTGGGATCTTCGCCAGCAGGCCGAGAGCCTCGATGGCTGCCTCTTTTCTCGCGCAGCCTGGGAAGACTGGCAGGCTAGCCTGGCTCGGGGTGAGCCTGGCCCGGCCCTCTTCGTCTTGCTCGATGACGACGACGATCTGAACACCTGGGGACAGGGGGGGACACTGGAAGGGCTGGAAGGAGAGCTGATCGGCTATACGTTGTTGCATCTCGTGCGCGACGCTGAGGGCTATCACTTGCGCTGTGAAGGCACGGTCCACCCCCGCCACCGTCGCCGCGGTGGCGGGCGGGCGCTGCTCATCTGTGCCCTCAACCGGGCCCGCCTCTGGGGGGCAGAGTTAGAGGTCGAGAGCCAGCAACAGGGATACCCCCTTTGGTTTGAGGTCCTGCTCCCGCAACGTGACCCAGCCGCTCCACGGCTCGCCGCCCGCTGCGAACTGGAAGCTGTGGCAGCCACCACAAGCGCTGGGCAGCAGGCCGCCGACGACGGCCTCCGCCTGTATCGCCGTCTGCTCCTCTAGCTAGGCCAGCGTACAAGGGAAGGTCGCGCCGGTCCGCTGCGCCTGGCCCTTGCCTCGCTCACACGATTAGACCTTCTCATAGGGGGTGCGCACGCTATAGGTGCCGTCGGGCAAGCGCTCCAGCGTGTAATCTCCAAAGAGGATCGGATCGACTAGAGCTAGACAGACAAAGATACGGACGAACAGCTCCCGAATCTCAATTTCGGCATGCGGGGCAGTACGCTCCTCGATCACGTGGCGCCAGGCTCTCGCATTGGCCGTCACCACTAATGGCGCTTCCGTCTCATTGGGCAGCAGTGAGCGTGAGCACTGCTGCACCCGCTTACGCAGATCAGTACGTGCTTCCGCGCTCAATAAGGGATCACCGGCCTGCTGGCGAGTCAGCAGATACTCGCTCAATTCAGCATATTCCGTTGCGGCACGCTCAATACGCTGTAAAAAGAGACGATGCAAATGCTCGTCCTGACGGTACTCTGGACGCTCCACAAAGCGCAGGGTCCGACCATCGACAAAACGCTGGCTGGTCTGCGAATAGCTGAAGCCAGCCCGATGGCGGATCAGCTCATGCGTCAGGCTGCGCGAGACGCCGTAGACAAAGAAACTAAAGGTAGCGTGTTCCAGCACCGAGCCATGACGCGATGCCTTCAGGTGATCGAAATAACGGCCCGCCTGAGCGTTGAGCGTGCGCCGCGGGCCAAAGCTCAGATAGCAGGTCTGCCCCGCTACCTTGCAGAGCTGGGCTCCGTCGGGCAAGACGGTGGGATCGTGCACATACTCGCTGAAGCGATAGGCAGGATCAAAGCCCTCTAGGAAGGGAGCCAAACCCTGCAGGTTCGTTTGCGGACGTGCCAGCAACACTACCCCCGGGGCAGTCAAGTAGGGAACGCCGGCGGGGGAGTGCTGGACTGGGACATGGATAGCCGCAAAGCCCGCCTCCATCTGACCCTGCAGCTCATGAAACAGCTCCTCAGCGGATCGCTGTGTCATCGCGTAGATCACTCTCCTCTTTTCCAGGTTGCAACCTGCCAGACCTATGCTATCCTGCTGAGCGCCCCTGTGTCGGCGCCTTTCTCTCTGCCTCAGCCTGCAGCTCCTGTCAGGAACCGCAGCGATCCACAAGGCAGCGCCAGATCACGACCTTGCGGGCAGCAGGCGCAAACCACCTACCTCCTGCGGCAACACTAGCCACTTCCTGCAGCCAGTCTAGCTGCTTGCCGCTGGACGCCAGGGCACAGATAGCAGGTGCCAACAGTCTACCACATCCTGCGAAGAGGGGGGCAGTGAGAGCCAGGGAGCTGCGCGTCTCCCCTTCTTGGGCTGCCGCTCGTCTACTCACTCACTCGCGGTCACGGGGGGCAGAAGCGGGGGGTGATGAAACCGGCGGCGTCGCCAGCATGGCCTCCAGCGTCGCACGGCGGATGCGATACGCCTGGCGCCGGCCACGGTGAGGCAAAGTAATGGCCTCCAGTACGCCGGTTTTAATCCAGCGCCTCACCGTTGTATCATCGACCCGCAGTTGGCGGGCCACCTCACGCACCGTGAGTAAATCAATAGCTTCGTGTTCCACAGAGCCTCCTTCCTGGCTGCTTCGAGTATTCTCCTGCTCCCATGATGGCCTTGCCGGCCAGAACCCCACAGGCTCCACTTCAACTGTGGCTGTGTCACCTTCCCTCCTCTGCCCAATACCGGCAAGCAATAAAAAGGAGCTAATCTCGCATGATCAGCACTCGAAGACATACCATGTCGATTTGCCTATTTATTTAGAGAGACGAACATCCCCCTGTGAGGTAACACGCCGAGCATATGCGGGCAGTATTCCTGATATAGAAGGAAGAGGGATGTTTAACCGCCAATCATGGACATCGTGCGGTTAGCTCTCTTGAAACGTGTATCGCCAATATAGTGCTTCAGCTCCTTGTGCCAAACGGCGCGGCGGATAATAGCCATCAGCTCCTCATCGGAAGCCCCCGAGCGGAGGGGTGTCCGTAGATCGGTCTCCTCGGTGGCAAAGAGACACGTGCGCAACTGACCATCAGCCGTCAGGCGAATCCGGTCGCAGGTGGAGCAGAACGGCTCGCTGACAGGATTAATAAAGCCTACCTCACCGATGCCATCGCTGAAAGTATAGCGCCGGGCGGTCTCTGATGGATCGCCCTGAATCGGCACCAGCGGGCCATACTCGGCCTCAATGATCGCCTTAATCTCGGCGCCGGTCAGAATATCCTCCTTGCGCCAAATCTGGTCGGCATCGAGAGGCATGAACTCGATCCAGCGCACCACATAGCCCTTACGCCGTGCCAAGCGTACGAAATCAAGCACTTCCTCCTCCGTGAAACCACGCATCGCTACCGCATTG
Organism: Thermogemmatispora sp.; assembly: GCF_019683755.1. Classification (GTDB taxonomy): domain Bacteria; phylum Chloroflexota; class Ktedonobacteria; order Ktedonobacterales; family Ktedonobacteraceae; genus Thermogemmatispora. Next base: position 92,789 of record NZ_JADGHT010000001.1, on the reverse strand, counting down.
ATCTTAATCGGGCGGATGGAAGGATACTTCTCCAGCTCCTCCAGGCCCTCCAGTACGCGTTCGAGCTGATCGCGACGCGTCAAGCGAGCGAATTTCTCTCGTACCAACGAATCGAGGCTGACATTAATGCGCGTCAGGCCGGCTTCGGCGAGCGGACCAGCCAACTGCTTGAGCAGGACGCCATTGGTAGTCAGGCTGAGGCTGCGCAGTCCCTCGATCTGGCGAAGTTTGCGCACCAGTTCGGGGACATCGCGGCGTACCAGCGGCTCGCCGCCGGTCAAACGGATCTGCTCAATGCCCATGCGCACTGCCAGACGGGCCAGCCGCTCAATCTCTTCATAGGTCAGAATCTCTGCCTTCTTGAGCCACGGCAGCCCCTCGGCAGGCATACAATACGTACAGCGGAAGTTACACTTATCTGTGATCGAGATGCGCAGATTGCGAATGCGCCGGCCATAACTGTCAACAAGCGGGTCCATAGAGCGCCTCTCCAGACAGAGCGAGGATGGCATCGTACCGCGTGGGTAGGATAGACATCCTATTATATCACCGCCAGCGCAGCGCTAGCCAACCAGCCAGATGAGCTACCTGACCAGTCGAGCACAACTGTCACCGCTCTGCCTCATGTAGCCAGCGAGCGGCGGTGGCGAGGGGAAGCCAAAGCGAGCCAGCCGACGAGCGAGCAGGTGAGGGCAAGCCCGAGAGAGCCAGCAGCAAGACAAAGAGCCCCAGGGGGACTCAGTCAGGGGCCAAGCGTGTCCTCCCCTCTCGGGCAGCCGATTGGTTGGCTGGACACGGCCTTGACCCGTCTCCCTGGGGCTACTGGCTCGTGCGTACGATCAGCTCAGAAGGATCAGGCGTCGTAGTAGAGGGCGAATTCAATCGGCACGGGGCGCATGCGCACCTCGTTGACCTGAGCGCGCTTCAATTCAATATAGTGTTCAAGCACGTCAGTCGTGAAGACGCCTCCCTCCAACAGGAACGCATGATCGGCCTCTAGAGCGTTGAGAGCCTCCTCCAGCGAGCCCGGAACCGAGCCGATCTCACGCAGCTCCTCCGGGGGCAGGTGGTACAGGTCACGATCGATCGGTCCGAAGCCGTGCTCGCTGGGTTCGATCTTGCGGCGGATACCGTCGAGGCCAGCCATCAGCAGAGCAGCGAAGGTCAGATAAGGATTGGCCGTCGGATCGGGCGGACGGAACTCAATCCGCTTCGCGGATGGACAATCTGTATTGGGGATGCGCACAGCGGCGCTGCGGTTGGCCTTCGAGAAGACGAGATTAACCGGGGCCTCGAAGCCGGGCACCAGCCGCTTGTAGCTGTTGGTAGTCGAGGCGGCGATCGCCAGCAACGCGGGGGCGTGCATCAACAGGCCGCCGATATAGTAGCGCGCCGTCTGGGAGAGGCCAGCATAGCCCTCGGGGTCATAGAAGAGCGGGCGCTCATCCTTCCACAGGCTCTGATGGACGTGCATACCAGAGCCATTATCACCGAAGATCGGCTTCGGCATGAAGGTCGCCGTCTTTCCATGCTTGCGCGCTGTATTCTTCACCACATACTTGTAGATCATCAGGTTATCGGCGGTCTTGACCAGCGTATTATAGCGAATATCGATCTCGCATTGACCGGCGCCGCCGACTTCATGGTGCTGGGCCTCAACTGGAATGCCCAGCTCCTCCAGCGTCAGTACCATTTCGCTGCGCAGATCCTGCAGCGTATCGCTGGGAGGCACAGGGAAGTAGCCCTCCTTGGGGCGCAGGCGATGGCCCAGGTTGACGCCGCCGTTGCGGCCATTATTCCAGTGCGCCTCATCCGAATCGACCTCGGCATACTGTACATTCTGGGTCGAGGTAAAGCGCACATTGTCAAACACGAAGAACTCGGCCTCAGGGCCAAAGTAGCTCACGTCGGCGATCCCGGACGAGCGCAGATATTCCTCCGCCTTGCGTGCGATTGTCCGCGGATCGCGGGTGTACGGCTGCTTGTGCGCGCCCGGCCCTGGGTGGGCAACAGTGCAGATGAGGCTCAGCGTGGGGACGCTGGTAAAGGGGTCCATGAACGCGGTATCTGGATCGGGGATTACCAGCATGTCGCTGTCGTCGATGGTCTGGAAGCCGCGGATGCTCGACCCGTCAAAATACTTCCCCTCGACGAACGTCTCCTCATCCAGCTCGTGCAACGGAACGCTGAAATGCTGCCAGGTGCCCGGTAGATCTACAAATTTGAAGTCTACCATCTTGGCACCGCGCTCCTTGGCAAATTGCAGAACTTCTTCAGGTGTCATGCCGTTGAACTCTCCTCTTTACTGGTCTCTCCCCAGCCTCTTTGCCGGACACGCCTTCGGCTCTCGTTGCCACTCCGTGCTCTTGACTTCTGACTGCTCGTCGCTCTGCTTTTATTCTGCTGAACAGATGACTGCTAGCGTGCCGTTTGCTCAGCAACGCCTTCGGGTAGCGGCCTCGCTCCTGTCCACACTGCTCTCTTCCGTTCCCGCTCTCTCTCTGGTTATCAGGCGAGGCTCAGCTCCCCTACTTGCTTCTATGATACGTCCCCCCTTGCTGCTGAGACTACGGGCACTTTGTCTGAAAGCAAGGCGCTCTCTTTTGTGCGATCTGCCCAAAAAGAAAGCCCCTTGTAGACTTGGGGCCAAACAGCTATGATACACAGCAGGTTTGCTTGTGAAGGTAAGGAGTGCTTCCAGCTATGCCCTGGTTCACCGATGATAATCTCAATGATCACGATGGAACAGACCCGGCTCCCGAGGTCTCTTTTCCTACCCTTCCTACTAGCAGCGATGACCTTGCCGACCTCACTGAGCGCATGTCAGTCAGTGACCCCGCTGAGCTGCCAAGCTGGCAGTCAACCGAGACAGCTTCCCCTCCCCTCCCGGGAGCGCGTCCGACTCGACGGCTGACTACTTCCCTGCCTCCCGTATTTTCCCCGTCGGCACTGGAAGCGGGGTGGTCGCAGCCCCTCCGATCCCCGACCCCTGCTCAAGGACGGGTTCGGCGCTGGCTTCCCCTGGGAACGTTTCTGCTGGGGATGCTCAGCGGCGCCAGCGGCGCGCTTGCCCTTTTGCTTGTAATGCTCCTCATGCTGGGTACTGATCGGCCTCCGCTTTCCTCTCCTCCTGCTGGTCAGAGCGATGTGGTATTACAATTGTCTTCAACCTATCTGACGGCGCTTGTGACGCGCAGTTTACCCCAGGTTGGCTTACCGGGCCAGGCTAGTAACGTGCGTGTGATTCTCCAACCAGGCGCCCTGGTCGACGTCACGGGCGACGAGACGCTTACCCTACTCGGCGTCTCCGTTACCCGTCCATTCACCTTGCAGCTTCAGCCGCTGGCCTCAGCCTGTCATTTGCAAGTTCATCTGCTGCATGCTGATTTGGGGGGATTACCGCTAACCTGGCTGGCCCTTCCCTTAGAGACGCGCCTCAATGAGCTGCTGACTCGCCAGCCTGCTCCCACGGGCTTGCCTTCTGGCTTTCGCTACTGTACTGTGGCGGTGCACACGACCGCTGACGCTCTTTGGATTAGCTACCGGGCAGAGCCAACGGCGGGCGCTTCGTCAATCTCTCGCTGGCCTCAGACAAGCTAAAGAAGGATGGACCCCCGCGGGGGCGAGAGCGAAGGCACGTTTGCCGGTAGCAGGTCCTGCCTGCTTGGACCATCAGCCGCCCTCGCTTGGCCTCCCGTTTGGCCATCGCTGCGTGAGCGAGCGAGCTAGCGAGCTAGCGAGCTAGCGCTTTTGCCCGTAGGCCACGCTGAAGTGATAGCTAGTGTGCAGCTCATTACATTCGCGTTGCATAGTTTGGAGCAGGGCCTCAAAGGCTTCTCGCGGGATCTGGAAGCGCTGACTGACACGCTCACTGAGTGCCACAAAGGTTTCTCGGAGATCCAGGGCGACGAGCCGCCCAAGAGGTCCCCCCCACTCGCCCATCGGCACGGCAACGACATGTTGCTGAATAGCGCTTAGGCCGGCATCTTCCAGGTAGCTCCCCAGCGAATGGGCAATCGTTCCATGACCATCGAGACCGCGGCTGGCAAGATATTGGCCGATGAGAGTAAAGACCTCTTGTGTAGCTGGACCAGCAGGGGCCACGTCTGGCCCTCCTTCAACGAGTTCAATCCAGCCCCCAGGGGCCGTGACGCGCGCAAGGTCCCTGACGAGCACCGGCCAGCAGGTGATAGGCAGGGAGAGCGCCATGAGACGCTGATGCACGAAGTCAAAGCTGTCGTTTGCAAAGGGCAGGCCATCCAGGAGGTTGGCGCGCACAAATCGGAAATTGGCTGGCGGCGAAGTAGCTTGCTTGATCTGTTCGATATCCAGGCCGACTACCAGCGCTTGGGGGAATTCCTGACAGAGTTCATAGGCCCAGAGGCCTGTGCCACACCCCGCGTCAAGAATGCGGCGCGGCTTGCTCACTGGTGCCAGATAGTTGGCCCGCAGGACCGCTCGCAGAGCATAGTGCTGAAGGTCTAGGCGATCAATCTCCCGCATGTCCTTGGGCAAAGGCAATGGATAAGGCAAGGTGGACTCAGCAGCAGGCCCTCTCTCCCTCAAAGGGCCACTGATCAGCTCTCCTGCAGCAGGCATTGACTCATCTCCCGGCGCTGGCTCACTCCCCCCTCCATGCTTAAAGAACCACCAGGGCATGGTTCCTCCTTTCGCACACGTCGCTCTCGGCTTACACTCAAATGCAGGGTCTTAATTGGGCCAGATTGGGTTTTTGTCATGCTTGTCCTTCTCCTTCCCTCTGAGAAGCTATCTCCGGCATCTGCCTCTTCTCCTTGCCTCTCCCACTTGCCCGCCTATGGCCCGTCTCGACGGGCGAGAGCGAGACGCGCGAGCAAAACGCCAGAGGACAAAGCCCCCCCAGGGTATGACTCCTGTATTGCTTCTTCCACTCAAAACAGAGGACAACCTACCGCTCTTCCCGGTCCCCTCTGTATCCAATCCTCGGCACACCCCAGGCAGTCACTCGCATCAGCTCCTTAACGACTGCTAGCCAGGTGGCCAAGCGATCGCCCGGCACAACTCGCATCGAGAATCTGGCGCGGATGATGCAGTGAGGCCAGAGAGTCTCTTCGTAGGACGACTCACACACACTACGACTACGTCATGCTAAAAGCCGAGCCGATTGACCTCCTTCAAATCCTTGGGCGGGATAGAGAGCTGTTCGTCTCACCTGGAGAGCGCCGTTTGCGCTACCACTCAGGCTCACTGAGCGAAGCTTCCAGACAGACAAAGGTGGGCGCCTCGGGTGCTGGCGGTCCCCAGGCCGGCACAGGGACCGCTGGCGGCAGCGCCAGTTTGTGTCACAAAAGCCACCAGGGCATAGTTTTCTGCCTTGCTCCTTTCTTGCCAGGCACTCCCCCGCTTCTCCTCAAGGATGCACAGCTTTGGCTCAGAACACTTTTCAGTTTAGAAAAGAGGAGATGAATATGTCAATTCGAATATATGGAGACGGTGCGTGGCCTTCAATTTTAACGGATTTTTAATGCATACCTCGGTAATGGTGCGGAGCAGCGTCAAGAAAGCCGATCTGCCCCTTGACAAAATTGATTAGGCCATGCTAATATCCGAGTGCAACACTAAGATATTAGCCTGCCCTAATATCGAGAGCGCGTAGCGGATCGACAACACGAGGTAGGTCACAACTGGGTAGACTGACGAAAGGACTTGCTGGAGTGAGGTACGTCCAAGCCTACTTTACTGGAAGCCTTCTACAGCGGATCACACGTGTAGTGCTCCTGGTGGCCGGCGTGGTGGTCGTTGCGGCCCTTGTCTGGCAGGGGATCACCGCGGAAGGCAATCCCGACCCCACTGTTCCGCACCTGAGTCCGGGAGCTGCTATTTTAGACACTGGCCTGTTAGTGTTCCGTGAGGGACTGGAAACCATCCTGGTGCTGGCGGCGGTCACGGCCAGCATGATGGGGAAGCATGAGAAGTATCGCCGCCCCATTGCTGTTGGCGCTGGTTTGGCCCTCCTGGCCACTCTCATCACCTGGTTCGTCGTCGTTGGCATCTTGAGCAACGTCAACGCCCCTGAGCTGCACATCCAGGCGGCCACCGGTCTGCTGGCGGTTATTGTGCTGCTGATCATCATGAACTGGTTCTTCCACCGCGTCTATTGGACCGGCTGGATCTCTTTCCACAACCGTCGACGGCGCAGTCTGCTGAGCCTGGGGGAGGATGAGGAGGCACGCATTGTCTGGGGCATGGTGGTTTTGGGCTTCACCTCGGTCTATCGTGAAGGCTTTGAGGTCGTGCTCTTCTTACAGAACCTGCGCATGCAGGTCGGCTCAGAAATCGTGCTCATTGGTGTTCTGATTGGCCTGGCCTTCACGGCGACCGTTGGTGCACTGACGTTTGTGGCTCACCATCGTCTGCCGTACAAGCGGATGCTGGTGCTCACGGGCGTGATGCTGGGTGTGGTGCTCATTGTGATGGTGGGCGAGAGCGTCCAGGAAATGCAGCTTGCTGGCTGGCTCAGTACTACCCCCGTTCCCTTGCCCATTCCCGACTGGATGGGTCTCTGGTTCGCGGTCTTCCCCAATGTTGAGGGGCTGGTGGCTCAGGCATTGGCGGCCATTCTGGTCATCGGGTCCTACTTCCTGGCCGAGTATGTGCGCGTCTGGCGCCCGCGCCAGCGCGGCGAGCAGCCCGCCATGCGTCCCGAAACACCCCCGGCTGTCGAGGTGGCTACCCCGGCTGCCTCGGCTACGGAGGCCTCTTCGTGAGGCATTCCTGATGGCCGGTGCCTGAAGGCACCGCCTCCCTACCATGCCACACGGGGGGCCAGGAGGAGGGTTCTGCGCGCCCATCCCTGCCTGGCCTCTCCGTGTCTGTTCTTTCTTCCTTGGCCGGCGGGGCTACCTCTCAGAAATGTTCGACGACTTGCTCACAGGTGAGCCGCACAGTGACACGCTGCTCTCGGCTGAAACGCTCCATCTGCAGGCGGGCGGCCTCTTCGCCATCGTAATGCCGTGCCAGGCGGTAGATGTCGGCCTGGGCCACCGTTGGGTCATCGATGAGACGCACGCGACCGCTGATCGTCACATAGCGATAGCCGTCTTCTACACACAGTGATACTCGCGGATCGCGGCGCATATTACGCTCCTTGACGCGTCCCACCTTTGTATTCATGAGGATCTCATCCCCATCGAGCATAAACCACATGGTGGTGAGATGTGGTGAGCCGTCTGCGTTCACCGTCCCCAGTACTCCAAAGCGGGGCTTCTCCTGCAGGAAAGCGCGTGCACGCTCCGAGAGTGCTGGCATGGCTCAGGATTCCTCCTTTTCTCTGCTCTCGTGCTTCTCTTCTATCGTTCTCCGAAGTGGGTTCGGCTCCTCGGCCCTGATCTCTCTGGCGAGGCGGGCCAGACAGGGAGCGAGAAGCCAGGCTCTTCACTCAGGTGCCCTTGTGCTCTGTCAAGAGCTGACCGGCCGACAGAGAGGGACGGCTGACCAGCGCCCTGGCGCTGGAGCTAGAGAGTCGGCTGCTGAGGGGCAGCCTGCGCGGGCGAGGCTGAGGCTGGCTGATGGAGCGCTGGAATCACTGCCTCGCCATAAGCTCGGATAAAGCGGCTCTGGTCGCGCCCCACGTTATGGACATGCACCTCATCAAAGCCAAGATCGAAGAAGCTCTGGATATGGCGCCGGTGCTCCTCCAGGTCAGGTGAGATCAAGACGCGGCCCTGGAAGTCTTCCGGGCGCACCAGTTGGGCGAAGGCTTCAAAGTCCTCAGGGGAACGGATGTCTTGCTTAGGGGCCTTGATGCCGCCATTAGGCCATTCCTTGAGGGCATTGTTGACGGCCTCCTCATAGGTCGGTGCCCAGGAGACATGCAGTTGAAGCAGACGCGGCATGGTACTCGGATCTTTGCCGGCCTCACGTGCTCCTTTCTCAAAGCGCTCCAACAACATCTTGAGCTTCTCGGGTGGTGCGGCTGGCGTGATAAGACCATCACCTAGACGCCCGGCGGTCTCCGCCGCCTTGGGGCCAGAGGCTGCGACCAGAATGGGTGGTGGTGTCTCTGGGCGTGTGTAGAGGCGGGCGCTTTCCATGCGCAGGTGTTTGCCACTGTAGCGCACCTTTTTGCCGCTGAAGAGCAGCTTGATGATCTCGATGGACTCGATCATGCGCTCCAGGCGGATAGGCGCTTCGGGCCACTCACCACCAACGATATGCTCATTGAGGGCTTCGCCAGTACCGATCCCCAGCCAGAAGCGCCCTGGATACATGGCCGCCAGGGTGGCGGCGGCCTGGGCAATGATGGCTGGATGGTATCGGTAGGAAGCGCAGGTCACGCCCGGGCCAAAGGTCAGCTTCCTGGTCGCAAGCCCAAGGGCTCCCATCCAGGACCAGACGAAAGGACTGTGCCCCTGGGTCGGCGTCCAGGGGTGGAAGTGGTCGGCTGCCATCACGCCGCCAAAGCCCGCTTCTTCAGCCTCCTGGCACCAGCGCAGGAGATCACTCGGATGGAATTGCTCTAGTGCTGCCGAATATCCAACGACTGGCATGATGTCATCTCCCTGAGACAGTGCGAGAGCCGCGCGGCCTCCCAGCTCTCGGCCAGGCCCGACCGCTGCAGGTCCTCCACGGTATCGATATCGAGAGCCAGCCCAGGACTCTCATAGCGAGTATAGGGAAGGTGGCGTAGCTGAGCGGCTTCCCTGTAGCGTTGCAGGCTGCTTTCTCCAAACAGATAGGGCAGCAGCCGGGGTGGTCGCTGCAGCAGGGCATTGGTGCCCTGGCCATCATGGGCCGGCGCCAACACCACCGGATAGCGCTGCGCCTGCTCTAGCAGGGCCTTAACCTCTTCAACTTGCAGGAGTGGCAGGTCAGCAGAGATTGTCAGCAGGGCCGTGACTCCCTCGGCCTGCAGCCGTCGGGCGGCGGCCTCGAGCGCCCCATTATGGCCCGGTTGCTCCTCGGGCCAGCCCTCGGCGCCCCAGGCGGTTGCACAGGCCCGCACGTGCTCGTCCGCACTGACCACAACAATTCTGGTAAGCATGCCGCTCGCCTGCAGCGTGACCACAACGTGGTGGAGCATGGCGAGCACCAGTCGGGCGCGCTGGGAAGGTGTCAGGTGGCTCGCCAATCGCCCTTTGGCGGCGGCGAGCCTTTTCACGGGAACCAATGCGCCGCAGTGGTCCAGGGACCTGCTGCCTTGCTCCGCTTCCTGCGCTTGTGTTGCCACAGTTATCGCCATCCCCGCATGATATGTCCTCGAACTAGGCGCTGTGCGTGCAGACACGCAGCACCTCGCGCGCCAGACGGGCCTTAGCCTCGTTGTCGCGCATAATAGTATCGGTTACCAGCACACGCGGGCCGAGGGCCTCGATAGCCACTGCCAGCTCCGCGTCTTGCTGGTCAATAACCATCACGTCTAAAAAGTCAGCATAGCAACGCGCCACACCCAGGGCCGAGACCTCATGTCCGAGACCACGCATCAGTTTATCCGCCGGCCCCTTGATCGGGGCGCCGCCGACGATGGGACTGATGGCGGCCACCGTGGCCGGGGTGGTGCGCAGCGCTTCTCGTACGCCGGGCAGGGCCAGGATGCTGCCGATGCTTACAATAGGATTACTCGGAGCCAGCAGGACAACCTCAGCCTGCCGCAGGGCTTCAAGAACGCCTGGAGCTGGCTGGGCTTGCTCGAGGCCCACGAAGACAACGCCCTGGACCTCATCCGTGCAGCGTCGTTTGACCATATATTCCTGAAAGTGCAGCAGACCGGCGGGGGTCTGAATGTGGGTTGCTACGGGGTCATCGCTCATGGGCAGGATGCGCAGCGTCAACCCGAAGAGACGGCGCAGCTCATCGGTGATTTCGCTGGGCGTGCGTCCCTGGCGCAGACGCAGCGTGCGGTGAATATGGGTTGCCAGGTCGCGATCTCCAAGCAGAAACCAGTCCTCGTGACCGTAGCGTGTCAACTGCTGCATCACGTGATAGGTGTCGCCGCGAATGCCCCAGCCGTGGCGCTCGTCTACAACGCCTGCCAGGGTATAGATCACAATGTCGACGTCAGGTGAGACGCGCAGCCCGTAGAAGTCGCGATCGTCTCCTGTATTGACGATCACGGTCACCTCCGCTGGCGGAACGACCTGGACGACGCCTTGAAGAAAGCGTGCACCTCCGACACCACCGGCGAGCACGACGATCATGGCTCTCTCGCTGCTCCCTTCTGGTGTATTGCCCTGTTTACACTGCTATGCAGTTGCGACAGGCTACCTGATTTATGACACATCTCCCTCTTCCCTCTCACCACTCCTCCGACGATCGAGACGAATGACAAGAGTCTCCAGGGGCAGACGGGGCCGGCGTTTGGGATCGGCGGCGGCGTAGCCCAGAGTAATCAGCGCCTGTGGATGCAGGCGCCGGTCCAGCTCAAGGGCCTCGCAGACAACTGTGGGGCAGAAGAGTGGCGCGCACATCCATCCGGTATCAAGGCCCAGCTCATAGGCCATCAATAGCATATTTTGTACAGCGGCCCCCAGACTCTGGATCGCCATGATGCGCTCATTTTCCTGGCGCTCAGCATCAGGATAGCGGTCCAGGTCTTCCAGATACAGGCAGGCAAGAATCAGCACTGGAGCCTGGCGGATGCGCTGGCGCGATTTTTCTAGGCGCAGGGCAATGATTTCCTCGGGCTGCTGATCTAAGCGGAGCTGCGCCTCCCAGGCGGCACTCATCCGCTCAATCAAGCGCTCCTTGCGCTCGCGATCGCTGAAGATGACAAAGCGCCAGGGCTGCCGGCCATGCGGCGATGGCGCCCAGCGCGCCGCCTCTAGTACCTGCTCTAGCAGGGCCTCAGGGACCGGACGCTCTTGGAAGACACGGACACTACGCCGGCTGCGCAGGAGCGTCATCAGGTCACCTGCGCGCTGAGAAAAAGTCACAGCTCGTTCACAAGCGGTTGTCACGGCTCGTTCGCTCTAGTCTTTTGCTTGGGACTTGGCACACAGCCTGCTCTGGTAGAGGATGGGCTTGGCATGGCGTAGGGCCGTAGGGCCAACTGATGCCGGCGTACCCCTCCTCCAGAGCTGGCAGGAGAACAGATCACGCTCGCCAGAGAGTCGGCGCGCCGCCTGGCCACGCGGGCCATTCCTTTCTGGCCTATCCTGCTTGGCTCTCTATACTGGCCACTCGCCCGAATCTCATAGACGACTAACGAAAGAGATCGCTGGCAGCATCCCGCAGCAGCGGCTTGACTCCATCCACGGCAGGGCGATAGGAGTAGCCCCGAATCAGCGCAACGGGAATACCGGCGGTCTTGCCCATGACCAACTCTGCGGCTGCTGCTAGCTCATCAGCCACTGCAATGGCACTGACACGCAGCTCACGGCCATAGGCGTCAGGCTCGCCTCGATAGTCGCGAATCGGCGCCAGCCCAGCTACGCCAATCGCCATGTTGACCTGGCCATTGCGCCAGGGACGCCCCCAGGTGTCCGTAATCACGATCGCCAGCCGTTGCGGCCTCTCCGCCTCTGGCAGCGGCTGAGACTCATCGGCGGATGCCAGGTGCACAAGCTGCTCACGCAGCAGGTGCGCCGAGTGATCAGGATCGCGCGGTAGCAGGCTCACCTGGTGCTGATCAGCCAGGTTGGATTCATCCACGCCGGCATTAGCGCAGATAAAGCCGTGATGTGTCTCGCAGATCAGGACCCCGCGGTCCATACGCACCAACCGTCGTGTTTCGCGCAGAATCACCTCCACCAGGCGGGGGTCCTTACCAGTCTCGTGGGCAATGGTCCGGGCGAAGGCCGAGGGAGTGACCTCCTCCAGGCTGATCAGCCGTCCCTCGGCTTTTGACACAATCTTCTGCGTAACGACCAGGATATCGCCATCGACGAGCGTCAACCCCTGGTTTCGCAGGGCAGTATAGATGATAACCCCCAGGTCGCTCCCTGGGGTAATCTCGCCAATACCTGTGACGGGGATAATCCGTAGTTCCGCGCCCATACATCCTCCTGGGTGAGTATTATATTTCGTCACTCGCTCCTCCTGCAAATGCAGAGCAGCCGCGCAAGAAAGTGGTCCGCACTCAGCACGCTGGCATCCCCTAGCCCGACAGCATAGAATGAAGAAAGGAGGAGAGCAAGCTGCCATCTGATCTGTTTCTCGCCGGGCGGACATCTTGACTGTGTGCTCGCCTGGGCGAGGTTGAGTAGAGGAGAAGTCGAGCGGCTGCTGGTGGCGCCCGCTCGGCCCGTTTGAGCAGCGGAGCCTTTGCGGGGCCATGCAGAGCCCGAGCAGGTTTGCTGCTACAGTGAGAGAAAAGAGGAGACCACGATTACGCTGATGATCCGAGCACTGGCACGTTTGCTGCTATCCCTCATCTTCATTAAAGGCGGCGCTGATGCTTTCCTGAACCCGGGGAACCGTCCGGCGCGAGTAGCCCGCTTCGGAATCGCCCAGCCGGAGCGGGCGGTTGTCCTGAACGGGGCCACAATGGTGGTCGCTGGGACGGCTCTGGCACTGGGCTGGTTGCCGCGTCTGGCTGCCGCAATCCTGCTTGGCGTGCTCGTTCCCACAACCATCGTGGGCCATCCGTTCTGGCAAGAGAGCGATCCGCAGGCCCGTCAGGCCCAGCAGATTCAGTTTGCCAAAAACCTGGGCCTCATGGGTGGCCTGTTGCTTGTCCTTCTGGAAGAGAGGCAAGCGAAGACCAGAGGGGCTCGTCTCCCAGGCCGGTAAGTCCACGGGCAGGCCCGGCGGACGATCGGCAGCCAATGAGAGCGACTGACCACCGGAGCAGCCGCTCACCGAGTGCCGATCGTCCACGGCGGCCTGTTCTCCTGCAGAGAGCGGCTCCCTCTTGCACCGCTCCTGCGCTCTGTGTCATAATATCGACAAAGATAAAAACAAGACCTTCGGGGCAGGGTGCAATTCCCGACCGGCGGTATGGCAGCCATACGCCACAGCCGCGCATGAGCTGCCGAGCCCGCGACTCGCTGAGCGCTTGTGAGACATGTCAGTGCAAGACTGGAGCTGGCTAAGCCAGAGAGGTTGCGCTGACAGCCAAGACCATTTTGCATGGTCGGCGCCGGCGATGGATTCGGTGAGAGGCCGAAGCCGACGGTAACAGTCCGGATGGGAGAAGGCTTGGTATCTCGCGAAACGGATGAGTTGATCCTTCGCTCGCTGCCAGCATGACGCGCCTGAAGCGGTGCAGTGCATGCGATCAGGCTCTCCGTCAGCGCCTTCCTGCATCTCCCTCACATGCCCCCCGGGTCGGTTGAACTGACAGCGTCGCTGTCTGATATCTCCCTGGCAGAACAAGGCCGTTGCTGGGCAGGACCCCAATTCTGGTCGGAGCCGCTCCGGCTGCCGAGCATACGGCGGCTCAGGATGGGAGAAGCAGCAGCGTTGTCACGAGAACAGATCACCGAGGGCCATGATGGGTATCGACACTTCTTCCTCTCGCAGCCAGCAACTCCCGCTGACGCTGCCTCACCAGGACCGCCAGGGCCAGGGAGAAGAGCATGAGCAACTCAAGGCACTGATCGGCGCGCCAAGGCCTGGAGCCAGTAGGGCACGTCGACGGAGCAGTGCCTTGAATGTAGTGCCACCCGTGCTGGTGGCCGCTGTGCTTCTGGGCCTCTGGTATCTCGCTACCGCTTATTGGCGGATCAATCCGCTCTTTTTACCAGCTCCTGCCGATGTCTGGCAACGCCTGCTGGATGGTCTCAGCTCGGGCCTCTATGAGCTGAATGCTCTGGCCACCATTCAGGAAAGTCTGCTGGGCTTCCTGCTGGCGGTGGTCATCGGGCTTCCCCTGGGCTATGGCCTGGCCAAGTCACGTCTGATCGCTGCCACAGTTCAGCCTTATCTGGCCGCTGGCCAGGCGATCCCCGCCATTGTCATCGCGCCCTTTCTCGTGCTTTGGCTGGGTTACACCTTGCTTCCTACCGTCATTCTGTGTATGCTGGTAGTGCTCTTTCCAATGGTGATCACGACTGCGCTGGGTGTGCGCACGATCGATCGCTCCATTTTGGATGCAGCGCGTGTCGATGGGGCCGCCGGCTGGTCGCTGCTGACCGCTATTGAGTTTCCCCTGGCACTGCCCGCCATCATGGCAGCGGTGCGTACCGGCCTGACGCTTTCGATCACCGGCGCCCTCGTGGGCGAGTTTGTTGCCGGCGGCAATCAGGGGCTAGGGGGCCTCATTCTGCAAGGACAGCACCAGTACGATACACCCTTTATGTTCGCAACACTGGCGTTGCTTGCCGCGCTGGCGGCAGTCTACTACGGTCTTGCCTGGCTGCTGAGCAAACTGGCCGAAGCGGTCTATTGATGCGCCCAAACACGCCTGCTGGTGCGCTTGACGAAGGGCCGCGCTCCGGCCTCCTAGCTCTACCTGCCACCTGCTCGGCGCCGCTGGCCAGCCAGCGTGCCGCTCCTATGTCCAGTCGCTCACTCTCGACAAGCAAGCATTGTTGTGTTGTCTGTATGGGGGATTGTGCGCCTTATGCGGAAGATCACGTACCTCTTGTTTACAAGTGGCCTGCTTGTATGTTGCCTGCTGCTGAGCGCTTGTGGCCAGTCGGCGGGGCAAAGTGCGCCCTCGTCCAATGGAGGAAAGACGCTGACAGACGTGACCATTGGCCTGGGCTACATTCCCGATATCCAGTTTGCGCCCTTCTACGTGGCCAAGGCCAAGGGCTATTACAGCCAGGCTGGACTAAACGTCACCATTAATCATGGGATTGTCACCGACCTGATTGGCTCGATGGTGGCGGGACGTAACACCTTTGTTTTCGCCAGTGGCGATGAAGAACTGACAGCCCGCAGTAAGGGAGTCCAGGCCGTCGATGTTGCCACCATCTTCCAACGCTACCCGGTCTGCCTGATCGTTCCTGCGGACTCGCCGATCCGCACCTTGGCCGATCTCAAAGGTCATAGCGTTGGGGTCCCCGGTCCATATGGAGCTACCTATGTCGGACTGCTCGCTTTGCTCTACCACCAGCATCTGAGTGTCAACGATATTCATCTCCAATCTATCGGTTTCACCCAGGTTGCTGCCTTGCTCGGCCACAAGGTCGATGCCGTCATGGGGTATTCGAACAATGAGCCGCTGCAGCTGCGCCGTCAAGGTTTTGCTGTGCGTACCTTTGAGGTCTCGGACTATCAGCCGCTGATCTCAAACGGCATCGTGACGCTGCAGGAAACGCTGCACCAGCAAGCGCAGATGGTGCGGGCCTTTGTCCAGGCGACCTTGCGTGGATTGCGGGAGGTCATTGCTAACCCCGATGAGGCTCTGCAGCTGAGTAAGAGTTATGTTCCGGGGATGGATCTCGCCAAGGCCAGGGAAGTGCTTCAGGCAACCATTCCTATCTGGCGCGGCAACGGCCACCTCGGCTACAATGATCCAGCGGTCTGGCAGGCTACGGCCTCCTTCATGACCGCGCTTAAGCTGGTTCCTTCTGTCTCTGATATCAGTGCTGCCTATACCAATCAGTTTATAGCCTAGACGAGGAGACGCCGAGGCACAGGGAACGGACCGGTGCCCGTCGGGTGCGGGGGCGATCCTCGCCAGCGCCCGACGGACATCGGCTTCATTGGCCCGCTAAGCAAAGCCAAGCAGAGCAGACAGGAGATTCCATAGGGCGGCGCCTCACCGGCAGCGAAAGGCAAGCGAGCTGCCCTTCCGATGTGATATGCTTAAGGCAGAGCTATCGCTCCGACCGGTCCAGTGCGCCAGCTCAAGTCAGCGGCAGGTCGGTCGATGTCTGCCTTTGATCTGATCTGCCATTGCTCGGGTTGCGGCTCCCCGTCGGCGACAACTGTTGACGTCTGTCCTGTCGCGGTCGGGGACCGGGCCCGCCAAGGAGGACATGATTACCGCGCTGATCTTCGACTTCGATGGCCTCATTCTCGAAACCGAACTGCCCGAGTTTCTGGCCTGGCAGCAGCTCTATGCCCTCTATGGCCAGCGCTTCGAGTTAGAGGCCTGGTTACCCTACATTGGCATTGGTCCTACCTCTAACCCCTTTGACCCCTTGCGCGAACTAGAACGCCGTCTGGGACATGTCTTCTCTCCCGAAGAGCGCGAAGCGCTCCGGCAAAGCCGGCGGGAATACTGTCGCCAGCTTCTAGAGGGGCAGGCGGTCGCAGAGGGAGTGCTGGACTATTTAGAGGCTGCCGAGCGACTGGGTTTGCTCCTGGGAGTAGCCTCCTCCTCATCGCGGCGCTGGGTTGTTGGGCATCTCGAGCGCCTGGGGTTGCGCTCGCGGTTTCAGTGTATCTGCTGTGGCGACGATGTCCATGTGACTAAGCCGGACCCAGCGGTCTATCTCGCGGTCCTGCGCTGTCTGGGCGTAAGACCAGAGGAAGCAATTGCTCTCGAAGATTCGCCCAATGGCGTACGCGCGGCACGGCGGGCGGGCATCTTTTGCGTTGCCGTGCCCAGCGTTCTCACACGCCACGCGACCTTTTCTGACGATGCCACGCCCGATCTGCAACTGCCAAGCTTGAGCGCTCTGCCTCTCGAGGAACTGCTCCAGCGGATCTCGGCCCTGCGCACCAGCCGCCAGCGATGACCGGCGTGCGCTGAGGACTGACAAGCGTCCTGCGCCGTTGCCTGCCTTCAGGCGTCAGAACCAGGCTCGGCCAGGGTGAGGTTCTGGGCCAGCCCCAGCCATCCCGGGTCTCAGGCAGGTGGATTACTCCGGTGGCTCCGTATGAATGGCGACCGAGCCGAGCCGGGGATACTCCTGGCGCAGGGCGCGCTGGACTTCCTCAGCTCGGAGATGGGCCTGACTCAGGGGCGTCTCTGGAGCACAGGTAATATGCAGAACGAGATCCAGCTCATCTTCACGTCCGTTGGCCTTCACCTGTCCTCTGGCTCCTGGCGACTGTTCCTTGCGGGACCCAGACCCAGAGCCTGTTGCTCCCCCAGAACAGTCCTCGGCCCGGCAGGAGCGATAGAGGTGGATATCGTGAGCGCTACCTGGACCGGCTACTGCATCGGCAAGTTGGCGAATGCGTTGCACCATCTCGGGATAGTCGCTAGTGACGTCCTGGCGCCGCTCGATGGTAGCCGGTGGAGCAGCCTCCAGGTGGGTGGTGACACGCTGAAGCTGGGCATTGCCCCGCAGCACCGCCTCCTCAAGGCGAGTGGCGGCTGCGTGGGCGCTGGCCAGATCCATATCCGCCTCCACCTCAATATCGAAATCGGCCTCCAGCTTGCCGCCTACTTCACGCACACGAATGTCGTGCGCCCGAATCCCCTGCTGCTGTGCCAGGTAGTGAATCTGCTCGCGTACCGTCTCCTCAGCACTGGCCACTGGTTCCAGGTGCACGACTACATCGGTCTCAGCCTGAGGAGCGTGCGCCCGCACGCCAGCGATTGCGGCCTGCTCGACGCGCTCGCTGAGGGCATGAGTCTCCTCGAAAGTGAAAGAGCGCGGGGCAGCGACCACCACATCGGCGAAAATTTTGTTACCGGCGCGGCGCACCCGTATCCGACGCAGTTCGCTGACGCCTTCGACCTGCCGGATGGCGCTTTCAAGGTGGTGCAAGAGTTCCTCAGGCGCGCGGTCGAGGAGGGCATCGACTGTTTCACGCGCCAGGCGCAGCGCGACGTAGATCACGATCAGAGAGACGCCGAGGGCGGCGACAGCATCGGCCTGCTTGACCCAGGGCGGCAAGTGCCAGATCTCCGCCAGGCGCAGGACCAGCAGGCCAGCGATCACAATCGCTGAGCTCCAGATATCGGTGCTGAAATGGAGTGCATCGGCCTCGAGGGCCTGGCTACCCAGGCGACGCGCAACGCGCAATAGGGCGCGCGAGCGTGTCACGTCGACAGCAATCGAGATAGCCATCACTAGCAGAGCCAGAATGCTTGCCTCGACATGCCCCTCGCTCAGAATCAGGCGACGCAGGGCTTCGTAGATGATCCACAGAGCAGTGGCCAGCAGGAGGATGGCCTCGAAGAGAGCTGAGAGGTTTTCGATCTTGGCATGGCCGTAGTTATGGGTAGCATCGGCAGGCCGGTCGGCGACCCGTACGGCCAGAAAGGTCAGAAGGGCCGCCGCAAGATCCAATGCCGAATGGGCCGCCTCGGCCAGGATGCCCAGGCTACCGCTGAGCAGACCAGCCATGAGCTTCAGAGCGGTCAGCCCGACCGCCGCCCCCACCGAGGAGAGCGCGACAAGCACCTTCTCCCGATGTGCCTCTCGTGCTGCTAACATGCGCTTCGTTCCTCATCCTTCACTGTCGGTGCTCAAGATGGACAGGGGTGGACCGCCGGATCTCTGTCGCATGGGCCGAAGGTGAGAGCGATCACGGTTGCGGTCGCCGTTGGTCTGCGCCAGAGGAGCTTGCGGGACAGTCATGCGCATGGCAGTTGACCTGCTTTGTTGCCTGCGCTGCCTCCTGACGGCACACCCCCAGTAATATACCTGATTGTCGGCTCACCAGGGAAGAGCAGGAAAGCGCGAAAAACCGCAGCTCGTTCATCCACTGGTTGACAACGCACGCCACTGCTGCTATCCTTAAAAACAATAACAAGTGCATACAAGTCTGTCCCGCGTTGAGCGAAACTAGTATGAGTCCGACGGCCAACAGCGAGCCGAAGGTTGGTGAGAGTTCGGCAGGGATGCGTCGGCTCAGAACCCGTTCGTGAGCGGCTGGCCGAAGAAAGTCCGGGTCGAGCGCGTCTTCTCTCGCAGGCCCAGGTCTGGCTGGGGCAAAGTGTGATCGACTGGGGCAAGTAGGCCAGGTGGGTGGTTCCCACGCAGCAGTATAACCGGCAAGAGTGGTCACAGCACAGTTCCACACGATGAGGTGAGGAATCTCTGGTGCTGGCATGAGCAGACTGCAGCGGCAATGGCCAAGGCGCCAAGTTGCCAGTGAGGCCCTGGCTGGTGTAAAAGTGGTCGCGTTCCACTGACTGGGCGGCACGGCGGATCATCATCTCATGGTCCGGGTCGCTACCAACCAGTCAATGGCATCGCCAAGAGGCTCCAAGGACCAAGGGGCGGCTGTATGGCATAGTCGCTGCCTGAGTAAGTAGAGCTGCAGGTCGCTGCGTTGCCAGACCGAGGCTGCGCTGCAGGTGGTGACAAGCAGGGTGGTACCGCGGGAGCGTTACTCGTGGCTCTCGTCCCTTCGATGCAGAGTGGTCAGGGACGAGGGCGTTTTTATTTGGTCTCTCTCTGACCGGCTGGCTGCGCAGAAAGGCTGGCAGATAGAGCCGTCGCTGCAGAGAGGTGAAGACAGTGGTCAGGCCAGTCGGCCAGCACGTATGCCGCCCTCGTTCCTCGCAACAGCCCAGGAGTTCAGGAGCGTGTTTCGATGGTGAGCGTTTCAATTGTCAATGTTACCAGCTATACTGGTCTGGAGCTGCTGAGGCTGCTGGCCAATCACCCTCACTTTCGTGTCGCTTCGGTGACAGGGCGCAGCGCTGCTGGTCAGCGCCTGGGTCAGGTCTTTCCTCAGTTGTATGCTCTGGCCGGCGGCGCTTGCCAGGAGGCGGCACGCCATTTGGCGGAGTTGCCGATCACAGAGGAGCCAGAGGCGACAGAGCTGGCTTTTGTCTGTCTGCCTCATGGTGCTGCCGCGGAGGCGGTACAGGTCTTGCTCCAGCGCGGCACGAGAGTAGTAGACCTCTCCGCTGATTTCCGCCTGCGTGATCCTTCCCTCTATCAAGAGTGGTATAAGCATACGCATCCGGC
Source organism: Thermogemmatispora sp. (assembly GCF_019683755.1). Taxonomy (GTDB): domain Bacteria; phylum Chloroflexota; class Ktedonobacteria; order Ktedonobacterales; family Ktedonobacteraceae; genus Thermogemmatispora. Next base: position 73,098 of record NZ_JADGHT010000001.1, on the reverse strand, counting down.
TCCCGCCTTACTGGAGCAGGCTGTCTACGGGCTATGTGAGCGCTATCGCGAGCGTCTCCGTACAACCGCGCTAGTAGCTAATCCTGGCTGCTACGCGACGGCGATCATCCTGGCTCTGCTGCCAGCTCTCTCGGCGGGCCTCGTCAGCCGGGACCTGATCGTCGATGCCAAGTCGGGCCTGAGCGGGGCTGGACGAGGGCTACGCCTGGATACTCATTATGCTGAGGCCAATGAAGATCTAAGCGCCTACAGCCTCGGAGGCCATCGCCATCTGCCCGAGATCGTGCAGGAGCTAGAAACCGCGGCCCGCGCCGCTGGCCAGGCCTATGAGCCAGGTCTGCGCCTGACCTTTGTCCCTCACCTGGCTCCTATGACACGCGGTATTTTGGCCACCTGCTACGCGGAGCTGCGCCACGACAGCTCGGGTCGCTTCCCGGACCGAGCCCAGATTCAGGCCATTTATCGTGACTACTATGCAGATGAGCCGTTCGTCCACGTCATTGATCAGCCGCCGCATACTAAGTGGACCTATGGGAGCAATCACTGCCTGCTGTATGTGACGGTTGATGAGCGCAGCGGGCGGCTCTTGGTGCTTTCGTGCCTGGACAATCTGGTCAAGGGGGCTGCTGGGCAGGCCCTGCAGAATGCCAATTGCATGTTTGGTTTCGACGAGCGCTCTGGCCTGCAGGTGGGCGCAGTCTACCCGTGAGGCCCCCGTCTTGTGAGCTTGTGCACGAGCCTGCGTCTACAAGCGGCACCCAGCCCGCTCAGAGCGAGCACCGCCCCCATTTGAGCGAACAGAGGGGACAGCTATCTTCCCCCGGGGCGACCAGAGCAGTGTGAGTCAGTGAGTGACCGGCAGGCCGGTGAGAGGTGCTTGCTAGTGAGAAGATTGATGGCTGCTGTGTTGCCGGTGCCGGCTGAAGCCTGTTTGACAACGGTCTGACGAGGAGTTAGCAGAGAAATGGCCATTGCATTTTCAAGAACACCTGATGGAGATATTATTAGTGATCATCATTTGATCGCCGAGGTCTTGCGTGAGGCGTTGCCATATATCGATTACCTCAAAGGGAAAATTCTTGTGATAAAATTGGGGGGGAGCACGCTGGAGCACCAGCAGATCGTCTTGCAAGACATTATTTGGCTCAGTGCCCTTGGCGCCAAGCCGGTCCTGGTGCATGGCGGGGGTCCCTATATCAATGAATGGCTCAAGCGCTTACAGATTCCCACGCGCTTTGAAAATGGTCTGCGCGTGACCGATGCCCAGACGTTGGAGGTGGTGCGGATGGTGCTGCTGGGGCAAGTCAATCAGGGGCTGGTGCTGATGGCCTCACAGATGGGCGGCAAAGCCATCGGGTTATGTGGCACCGATGCCGGTCTGGTGCGCGCACGCGTCGCAGATGAGCGTTTGGGCTTTGTTGGTGAGGTGGAGGAGGTTGATCCCACGCTGGTGCAGGTGCTGGTCGAGCAGGGCTATATTCCCATTATTGCGCCTCTTGGTCAGGGACCTGACGGCACCTGCCTGAATATCAATGCCGATGTTGTGGCCGCCCACCTGGCGGGCGCCCTCAATGCCGAGAAGCTGATTTTCTTGAGCAATGTGGTAGGCATTTGTCGTCCCGACGGCAGCCTCATTTCAGAGCTGACGGAGGAGGAGGCGCTGCGCCTGATCGATGAGGGGGTGATCCAGGGCGGGATGATCCCCAAAGTTGCAGCCTGCCTGGATGCCTTGCGCTCTGTTCCCCGCGTGCATATCGTCGATGGCCGCGAGCCTCATGTATTGCTGCGCGAGTTATTCACTGATAAGGGGGCTGGCACTATGATCGTGCGGGGCGCGCGCCAGCCGTCGGCCTAGTCGCTTCGGCTCTGCTTTTCTCGCCAGGCGAGCAGGCCTGCAGAGCATCACCGTGCAGGCCACGGCTCGCCTCGGTTCGAAGTGGCGAGCGGAGCTGACTGCCCGCTGGCCGCCTTGGGGGGAGGGCAGCGCAAGGCTGGCTAGGAGGGACTGGCTGGGATCGATATCTCCTCGGGGGAGAGGCTGCTTTCCCTGCCGCAGCCCATCGTCGCCAGGCTGGCTCTGGCGGAGCAGGCATAACTCTACTGGGGGAACGAGAGTTTGTCTTATGAAGAAGCGTATCGAGCGCCTGCGCGGTATGCGCGATGTCCTGCCCGATACATACCGTCGGCAGTTGCAGGTGGTGCAGCGCGTGCGCGCTCTCTTGGAGAAGGCCGGCTACGAGCCGGTGGATACACCGGTGCTGGAGCGTAGCGATCTTTTTCAGGCCAGCTTTGGTCAGGAGGCCTGGCAGAATCTCTATGCCTTCCAGCTGCATCAGCGCGAGTTGTGTCTAAGGCCGGAATATACTGCGTCAATCTGCCGTCTTTATTTGGAACAATATCAGCAGCATCCTCTCCCTCTACGGTTTCAGTACGTTGGCCCTGTCTTTCGCTACGAGGCACCTGGGCGGGGGCGCTACCGCCAACACACGCAGCTTGGCGTCGAGCTTTTCGGGGGTCTGCCGTTGCGAGCTGACGGAGAGATCGTGCAGCTTGCCTGCGAGATTTTGCATGAGTTGGGCATTGCCCGCTATCGCTTAGAGCTGGGCCACGTCGGAGTCGCCAGTGGCCTGATTGAGCGGCTGCAATTAGATAGCCAAACTGCGCGCTTGTTGCTCAGTCTCATGGAGCAGATCAGTCGTTCGCCCGAGGGAGAGCAGGCAGCACGCGCTCGGCTAGAGGCACTGTATCCTGAGCCAACGGTAGAGAGGTCGCTGCCGCCGACTGGTGGGGCTGAGGCGTCGTCTGCCCGCGCCGAGCGCTGGCAGCGCCGGCTCAGCTCTGACGGCTCTAATCATCTAGTCGCGGCCCTGCTGAACAGCTTTAGTCTGCCGTTTGGTGACGAGGACAGCCGGCGTGAGATTGTCGAACGCTTTCTTTGGAAGATCGGGCGTAGTGAGCAGCGTGCGCAGGTGTTCAGCGCGTTGGCGTTTCTGCAAAAGTTACGCGCCCTGGCCGGCTCACCCCCGGAGGTCTTTCAGGAGCTGCGCCAGTTGCTCCTGAGCTATCAGTTGGAGGCTAGCCCGCTGGAGGAGCTGGAGCAGCTAGTAACGACGCTCATGGAGGTAGCGGGGGTTGATCGCCGGCAGATCACTCTGAATTTGGCCTTGGGACGCGGGGTGAGTTACTATACGGGTCTGCTTTTCGAGATCCATGCCCCCGATGAGGAGGGCATGGATCTGCAGCTATGTGGCGGGGGACGCTATGATCACCTGATTCAGGCTGTGGGCGGAACACGTGAAGTACGAGCCTGTGGCTTTGCCTTCGGTTTAGAGCGACTCCTGCCTTTGATTCCTGCCAGCCAGTGGCAGGAGACTCCCCAGCGAGTGCGAGCCCTGGTGATCCCTGTCGGCAAGCATGACCTGGCCTATGCCAGTCAGGTGGCGCGCCAGGCTCGCCATGAGGGCGATATCATCGCTGAGCTAGATGTCCACTCTCAGCGGATGAGCAACGCCCTGCGCCAGGCCTCGCGGCGCGGTTTCCAGTTGGCCTTGATTGTCGGCGAGGAGGAGCGCCAGGCCAATACGGTCAAGCTGCACGATCTGGCCTCGGGGAGAGAGTGGACGGTAGCCCGCCGTGACCTGGCGGCGGCCTTGCGGGAAGGAGGCTGCCTATGAGTGAGTCGCGTACTGCTCCGGGGTCCGTACCTACTCAGCTCCGCTTGGCCTTACCTGGCAAGGGGACGTTGGAAGGGGCTACCCTGACCTTTCTGGCCGAATGCGGTTTGAAGGTCCAGCGCAGCAATCCACGTCAGTACCTGGCTCGCATTAGCAGCCTGCCTGAGCTAGAGGTAGTCTTTCAGCGTGCCGCTGATATTCCTGCGCTGGTGCACGATGGCGATGCTATTCTAGGCATCACAGGCTATGATCTTCTGGCCGAGTTTCGTGGCCTCGCCGAGGAGCCGGATGAGGATGAGGAGAGCGATGACGATCTGATGGTGCTGGAGCGCGATCTTGGCTACGGCTCCTGCCGGCTGGTGGTCGCGGTTCCTGAAACCTGGATCGATGTCAATACCTGTGCGGACCTCTGGCATCTGGCCGGCTATTACCAGGCGCATAAAGGACGTGGGCTACGCATCGCCACTAAGTACCCAACGCTGACGCGCCATTTCTTGCGCCGCCACGGTATTTCTCACTGCCGTATCGTGACCCCTCACGGCGCTTTAGAGGCCGCACCTTTGACAGGAGTGGCCGACTTGATCGTCGATCTGACAGAGACCGGCACGACTTTGCGTGAGAATCACCTCAAATTGCTTGAGGATGGCGTGGTGCTACGTTCGCAGGCGTGTTTGATCGGCAATGTCCGCCTGCTGAGCCAGCTTCCCCAGGCGCAGCGGGTGGCGCGCGTGCTCCTCGAATTGATCAATGCTCGCCTGCAGGCCCGCAATCGCGTCCTGCTGACGGCCTATGTGCCGGGCAGCGGCGAGGAGGTTCGCTCACTCTTGAGCATGCATTTGAAACGTCTGGTGCCGGGCTTTGAATACCATATTGGCAGCTCGGAGTCGACAGATGATCCCCAGGCCCAGCGCTGCCGGGTCTCGGGGGTGCTACAGATGGGGGAGGCGGTGGCGGATCTGGTAGAGATCATTACCGCTTTGCGCAGTGTGGGCGCCGAGCATATTGATGTGACGCCCCTGGCCTATCGCTTTGGTCAGGAGCCGGCTAGCTTGCGACTGCTGAGCGAGAGGACGGCGCGACGACTGTGAAGACACTGATAGTCTTTGATCTCGATGGGGTCATTACCAGTGAAGACGCCTATTGGGATGCGGCAGGGCTGACGCTGCATGAGTTGCTCTACAGCCCCCGCTACTGGAATGTGACAGGCCAGCGCGGCTATGAGCCAGTCACCGGAGCCGAGGAGAGCCGCCTTCTGAGCCGGTCCACCCTCCCAGAGGAGGAGATTCTGCTTTATAAGGCGCTGGCTCTCAACTCCAACTGGGATACGTGTTATGCAGCGGTCTGCTGGCGCCTGATCGCTCTGCTGGAGCAGGTGCTGCCCGCTCATCGGGCGCTACTGTTGCCATTGCGCCCCTGGGAAGCGGATTGGTTAGCTCGTCTGCGTAGCGTACTGGCTACCCAGCGGGCCGCGCTGGAGCCAAGGCTAGGGACACTGCTGAGTGGGACGCCCCCCTTTGCCGGGGCGCCCTTCTCTGGAATAGTGGGGCTGGAGCTGCTGAATCGCTACGATGCCTATGCCAGTGCCAGGCTGGGCCTGCGGATTGAAGGGGTCTTCTCCCGCCTTAGTCCGTTCTGGGATTTCTGCCGCTCTCTCTTCCAGGAGTGGTACCTTGGGGAGGAACTCTACAGCCGCACTTACGGGCATCCTCCGGCTCAGGCTGGCAAGCCTGGCTGCATCCATTTCGAGCGGCCCTTGTTGCCGCCTGAGGCGCTCAGAGAGACGCTGGATGCGCTGCGGGCTGCAGGCTATGTGTTGGGATTGGCAACAGGCCGCTGCTCGCAGGAGGCAACGCTGCCGTTGCAAGCCTATGACCTGCTGTCGCGCTTCGATCCCGAACACGTCTGTACCTATGACGCGGTCGAGGCGGCGGAAACTGAGCTGCGACGCGCTGGCGACACGACGCTTCTGAGCAAGCCGCATCCGTTCCAGTTTCTCTATGCGCTGGATCGGCGTGGTCCCAGCGCTGCCGAGCTGGCTCGCCCTAGACCGCCTTTCATTGTGGTCGGTGACTCCTCTGGCGATATACTGGGGGGACGAGCAGCAGGAGCTTTGACGGTGGCGACGCTGAGCGGCGCCCGCAGTCAGGAGGCTCGCCAGCGCCTACTGGCCTGCGCGCCAGACTTTGTCATTGACGATGTGTGTCGGCTGCCGTCGCTGCTGGCCGAGGTCGAACGCCTGGAGTCGATCCAGCGTCTGCAGTTTGAGGATCGTGCGAAAGCCGAGCGTTTGCTACGCTGGTGGTTCGCGCGTCAGCTCGATCTGCTGCCTGAACAGGTGACTCTGACGCCTCGCCCTGTCTCGCTCAATTCGTTTAACGGGACCTATGAGCAGAATGGAGAGCGCTACTTTTTCAAAACGCATGTGGAGGAGCAAAGCGCGCTCTCCGAGTATTATCACGCCGAGCTGCTACGCGATGCCGGCTACAATATGGTGCTGCCCTTGCGCGTGGTTCGTCAGGAAGGGCGCCAGATGGTGATCTATCCACTGGTGCAGTGGCCGGTGATGTTCGACCTGATGCGGGCCGTCGAGACGGGAGCACCCTGCCCGGTGACGGCGGAGATCCTGGTGGCTGCCGAGCGCCGGGCCTGTCAGCGCTTGCTGGAGATCTACCGTAGGACAGGCCGCCTCAGCAGTGCAGAGGAGCACGCTACCGCTCCCATTCATCAGCTCTTCTGGCACCGGCTGACCGGCGGACGTCTGACCCGTTTCTATCGCGGACAGAGCATCCCGCTGCCATCCTCCGCTAACGCCAGGACCGGTCAAAGCGAGATAGGCTTTGAGGACTTGCTCAGATGCCGCTGGGTGGTCAATGGGGAGCAACAGCAGCGCACTCTGGGGGAATTGCTGGAGGAAGCTCAAGAGCGACTCCACCCACGGCAGGCAGCTCTGACCGTCATCGGGCATGGGGATGCCCATTTTGGGAATATCTTTCTGGAGCATGAGCGCGACTATCTCTATTTCGACCCAGCCTTCGCAGGTCGGCATGCGGTGCTCTTGGACATTGTCAAGCCGCTTTATCACAATGTCTTTGCCAGTTGGATGTACTTCCCACAAGAGACAGCTCAGGGCTTGACTGTGCGGGTGGCTCTCCACCACGGAGCGGGTGGCGAATGGATTGAGGTCATGCACAGCTATCAGTTGGCCCCTATCCGCCAGGCAATCTTGATCACAAAGGTGCAAACCTTGCTACGTCCGCTGCTCTCCTGGCTGAAGGAGGAGGGGGCTTTGCCCGCCGACTGGGATCGCCTGCTGGCCTTGGCCCTGCTCTGCTGTCCTTTGCTCACCATTAATTTGCTGGACCACGGGCGTATTCCGCCGGCGGTCTGCTGGCTTGGCCTGACCCAGGCCGTGTTGCTGGGTAACGCTGGACTCCTGCCCTGGCGGACGCTACTGGAGAGCGAAGCGGAAGACGCCTCTTGAGTCCCACCCCTCCCCACAGGGCAGGTGTCTGACTAAAACAGTGCGTGATGAGAAGGAAGAAGGACCAGCTCGAGGAGAGGAAAGAGAGCAAAGACAATGATCGCCATTGTTGACTACGGCGCTGGCAATTTACGCAGTATTCAAAAGGCTCTGGAACACGTTGGGGCCCAAGCGACGGTGACCGCGGACCCGGCCATTGTCGCGCGTGCACGGGCGGTCGTGCTTCCAGGTGTTGGCTCCGGCGGGGCTGCCATGCAGCGCCTGAAGGCTACCGGTCTCGATGCAGCCATCCGCGAGGCTACAGCCCGCGGGCGTCCCTTTCTGGGCATCTGCCTGGGGATGCAGCTACTGGCTGAGCATCATGCCGAAGGGGAGGTCGAGGGCCTGCACCTCTTCCCTGGTGAGGTCCGACGCATTCCCCAGGGTCCGAAGATTCCGCACATGGGCTGGAACCAGGTTCACCCACTGCGCCCAGAGCTGCCTATATTTAAAGGAATACCTGCTGGGGCCTTCTTCTACTTCGCCCATTCTTACTATGTGGAGCCGCGCGATCCCGCCGGGGTAGCGGCCATCACCGACTATGGCACGCCCTACTGTAGTGTCATTGTCAGTGATCATCTCTGGGGAACCCAGTTCCATCCTGAGAAGAGCGGAGTGATGGGGCTGCGCCTGTTGGCGAACTTTGTAGACTGGGTTGGGGAGCGCGTGCCATGATTATCCTGCCCGCTATCGACCTGCGCGAGGGGCGCTGTGTGCGTCTCTACCAGGGTGACTACCATCAGACAACGGTCTACAGCCATGACCCGGTCGCGGTCGCCCGGCGCTGGCAGGAAGCGGGAGCACGCTGGCTACACCTGGTCGATCTGGATGGTGCCGCTCAGGGGCAGCCGGTCAACCTGAACACGGTCGAGCGCATTCGGGCCGCCACGACGCTGCAGATTGAGCTAGGGGGCGGTCTGCGTGATCTGGCCAGCATCGAGCGAGTGCTTGCTCTTGGGATCAATCGGGTGGTGCTGGGGACCAGTGCCGTGCGCCAGCCCGCTTTGCTTGCAGAGGCTATCCAACGCTGGGGGGAGCGCATCGTAGTTGGCCTGGATGCCCGCGATGGATTAGTCGCTGTCGCCGGCTGGCAACAGACAGAACGCATTGCGGCTGTGGAGCTGGCCGCCCGGCTCTGCGAGCTGGGAGTAGCGCGCTTTATTTATACCGATATCGCTCGCGATGGCACCCTGAGCGGGCCTAATTTGGAGGCCCTGCAGGCTATGTTACAGGTGGTGAGGCAGGCCCAACCACCGCGTGCCTTGATCGCTTCGGGCGGCGTGCGCGCGCTGGAAGATATCCGAGCCCTGGCGCGCCTGGGGGTCGAGGGAGTTATTATCGGCAAGGCTCTCTATACAGGAGATGTCGACCTAGCAGCGGCTCTGGCCTGTGCTGCCGCCTGTGAGCCGTCGACGGAAGACGCCGACTGACAGCAGAGAGACCGGCGAGGAGGAGAAGAAGACAGGGACTGGCCCGGGTCCTGTTCTGGTCAATCGCTGGCGCGGCGCGCCGGAACGCGCGGGAAGGGCGGAAGGAAGGTCGCCGCAGAACTGCGCGGGGCAACCGTGCAGAGCGCTAGGTTATGCAGCGGCCTGGCCGGCCAGGCCGCGCAGAGGAGAAGTATGAGGAAGGGGCAGCCATGTTAACGAAACGGATCATTCCCTGCCTGGATGTGGCCGCCGGGCGCGTCGTCAAAGGGGTGAATTTCCTCAACCTGCGCGATGCCGGCGACCCGGTCGAACTGGCAGCTTTCTATAACGCCGAGGGAGCTGATGAGCTGGTCTTTCTTGACATCACGGCTTCGTACGAGCAGCGCAGGACCATGCTGGATGTGGTCGCTCGGACAGCCGAGCAGGTCTTTATTCCGGTAACTGTTGGCGGAGGCATTCGCAGCGTTGAGGATATTCGGGCGACCTTGGGAGCCGGTGCCGATAAGACCTCTGTGAATACGGCGGCGGTGCAACAGCCCGAGCTGCTGCGTGCAGGAGCCGAGCAATTTGGGTCTCAGTGTATCGTGCTCGCCATTGACGCCCGCAGCAATCCGACCATGCCCAGCGGCTACGAGGTCTACATCCACGGAGGCCGGACACCAACAGGTCTTGATGCCGTTGATTGGGCCTGCCGTGGTGTCGAGCTGGGGGCGGGTGAGATCCTATTGACCAGCATGGACCGTGATGGAACACAGCAGGGCTACGATCTCACGCTAACAGCCCGTATCGCTCAGGCGGTCAATGTGCCGGTGATCGCCTCTGGGGGAGTCGGGACGCTAGAGCATCTCTACGAGGGGCTGACCACGGGAAGAGCTGACGCTGTTTTGGCGGCTTCGATTTTCCACTTTGGCCAGTACCGTATTGCTGATGCCAAGCGTTACTTACGCACGCGAGGGGTAGCCGTGCGCTGGGATGAGGAAGAGACAAGCGGAGGAGGAGGAAACAGAGATGGCGCTGAAGTTTGATCGCCAGGGGCTGATTCCGGCTGTGATCCAGGATGATGAGAGCAATGAGGTGCTGATGGTCGCGTTCATGAATGAGGAAGCCCTGCGCCTGACGCGCGAAACCGGCTATACCCACTTCTATAGCCGCTCGCGCCAGGCCATTTGGCGCAAGGGCGAGCAGTCTGGACATGCTCAGCAGGTGCGCGCTATCCTGGTCAACTGTGAGGAAAATAGCCTGCTGATCCGCGTAGTCCAGCAAGGCGGAGCTGCCTGCCACGAGGGCTATCGTAGCTGCTACTACCGGCGTCTGCTCCCCGATGGCCGCTATGAGCTGGTAGCTACGCGCCTCTTTGATCCAGCAGAGGTCTACGGTTATCCTGACCGCCAGCTCCAGCAGCCCAACGTCGGCGAGATCTCGGCGTCGACAACAGGGTTGGCCTCGGCAACACAGCAGCCAACGCCAGAGGAGAGGCTTCCTCGTGAGGCAGACAGTGAGAAGGCTGCAAATGAGACCCTTGGCCAGCAACTAGAGACGCTGCTCCGTCAGCTCTACACGGCCTATCTCTATCTGCGCGACCATGATTTGAGCGAGCAGTCCCATACCTCACGTTTGTTGCAGGAGCGCAATCCCACTTACCTGCTTGGACGGCTTGCTGATGAATTGCAGGAGCTGGCCGGCGTGCTTGAGGGGACACACCGCCATCAGAATCTCCAGGCTGATACCATCTTAGAGGGCAGTCAAGTCGGCTACTGGCTGCTGTTGCTGGCCGCCACGCACCAACTGCGGTACGAAGACTTCCAGCCTCATCAGGCCCTCCTGACAGGCTACCAGGCAACCGTCAGCGAAGAACTGGCAGTTGAGCAACAGCAAGCCTGCCTCAGTGCCCTCGCCAGCCCTGAGCACACTCACCGTATTGAGGGCCTGAGCCTGGGCTTTGCACTCATCGGGCAAGCCTGTGCGCTGGCCGGCCTCAGCCCGCTGGAGCCAGCGCGTTACGACCTGGAGCAGATGCGTCGCAAAGGTTTCGTCTCCTGAGTCCTGCCCAGGGAAGGACAGAGGTCAGGCAACACCAGGCAACACCAGGCACACCCAACCTGGCCGAGGCGTGGGCTATTCGCTGCCTCGCTCAGCGACAGAGGCGCAGATAGCTACCACGCCTTGCCTTGTGTAACACAGCCTGTTGTAGAGCTGCCAGCTCCGCATCGAGCGCCGAGCAGCGAACCAGGCGTCCATCCTCCTGGAGCACGAGAGGATCAACCATGCGCGGCTTGACCCGGGCGTAAACATCAAAAGGCTGATCGGCAGAGACCTCCTGTACCTCTAGTCCGGGCTGGAGCAAGCTCAGGCAACGAGCGATCTCAGGATGAGCTGCACGACGCAGCCGGGCTAGCAGTTCAGCATCTTCTAGAAACAGCTCCTCCTCGCGCAGCAGGCCCTCATCTAAAGCCAGACGCAAAGCTCGTGCTAGCTGGTAGTCAGCGAACATCTCCACCGGATGCATAAACAGTTCCGTTACCAGGCGCACGTACTGATGGACAAACCACATAGCAGCATCGCGGCTGACCACCACGATGCGCCCTTCCCAAACACAGAGCGTCTGGAGGAAAGCCTCGACTGCTGGCCGCGTCAAGTAACCCGCATGCCACAAGTCACGCAGTGTATAATCTACGCGATCGGCACACAACTCAGGAACAGGCTGCTCTAGCAGCGGCCAGTGATCAAAAGCGAGAATTCGCTCTAGATCGAACCCTGAGGAGCGTAGCAGTGCAGGCAGCTCCGAGCGTGCAAGCACCTGCCGCAGATGCTGCTCATGATAGTCCTCCTCGTAGCAGGAGAACAGATAGTCGGCCACATGAGAGAAGGCCGTATGAGAGACATCATGCAACAAACCTGCTAGCTGCTCCTCCAGACCACCGCCGAGCCGGCGAATCAACAGCATCACCCCAAGCGAGTGCTCATAGCGCGTCGTATCGCGTCCTGCACGTACCAGGTAAGAGGCCCCGGCCTGATGCACGCCCTTCAAGCGCTGCAACGGCGCCGAGTGTAGCACCGCCAGCAGCACGGACTCGCTGAGCCGCTGCTCACCCAGCAGAGGATCACGGATCAGCTCTTCAGCCACGCTCTGTCTGCTCCTTCCACACTTGCCTTGTCTTGGCCTTGCCACTTGCTTGTCTTTTGACCCTCTCCACCCTGCCGCCCGGTATCTTTAGCCATCGCGAGCCTGCTTTTCCGCCACCCCTCTTGCGAGCCGGGGGGCGGGAGAGGGGAGTATTGTACACTATAGCACCTCGTGGCTTGCATTGCCAGGCTAGCAAGGGCCAAAGCCCATCACACCACCAGCAGCGAGGCCACGAGTCAGGATCGGCCTCAGGCAACCCAGTAATGCAGAGTAAAGAGCAAAGCGTTGAAGGCAAAGAGGGGAGCGCAGAAGCCCCCGTAGACCAGATCGAAGCTGGGGAAACGCTTGCTCCAGTGCGCCAATACCAGGAAAAGTGGAAAGGCCATCATCAGATAGCGTGGCTGCGAAGCCAGGGTCTCGCCCGAGGTGAGCGGGAAACAAAGAGCAAAGAGCACCAGCGCCAGAGAGAAAAAGCGGTAGGCCGCAGAAAGCTGGCGCCAGCCGACGACCAGGATTCCTAACGGCAGCAGTGTGAAGAGGAGATCCATCAGATTGCGCGCCGCCATCTCCGTATGGAGTGGACCGCTCAGCAGCGCCCCCAGCGCCGGACCAAAAGCCACCCACGGCCATTCAAACTGCCGTCCCCAGACAGTGCGCTCCATCCGGCTGTAGACAAAAGGATCGCCAAAGCGCCACCCCAGGTAGAGCATATAGGCGGCCACCGTCGCCGGAATCAAGAAGGCCGGCAAGATAGCCAGCAGGCGTCGCAGCCACAGGCGCCAGGAGGGAACCGCCTCCAGAGCCGTCGCTCCTGGGTCTGCCGAGAGCGAGGGAGCACGCCAGAAGCGCTCAACCGAGAAGAACAAGAAAGGTACCATCAGCACAATGGCTGTCGAGCGCGTCAAGGCCGCAGCGCAGCCCAGCAGGCCCGCTAACCACCAGCGCCAGAGCGCTGCACCTTGCAACAGAAGAAAGATCGCCAGCGTAAGGAAGAGGAAAAGTGACTCACTGTAGCCGGCGAAGAAAAAGATCGCATAGGCATAGAACGTCAGGTACCAGAGCAGCTTGCGAGCCTGAAGTGGATCGCAAGCCAAGCTCTCTCTAGCCAGGATGTATAGCAGAATAAGGGCACCAAAGAAGAAAAGATTTGAAAGCAGCAGTTCTGACAGAAGAAATGAGAGAGGGAAATGGTTACCGAGAACGGCGGCCCCGAGACGGATCAGCCAGGGCCACAGAGGGAAAAAGGCCACATCCGCGATGGAGCGATAACCCACATGCGCGATGCGCCCGAAAGCCTCAGCATCCCAGCGATACCAGCCGAGCAAGCAGAAGCGCAGCCCGTTCTGTACACAAGGAATAGAGGCCATATTTTTGGGGCGGAGCAGGACCCCGCCAACATAGGTAACAAGGAGCAGCAAGAGGCGGCTGAGTCCGAAGGCCCAAGCCGCCTCTTTCCACGCAGATCGCAGCGTACCCATTGCAGTATTCCCAGACCATACCAGTGTTATGCAGTTGAGCTTAGCCTACCGTTGCATAGAAACGCATGAGCAGGAAGTCTGCCACTGCTCTGAACCGATCAGGCTACTCTCCGACCAGCGAAGGCTGCGCCGGTTGCACTGCCCTGGGTTGCGCTGCGCCAGGGAGATGAGCGGAGCCCGGTGGTGGGCTTACTAATCCGTCAGCTAGCGGGCGGAGGTTGAGGGCTGGGAAGCTGCGATCACCACCTGGACCGTATAGCTCTCCAGCTTGCGCGCAGACGACGGCGAGAGGGTTTCGCGATACAGCTCGCCAGGGAGCGCCTCAGCAAACGGGGTCGTCTCGACGCGCAGGCTATCGGCGAGCGTCTCCTCTTGCAGTTCCGAAGCATGGCGCTGCACCATAGCCGCTAGCTCCTCATCGGCGCAGATAGCGAGCTGAATATGATCCTCGATCTTCAAATTCGCCCGCTTGCGCATATCCTGGACATAGTGCGTCAGGTCGCGGATCAGCCCTTCCTCGCGCAGCTCAGGGGTAATCGTTGTTTCCAAGACGACCACTGCGCCGCGCTCTTCAGCGGTTACATAGCCGGGGCGAGCCGTCGCGATCACCTCGACCTCCTCGGGGGTCAAGGTCACCTCGCGGCCCTCGACCGAAAGAGTCAAAGCGCCCCGTTCGCGCAACTGGCGAGCGGCCTCGCTGGCCGCCTGGGCATCCAGGTTCTTGAGCGTAGCCAAGATCTTTTGCACCAGAGGTCCGTACTTGGGACCCAGGACGCGTGCCTGAGCACGCAGCGTATAGGCCAGCATCTCGCTATCGTCGCTGAGCAGCTCCAAGCGCTTAATATTCAGCTCCTCTAGAACCTGCTCTTTCAGGCGCAGCAGGGCCTCCTGCTCGGCCTGCGAGGGTAAGCGCACATAGAGGGCATTGAGCGGCTGGCGGACGCGAATCTGAGCCTTCTCGCGAGCGGCGCGACCCAGGCCGACAACGCGCATGACCAGATGCGTATCACGAGTCAGGGCCTCATCGATCAGCTCCTGGTGGGCCTGGGGCCAATCACAGAGATGCACGCTGAGCGGTGCCTCTTGATTAACACTGCGGACCAGATTCTGATAGAGGCTTTCGGAGAAGAAGGGCACAAAGGGGGCCAACAGCGTCACCAGGGTGGTCAAGCACTCGTACAGCGTCAGATAAGCGCCCAACTTATCATCATCCAGCTCCGATTTCCAGATACGCTCACGGCTGCGGCGCAGATACCAGTTCGAGAGGTTCTCGATGAACTCTTGCAGGGCCGCCGTAGCGTGGGCGCTATCGTAGCGTTCGAGGCAGGCAGTTACCTCCAGGATCGTCTGCTGCAGCTCTGAGAGAATCCAGCGATCCAGATCGCTGCGCTGCTCCACCGGGAGCTGATAGCGCCTTGGATTGAAGCGGTCGATATTGGCGTAGGTCACAAAGAACCAGTAGATATTCCACACCTTATCAAGGGCCCGGCGGACCAGCATCCATTTCTCGCTCAGGCGTACCGGGACCCCTTCGCGTGCCGCTCGCTCGACATCCTCCTGTGTGGGGATGCGCGGGAAGCGCAGATTCTGCTCTGGGTCCTGACTGGTATAGAGCCAGCGCATCGTATCGGCGCCCACGCGCTCGGCGGCGTCATCGAAGTCGATGGCGTTGCCCTTCGACTTATGCATGATCTCGCCATCTTCATCGAGGACCGTCGCGTAGCCAAGCAACGTTTTAAAAGGCGTTGTCCCCTCCAGGACCGTGCTCATGACCAGCAACGCATAGAACCAGTTCTTGAACTGGCCCGGGAACGACTCCGTCACGAAGTCCGCGGGGAACCACTGGCGCCAGTAGTCGCGGTTATGGCGATACTCCAGGGTTGAGAAGGGAACGATGCCGGCATCCAGCCAGGGATTGCCCACATCCTTAATGCGTGAGACCAGAGAGCCACACTGACGACAACGGATCTTGACAGCGTCAACCCAAGGGCGATGAGGGGAATGGCCTTCGAATTCCTCCCAGCCCTCAACAGCGCGCTCGCGCAGTTCCTCCTTGCTGCCGATGACCTCGAAAGTCCCGCACTGTTGACACTCATAGATAGGCAAAGCCAGGCCCCAATAGCGCTTCTTGGAGATCATCCAGTCGTCCATGTTGCGCAGCCAGTCCAGCTCACGCTCCAGGCCAAAGGCAGGAATCCAGGTCACCTGGCGGGCGACCTCCATGATCTCGTAGCGCAGCTTCTCCATCGAGATATACCACTCATCGACCAAGCGGAAGATCAGCTCGGTCTTGCAGCGCCAGCAGACAGGATAGCGGTGGCGGTACTGCTGCGAGCGATAGAGGAGGCCCTTCTGCGCCAAGTTCTCGGCGATAGGGCGAGCCACCTGAGAGACCGCCTGGCCGGTCAGCCAGTCGTAGCCATCGACGTAAACGCCAAACTCGTCGACGGGGGCTAACACCGCCAGATCGAATTCTTTCGACAGCGCGAAGTCCTCGCGACCGCAGCCCGGGGCAATGTGGACAATGCCGGTGCCTTCGGTCGAGCTGACTTCCTTCCAGGGGATGACACGATGGCTGACCCCCTGAGCAGCGGGCAGCTCATCGAAGGGGCCGCGGTAGCTCCAGCCCAGCAGCTGCTCACCCTTCAGACGCTCCAGGACACGATACTCACCCTTATCGCGCCCGCGCAGCTCCCGTAGCAGGCTCAGGCGCTCCTCAGCCAGATAGAAGATCTGGCCATCCTGTTCCACCTTGACGTAAGTCAGCTCGGGGTGAACCGCGGCGGCCACATTCGCGGCCAGGGTCCAGGGGGTTGTCGTCCAGACGAGCAGGGCCTCGCCAGGGCGTTCGACCAATGGGAAGAGGACATAGAGACTCAGGTGGCTGATTTCATGCCAGTCCTCCGACAGGGTCTCCATGTTAGAGATACCAGTCCCACAGCGGGGACACCAGGTCATGACATCGTGCCCCTTGTAGATAAGACCGCGCTCGTAGCAGCGCTTCAGAAAATGCCAGATCGTATAGTTATTCTCATCAGAGAGCGTGTAGTAGTCGTTGCCCCAGTCCATCCAGTAGCCGAGCCGAATCGACTGCTCAGTAATGCGGCGGGCAAAGCGGAAGACGCGCTCTTTACACAGCTCAACAAAGCGTGCAATGCCGAACTGCTCAATCTCCCGCTTATTCTTGAGTCCTAGCTCCTGTTCGACATTGACCTCAACCCACAGGCCCTGGCAGTCAAAGCCGTTCTGGTAGCGCTGCCGGTACCCCTGCATCGTCTTGAAGCGCTGGAAGAGGTCCTTGTAGGTGCGACCCCAGGCGTGATGGACTCCCATCGGATTGTTCGCCGTCATGGGGCCATCCAGGAAAGAATATTGCTTGTCACTCTGGTCGTTGCGGTGCAAGTAGCGCTGGAGCACGCCATGTTCATCCCACCACCGCTGAATCTCGTGCTCCAGGGCCGGATAGTCGACGCGATCAGCTGCGATCACGGGCCGAAAGACACTTGCTTCTCCAGACACGTCAGCTTCCTCCTCGCTCACTGACAAATGTGTTGTAGCCTTGCCTGGTACTAGGTGCTAGCAAAGACGATGGGTTGGCCGAGCTAAGTCGAGCTTCTTGCGGGTCTGTTCTGCTACGGTTGAGTCGCCCCGGAGGCAGAGCCTGGTGGCTCATCGACCAATTGGATTTCGAGGCGCTTATTGAGCCGCCCTTTGTTTTCGGCGCGCACAATGCGAATGCCGCCGACCTCCTTAGTATGGCGGACATGGGTGCCCCCATCGGCCTGCAGATCAAGGCCGACGATCTCGACAATGCGCACCTCCTCCAGGTCGGGAGGCAAGAGATTGGTACGAGTGCGAATGAGGTCAGGGATGGCGAAGGCCTTTTCCCGGGGGAGGGTATAAACTCGGATAGGCAGATCGGCCTCGATGGCCTCATTGACGCGCTGCTCAATGAAGGCCAGACGCTCTTTGGTTAGGCCCTCCATTGCAAAGTCCATCCGTGCCCGATCTGGGTACATCTGGCCACCGGTTACCGGGACGCGGAACTCCTGCCAGATCACGCCGCAGAGCAGATGCAGAGCTGTATGGGTGCGCATCATCCTGTAGCGGAACTCCCAGTCGATGCAAGCCGTCAGGTCGGTGCCCACGGGTGGGGGAGGGCAGTCGAGCAGGTGCCAGACAACCTCGTCCTGTTTACGCAGAGCGATGACCCTGGCCTGCTGGCGCCCATGATCCCAGGAGAGTGTGCCGCGATCGGCCATCTGGCCTCCGCCGCCGGGATAGAAGACGGTGGCATCGAGGGCCAGCTCATCGCCCTCTGTGGCAACGACTTTGGCGCTGCATTCAAAGGTATAGCTATTCTCCAGGTAGATCAGCTTCGTCTTCATCCTGCAAGCTCCGATCGCCATATAAAAAAACCTCTCATCCGTGCAGGACGAGAGGACTTCCCGCGGTACCACCCGCATTAGTCACGACTAGGCACCTGTGCCGGGTCCGTCCCTGAAAGGAACAGCCCCGCCAGCTCTCACGCTGTCTTGCCTGCTTGGCCTGGCGACCTCAGTGATCCCCTGAGAGGCCCCGCCCAATCATCCCTCGTCCTCGCGCTCTCAAGCGGCGCCGTTGCTTGTCAGTCTGACCTGGCCTATCCGGCACCCGTCGCAACTCGCTCCATGCCGCCGTCTCTCTCGATGTGATATACTATTTGTCGGTCCCCCGCCCTCAGCATGATCGGGCCAGCGTGGCACGCTTGAGCTTTTCTTGCACGTTCCTGCGAGCGCCCAGGCGCCCAGGTGCGTGTCCCGCGACTGCTGGCGCCGGTAGTCGCACCGGCCCCAGGGCGGAGCCATCGAGAGGTTGAGACAGGCGGCCCTCTCTGGTAACGGAGAGGCGCCGGCTAGCTCTACTCGCTTACGCGTTCTGCTAGCTGCTCAGGAGTGATCTTCGGCCTGCTCCTTAGCATCCGGCTCTCACCTGACCCGGACTCTCTGTCGCCAGGGAAGCGGCCTACTGGCTCCCTCTTCGCATCTGTTTGGACTGTGTGCTTGTGTCCGCTTCGGTGGATAAAGGCTACCGCGTTGAGTATGCCATATTCATCACTCTGTGTCAAGCCGCATAAAGGAAACCAATGGATAATTTACAGACATTTTATGGACCAAATGCAGGCTATGTGCTAGATCTGTATGAACGGTATCGCACTGATCCCTCGTCAGTAGATGAGAACACGCGCGCAATCTTTGCCCGCTGGAAGCCGGTGGTAGTTGAAGAGGAGGTAGAGGGCCTGGCTCCGGCAAGGGCCGAGGGGGCGCCGTTGGCTGTAGAGAAAGTCGTGGCCGCAGTGGCTCTAGCGCATGCCATTCGCGAGCGTGGGCACCTGGCAGCGCAGCTTGATCCTCTTGGGCGGCCTCCCCAGGGAGATCCCGCCCTCTTGCCAGAGAGCCACGGGCTCAGCGAAGAGGATCTGGCGCACTTGCCGGCCAGTGTGGTTGGTGGGCATGCCGCGGAGGGAGCCCGCAACGCGCTGGAAGCGATCCAGCGTCTGCGCGCCATGTACTCAGGGACGATCAGCTATGAGTTCGATCAGGTCAAGAGTCCCCATGAGCGCCTTTGGCTACGCGACGCCGTCGGTCTGCAGTTGTTCCAGCGTCGCCTTAGCCCCCAGGCCAGTCGCCAGTTGCTCCAGCGCCTGACCCAGGTTGAGGTCTTTGAGCGTTTCCTGCACCAGACCTATCCAGGCCAGAAACGCTTTTCGATTGAGGGCTGCGATGTCCTGGTGCCGATGCTCGATGAGCTGATCCGCTGCGCGCTGGAGTCAGAGACGCGCGAGGTGATCATCGGCATGGCCCACCGCGGACGTCTCAATGTGCTGGCGCATGTCCTGGGCAAGTCCTATCAGGCTATTCTGGCGGAGTTCGCCCATACGCGCCATGAGGAGGGAGTGCCGCTCACCGATACCTTTGGCTTTGGTTGGAGCGGCGATGTCAAGTATCACCTTGGCGCGGAGCACCTGCTCGGCGGAGAGCGCTCGGTGGCCCTCAAGGTCATCCTAGCTCCCAACCCCAGTCATTTGGAGTTCGTTAATCCAGTGGTCGAGGGCATGACACGCGCAGCCCAGGAGCGCCGCGATCGGCCTGGAGCTCCGCGTCAGGAGCTAGATGGGACGTTGCCGGTCTTGATCCACGGCGATGCCGCTTTCCCAGGCGAGGGCGTGGTCGCCGAGACGCTGAATCTCTGGCATCTGCAGGGCTACTCGGTCGGGGGCACGATCCATATTATCCTCAATAATCAGCTCGGGTTCACAACCGAGCCGCAGGAAAGCCGCTCGACGCTCTTCGCCAGCGACCTGGCCAAAGGTTTTAGCATCCCGATTATCCATGTGAATGCCGATGACCCCGAGGCGGCGCTGACGGCCATCCGCCTGGCCCATGCCTACCGCGATGAGTTTCACAAGGATATTCTGATTGAGCTGGTCGGCTACCGACGTTGGGGACATAATGAGGGGGATGAGCCAGCCTTCACGCAGCCACAGCTCTATGAGCTGATCCGCGCGCATCCAACGGTTCGCGAGCTGTATGCACGGCGCCTGCAAGAGCAGGGAGTGGTAACGGCCCAGGAATGTGAGCAGATGGTGGAGGAGGCCTTTGCGACCTTGCGACGGGCAAAGCAGGAGGTTGATGAAGATCCACGACGCTTCGAACAATTGGGGGGAAATGGGCAGAACGGGCTGGCGGTGGAGTTAGAGCCTGCCCCACCGGTATCAGCAGAGCAACTGCGCCAGTTTAATCGCGAGCTATTGCGCTGGCCCCAGGGTTTCACTGTGCATCAGCGCCTGGCCCGTGTGCTGCAGCGTCGTGCTGATGCGCTGGAGCATGGGAGCATTGATTGGGGCCACGCCGAAGCCCTGGCCTTTGCCTCGATTCTGGCCGATGGGATTCCGATTCGCCTCAGCGGTCAGGATTCGGAGCGAGGTACCTTTAGCCAGCGCCATGCGGTGCTGCACGATAGTCGCACGGGCGAGCGCTATGTTCCTTTGCAGCATCTCTCTCAGGCGCGTGCCAGCTTTGCCATCTATAATAGTCCGCTGACGGAGACAGCGGTCCTGGGTTTCGAATATGGCTATAGTGTGCAGGCGCCGGAGGCGCTCGTGCTGTGGGAGGCCCAGTACGGCGATTTCGCCAATGTCGCCCAGGTCATTATCGATCAGTTCATTGCCTCGGGGCGAGCGAAGTGGCGTCAGCAGTCATCGGTGGTGCTGCTCCTGCCGCACGGCTATGAGGGCCAGGGGCCTGACCATTCGAGCGCGCGCCTGGAGCGCTTCTTGCAGCTATCCGCGAACTACAACTGGCGTGTGACCAACTGTTCAACAGCAGCGCAGTACTATCACCTGTTGCGCCAGCAGGCGCACAGCCTCCAGCATCATCCGCTCCCCCTAGTCGTGTTGACCCCCAAGAGTCTGTTGCGCCATCCACTGGCGGCAGCAACGCTGGAGGAGCTGACACGTGGCTGCTTCCAGCCGGTGCTTGATGATGCTGAGGCGCAGCAGCGAGCAGATGCCATCCGCCGTGTCTTGTTGTGCAGTGGGAAGATCGCCATTGATCTGCTGGCCAGTGAGCAGCGGATGCAAGCCGGTGAGGTGGCCGTGGTACGCCTGGAGCAGTTGTATCCTTTCCCTGAGGAGGAGCTACGGCAAGTGTTGAGCGGCTATCCGGCTGTGCAGGAAGTGGTTTGGGTGCAGGAGGAGCCGCTGAATATGGGAGCCTGGAGCTATATGGGGCCACGTTTGCATACGCTGCTGGCTTCTCTTCCGGTGTCCCAGGTGACGCTGCGCGTGTTGGCCCGTCCTGAGAGCGCCAGCCCAGCCACCGGCTTTATGGACCGCTACGAGGCCGAGCAACGGACTTTGATTGAGGGGGCTTTGCTTGGTGAGGCCGGTCTGGTGGTAGAAAAGCGCTTCGGCGAGACGCCAGCGGGCAAGCGCCGACGCTAGGAGCGGGGGCCAGGGTCGGCCTGAGTCAGACAAGCGAGCCTGCACACAGTGGTGATCAGGCCAGATGTCGACAGGCTCAAGCCGACCCGGCCCGGATGCACAATGCTATAATACCAGAAGCCAGTGCACTCCAGAACCTACGACAGCGGTGCGCTGGTTCGCGGTTAGCTGAGTGGTGCCTTTGATGGGAGACCATGGCCCTCAGCCCAAGCGAAAGTCAGCACTGCAGCAGGAAAGGCAGAGCAAGGAAATGAGGATAGATGTTCGTGTTCCCAACCTGGGCGAATCGGTGGTTGAGGCCACGGTAGCGCGTTGGCTCAAGCGAGAGGGGGAACAGGTCCGTCAGGGCGAGGTGCTGGCGGAGCTGGAAACTGACAAGGTCAGTGTTGAGGTAACAGCGGATCACGACGGGGTATTGGCCGAGATCGTCAAGCGCGAGGGTGATGATGTCGCTGTTGGCGAAGTGCTAGCCCGGCTAGACGCCGCGGCTGTGGGGGCGCAAGAGCGTGTGGCTCCAGCATCTGGGGCGGGCGAGGGGGTGGCCTCACCGACCTCAGGTGCAGCCCAGTCCCCGACGGTACAAGTTGAGGGAGGAGGGCAGGTCGAGGGCGCCCCGGCAGGTTCACGGCTGGCTGATGGCCAGCGTCCCCCTTCGCCGCTGGCCCGTCGTATTGCCGCTGAGTACAACGTGGATCTCTCGCAAGTCAAGAGCAGCAGCCCACATGGTCGCGTGACCAAAGACGATGTTCTGCAGTATCTTGAGCAGCAGCAAGCTCGCCAGCAAGGCCGGGATCAGGCACAGGAGCAGAGGCAGGCGGAGCGAACAGCAGTTCCATCAGCCAGTGCGGAGGCCCGCGTAGGGGCGGCTGATGGGGTAACGGCCCGCGTAGGTGCTGGGACAGTGGGAGTTGAAGAGCGTGCCGCTCAGAGGGAGTCGGCGCTTGAGCCTCCGCCACTGTTGACGTCTGAGTTCCGACGGGAGGAGCGTATTCGGCTCTCGCGTCGGCGCCTGACGATTGCTCAGCGTCTGGTGGAAGCGCAGCACACGGCAGCCATGCTGACCACCTTCAATGAGGTTGACATGGGCGCCATTTTGGCGGTGCGGGCACGCCACCGTGAGGAGTTCAAGCAGCGCTATGGCATCTCGTTGGGCTTCATGTCCTTCTTCACTAAGGCTGTCGTGGGTGCGCTTAAGGCTTTCCCCTATCTGAATGCGGAGCTGCAGGGGCGCGAGCTGGTGGTCAAGCATTATTACGATATCGGCATTGCTGTTAGCACCGATGAGGGCCTGGTCGTGCCTGTTGTGCGCGATGCCGATCGCAAGAGCTTTGTTGAGATCGAAAAGGAGATCGCGGAGCTGGCCCAGCGGGCGCGTAGCAACCAACTCACGCTAGCCGATCTACAGGGAGGCACGTTCACCATCACCAATGGTGGCGTTTTCGGCTCGCTGCTCTCGACGCCGATTCTCAACGGCCCCCAGGTAGGTATTCTGGGGATGCATAAGGTCCAGGAGCGTCCAGTCGTGGTTGATGGGCAGGTAGTCGTGCGCCCGATGATGTACGTGGCGCTGTCTTACGACCATCGTGTTGTCGATGGCCGGGAGGCCGTGCAGTTCCTGGTCCGTGTCAAGGAGCTTCTGGAGGACCCTGAGCGGCTGCTCCTGGAGGGCTGAGCAGTGAGCGGGTGGTAGGCGCCAGACCTGAACGCTGGCGGAGGGGCCGGGAGGGAGCAGCCTCGCCGACAAGGTGTTTGCTTCAATTGACAGGGGCCGTCTGTTAGGCGATAATCAAAGCTGTGCTGTCCGCTCCCGGCGGACCCTTCTTGCCAGCGGGGAGCAGGGGGACGCGCTGGCATGCCCAAAGGCAGCACGGCGGGTCAGCGCACTGGAAGCGGACAAGCCTGGCTGAGGGGAGGGGGAGAGGGACGCTCTGGAGTCGTTCAACTGATGGCAGGAATCGAGGAAATGAGCCGGCTATGCAACCACCAGAGAATCCCTATGCCCGGCAGAAGGGGCATGCTGATGATCTCCAGGCCCTCGTTGGGCGATCCTTGGGACAATTCCGTATCGTAGAGCCGCTTGGCGCAGGCGGGATGGCGGCCGTCTTTAAGGCCTATCAACCGGCGCTTGATCGCTATGTGGCGATCAAGGTGCTGCCGGCACGCTATGCCCATGATCCTGTGTTTGTCAAACGTTTTGAGCAGGAGGCTCGCTCGATCGCTAAGCTGGCAAATCCCCATATCGTGCAGATCCATGATTTTGGCGAGCAGGATAAGATCACCTACATCGTGATGGAGTATGTCGATGGCGGAACGTTGCGGGACCGCCTGAAGAGCCGCTCGCTGTCGCTGCTGGAGGCTGTTGACTTTTTGCTGCAGGCGGCGGAGGGGTTACGCTGTGCCCATAGCCATCATATTGTCCATCGCGATGTGAAGCCGAGCAATATGCTTTTGCGCCGCGATGGTCATCTCCTGCTCTCCGATTTTGGGATCGCCAAGATTCTGGAGGGGACGACACAGCTGACGCGTGCTGGGGTTGGCATCGGGACGCCGCAGTATATGTCTCCAGAGCAGAGCACGGGCCAGGCCGTTGATCAACGGAGCGACATTTACTCTCTGGGCATTGTCTTTTTCGAATGTTTGACGGGACGGGTGCCCTTTACGGCGGAGAACCCGGTCAGTGTGACGCTGAAGCATTTGCAGGAGCCGCTGCCGGTTGACTTGCTGCGTCAGGCTGGGGTGCCGGCTGCCGTTGAGCAAGTGGTGGTGAAGATGACTGCCAAGGCTCCTGCTGATCGCTACCAGTCGATTGAGGAGGTGGTGGTGGCGCTGGCTGCGGCGCTGCAGGCGGCGCATTTGCCGATGCCACATCCCTGGCGTTTGTCGGCTGGCCTTTCGACCTTCGAGGGAGGTGGTTCCGTCGGACTAGGCCCCTCTACGACGCTGTCTCCTCAAGCGAGCACCTGGCCTGCTGCCTCTGGTGGCGGGCAGCAGCCCGCTACAGCCCCTGGGGGGTCCGCTGCGTCAGGCCCTTTCGGGGGGTCCAGTGTGGGTCAGGGCTTCGCTCCGACGCTGCCTGCTCATGCAGGTGCGGGTCCGGCCTCGCCTACTTCGGCTACGCCCTTCCCCACGGTGACGCTGACCTGTTTTCGCTGTGGCACTCCTAATCCCAGTACTCGTCTGTTCTGTACTACGTGCGGTTATGAGCTGGCTGATCGCAAGGCGGCGAAAGATCGCTATGTGGATGCTCAGGGACGCGTCGTGCTGGCCAGCTTGACGCTGCAGAGTGGGCCGCTCGCTGGTCGCTCTTTCCGCTTCCATCAGGATGTGACGACGATCGGGCGCACCAATGGCAATGATTTTATTATCACCGGTCGCACGGTCTCGCGGCGCCACGCCCGGCTATGGTTCGATAATGGTCATTGGTATTTGGAGGATCTGCAAAGCGCCAATGGCACCTTAGTGAATGGCGAGCGCATTCAGCAGACAATCCTGCGCGATGGCGACGTGATCCAGTTCGGCGATGAACGTTTGATCTTTCATATAGTTTATAAATAACAGGGTATTGTTTTTGTTCGGCACGGCAAGGGCTAGCTGGGATGGAGCTGAGCTACTCAGGTGATCCTTGCTGGGAAAGGGTGACGAGCGATGGCTTCGTTCAATCCATTGAATGCGGCTTTGCAACAGCTACTGTTGGGCAGTGCGGTGCGTCAAAATCACGCGCTGGAGCATGCCACCATCGTGCTGCTCAGTCGCAAGTTCCCGGAGGTGCGTTTCTCGGGAATTTCATCGGCCGTGGGCTTTGTCGTTTTTGGGGATGTGCCCACGGAGGAAGTGCTGCCGGCGGCAGAGGAGGCACTGCACCTGCTTCGTACCACGCAGCCAGAGCTGGCGGTCCATGAGCGCTGCGGAACGAATCTAGCGGTAGCCGGCTTGCTGAGTGGCCTGTCAGCAATGACGGTAGCGCGCATGCGGCGCCCGTTTAATACGTTCAACAATGTGGTACTGGCTACGACGGCGGCCCTCGTGTTAGCGCGCCCTCTAGGGCTGACGGTCCAACGCTATCTTACGACACAGACTCCCTCACAGTCAATGCGTATCACAGGGGTGAAGCGCTTCGAGTTACTGGGAACGCCGGGCCACTTTGTGAGCACGGAGAACCCGGAAGCAGAGCGTCTGTTTTCCTGGTGAGAAGAGAAAGGAGGCCGCTGGTAACGATGGCGAGTGGAGAGCGTGATCGCCTCTTGGTCGAGCCGGCCTGGCTGGAGGAGCACCTGCATGATCCCCGGCTGCGCATCGTCGATATGCGTGGCTACGTGCGGACAGTGGAGTGCGGTGCGGGTGAGCAGGAGGCCGTCTATGAGGGTGCACGGACGGAATATGAGCAGGGGCATATCCCGGGGGCAATCTATCTGGATTGGACCAGTGACATTGTTGATCCTGACAGCGAGGTAAAGGCTCAGGTGGCGCCGCCGGAGCGCTTCGCTGAGGTCCTGGGGCGGCTGGGAATAGGAGATGAGCATATCGTTGTGGCATATGATGCTCATCCTGCCTCGCAGTTTGCCACGCGGCTGTGGTGGGCGCTAACCTATTATGGCCACCGCGAAGTACGGGTACTGAATGGGGGGTTTCCGCGCTGGCTACGCGAGGGACGCCCGGTGACGATGGAGATACCGCGGTTTCCACCGGCGCTCTTCACGCCGCGGGTGCAGCCCGAGCTGCGGGCGACGGCGGAAGAGGTGCTGGCCGTGTTGGGGCGCGAGGGAGTGCGTGTCATTGATGCCCGCGATGTAGGACAGTACAGCGGGCAGGTGGTGCGCCGTCCGGGCCGTCGGGGGCATATTCCTGGGGCTATCAATATTCCGCGCGAAGAGCTGGTTGATCCTCACACAGGGCAGTTCCGCAGCAATGAGGAGCTGGCAGAGGTGTTTGCGCGTGTTGGGGTGCGGCCAGAGGAGCGGGTGATTGCCTACTGTAACGGCGGAGTGGCGGCGACGGTTGTTCTCTTTAGCCTGGCGCTGCTGGGCTATCCTCATCTGACGAACTATGATGGCTCCTGGAATGAGTGGGGTGTGCGCCCTGATCTCCCCACAGAAGTCTAGGGGCCTGGGTCTGGTTGCTGGATTGTGAGGCGTGCTCATGGAGGGTTTTTTCTCTGCTGATTCTGGCGGAGGTAGGCGTGGGGAGTGGCCCGGGGCCAGCTCCTTTGACCTGGAAGCGATCATGGAGGGCTTCGGTGTGCCG
Source organism: Thermogemmatispora sp. (assembly GCF_019683755.1). Classification (GTDB taxonomy): domain Bacteria; phylum Chloroflexota; class Ktedonobacteria; order Ktedonobacterales; family Ktedonobacteraceae; genus Thermogemmatispora. The sequence goes on along the minus strand of NZ_JADGHT010000001.1, from coordinate 46,647 downwards.
TCTTGGCAGCCGCTTGGTCCGTTGCTGTCTCCCTATAGCTCTGAGCCACTAGGGGTGTTGCTGGAGATTGAGGGGGAGCCTTATCTACTGCGGCCTCGTCCGGAGGGACCGGCGGGTGAGGACAGTGAGCACTGCTATCGCTTCCAGCGCTTTTTACGTCTGGCCGGTTTGCCCGTACCTGCGCTGCGCCAGACGCCAACGGGGTCGTACTGCCTAACTCTAGGAGAGGAGCACTTTGAGCTGCAGCAGTGGTTAGGTGGGGAGGACTTCGCTAGCGCGGGGCCGCAAGGACTGCGCTGGGTTGAGGCCGCGGGGCGGACGCTGGCGCAGTTGCATGAGGCTTCGCTGCGCTTTCCGGGTCCGCAGCATCGCTGGCCTTCGGAGTTGCAGGCAGGAGGGCTGGTGCAGGGCTGGCTGAATCTGGCGCGGGAGCGGGCTGAGCGCTGTGAGGTGGGTGCCCTCTCTGCCGCGCTGCAGACGTGGGTTGAGCAGTGGGAGGCGGTACTGCCTGCGGCAATGATGACGCTAGGAGCTGCTCAGGGGCTGCTCGAGCTCCATATTCATGGGGATTACCAGGCGCTGCATATGCGCTTTAGCGCTGAGGGGGTCTGCTCAGTCTCAGACTTTTATGCTTCGCGCTGGGAGAAGCGCATTCTGGAGGTAGCGGCGGCACTCTTTGCTTTTAGTGCTTTGGATTGGCAGCCGGCGACGGGCCAGACGCGCCCACTGGTGGCCCGGGGTCTGGAGCCTGAGCGCGCGCGGGCATTCTTACGGGGCTATGGCTCGCTGCTTCCTCCCGAGGGGCAGGAGGCGGTTTGTCTGGCTGAGGCGTTGATGTTAATGGTGCCCATCTTGACGATCAATGGCCCGCTGGAGGACTTTGTCTTTGGGGAGGAAACAGCGCTGGAGCAATCCCAGGAGCAGACAGAGGAGATGCTCGAGCGCCTGGCCTGGGCCAGCGCCTGGCCTGGCTGGCTGCGGCGAGCCAGGCGCTGGCTCAGTGAGCTGTGGGAGGAAGCTGCTTCTGGTTGAGTGGACAGCCTCCTCTGCAGCGCTGCTTTGCCCTCTGCCACTACGGCTACAGCTCTAGGCTGGGGAGCCGAGCAGGACGGCTCACTCGGGGCCGACAACGCGATGAGGGACGTATGGTTCTTCCAGGTAGGCGATGTCCTCGGAACTCAGGCGAACGTTGAGTGCGCCGACGGCCTCTTCGAGTTGACTGACTCGGGTAGCGCCAACGATGGGGGCGGTCACCGGATCTTTTTGTAAGAGCCAGGCCAGGGCGATCTGCGCGCGTGGAACTCCGTAGCGGCTGGCCAGCTCTCCAACGCGATCGATGATCTGCTGGTCAGCGCTGGCGCTGGCGTCATATTTGATGCGCGCCATCTGGTCCGTTTCGGCGCGCTTGGTGGTGGGCTGCGAGGGATCACGGGCCAGTCTGCCAGATGCCAGGGGGCTGTAGGGAATGACGCCGATGCCTTCGGCGCGACAGAGGGGGAGCATCTCACGCTCTTCTTCGCGGTAGATCAGGTTGAGGTGGTTCTGCATGGAGATGAAGCGGCTCCAACCGTGCCGCTCGGCCACGAAGAGCGCTTTCTGGAACTGCCAGGCGTACATGGCCGAGGCGCCGATGTAGCGCACCTTGCCGGCCCGAACAAGATCATTGAGCGCTTCCATCGTCTCCTCAATCGGTGTCTGGTAGTCCCAGCGGTGGATCTGGTAGAGGTCGATGTAGTCGGTTCCAAGGCGCCGGAGGCTGTGGTCGACTTCACTGAGAATGGCTTTCCGCGACAGGCCAGCGCCATTAGGCCCCTCACGCATGCGAAAGAAGACTTTCGTGGCGATGACAACCTCGTCCCGCTTGACAAAGTCCTTGAGTGCGCGCCCAAGGATCTCCTCACTCATGCCAAGCGAGTAGACATTGGCTGTATCGAAAAAGTTGATCCCCAGGTCAAGGGCTTTTCGGATAATCTGCCGGCTCTGTTCTTCGTCGAGGACCCAGGCGTGAATCCAGCGGTTGGGGTCACCGAAGCTCATGCAGCCGAGACAGATGCGTGAAACTTCTAGCCCGGTCCTTCCTAGTTTTGCATACTCCATGTTACACCTCTAAAGGTCTTTACTAGCCGTTTTGCTGCCCAAGGGAGCAGTAGGAACACGCCACGCAGCGAGCGCGCGTGCGCAGGCGTCACATCACAGAGGATCAGGAGCAGATCCTGAGAGGAGTATAGCCTCCCCCAGGCGTGGGAGGAGAGGCAAATTGTCGTTAATCCTTGGCCGATTCTGCAGTGGACGGACCGCAACGCTGGGCGGTGACAAATTTCGTATTAGTCGGGAAAATACGAAATTTTGGCCGCGACTCTGCTTGCTAGCTGAGCGGCAACTTCAGGTCGGGCCGCCGCAAACTTCCCTAGATCAAGCCGAAGGGCTTCTGTAGACAGAGTGGCCGCTTGCTCTCCACACGCCCTACAACTGGGGGTCTCTTGGATGGTCTGGCTTGCTGATGCACGCCTTGATCACTCGCTGCGCACTCCTCGCTGTGCACTTGAGCCTCTTCCCTCAGCAGGGGCTGCTTGCACGTGCGGTGGCACGAGGCGCGGCAGAGCCTGCCTCTCTACCTCTCATGATCGGCGGGCTAGCTAGACTATAAGACACTCTGCTACGTGCAGGACGCCGGTCATGGGCAGCCCTCGTCAGATCTTACGCAGAGAAGATCAACTGTGGCGACGGCCTTGCCCCCTTGTCGTTCTGTCCCTCGCTTCACCAGCTCCAGAACCGCCAGGGAATCCAGCAAGCTCCTAATGATCAGCAGCCATCGGTAGCCCTCAAAGTGCTTAGTCCTCCAGAGGCCAGTAAGCCAGCTCCCCGTGCCGTCCCCTCACGTACCAGGGCTGCGCCACAAAGATCCGCTTGCCCCCTGGCAACACCTGCTCCTGCACCTGCAGTCGCTGCCTCTGCCGCGCCTCTTCGGATACCTCGAGCGGTTGCCCAAAGCTCGCCAGCACCGGTGTGCCTGGGGCTGCTTCCCCCCAGCTCATCTCTCCACGACAGGGCTGACAGACCACAAAGAGCGTCTTGCAGCATGTCCAAAGCAGCCGGAGCCGTTCCTTGACCGTTCCGGGGTCGATATCATCTGGACTCAGGTACGCATCATCACATCCCAGCGAGACGCTGAGTCCAGAGGCGTTCTCCCTCAACGCGATCAGGAGATCCAGGGGAAAGGGATCAGCGGTTGAGGACCACAGCGACACCATGATCTGGGCCTGACGACCTACGATCCTCTCCCACAGCTCGCGGAAAGAGGCACATACAAAGTCGCTATCCTCCTCCTGCAGGTAGGACCGGTAGAAGTAGTAGCCCATCCCAGCGGGCTTTCCCGGCGCGGTAAAATGAAAGCCGTGCCAGCTTAACGCCTCAAAGAGCAACGGCCACCAAAACATCTCTTCTCTCTCCGTCTGCAGCTCAAAGGTACCGTTCAATGTATCACTCATACTTGTGCCTCCCTTGTACCATAGGCAGAGCACTGCCCTGCCTTCCTCAAGATCGCATATCAATACCGCCACATCCTCTGTAACAGCTCATCGTCCCCCCTGTGGCCTAGCCGCTTCCCCAGCAAGACTCCGCGCCCTGCCCTCTTGACAAACCTACTCCTGAACATCTATACTTCATAGAAAGGCAAAGATATATTTTAGAAGAATAGAGCTATAATATGAGCACGAAGAGACCGCACTCCCGCCACGCAGATCGACGCACCGCCGCGCTCCTCCTACCGGTGCAGCCCATCCTGACAGGAGTTGTACGCGAGCGAGCGGAAGAAACGCCTGCTGCTGCGGAGAGGAGCGAGGGCCTGGGCGCCCTAGCGGGAGAGGACCTGGACCTCCTGAGGCGCATTGCCGACATAGCAGATCTCTACGCCCAGCACGAAGTCTTTGCCCGTTACCATCGGCGCCAGGCCCATAACACGCGTATTCGGCAGCTTTGGGATCTCAAAGCCTTCGCAACCTTCTGCCTCGAGGCCGGGGCACGCGCCACTGGTGTCAGCCTGCAGACAGACGTCGCTACCCTTACCCAGGCGCTCTTTCTGGAAGCCTCGACCTGGCGCTTTGTCAGCGCCGGCCTGATCCAGCTGTTTCTGAGCTGGATGGAGCGCCGGGGCTACGCCATCGACACAATGAACGTGCGCCTCTCCACGCTCAAACGCTACTGTCGTCTGGCCGCCGATGCTGGCGTCCTGAGCCAGGAAGAACTCTATCGCATCAGCCGCGTCCAGGGCTATCGTCACAAGGAAGGCCGCCAGATCGATCGCCAGCGTCCCATCAGCCGGCGCGGCCCCAAAAAGGCGGAGCCGAATATGCTCACGGAGGAGCAAGTCGCCTGGCTCAAGCATTGCCACGACACCAGCACTCCCCAGGGGCGGCGCGCCCGCGTCATCCTTTGCCTGCTTCTCGACCTGGGGCTGCGCGTCGGCGAGCTGGTGGCCCTCCAGGTCAAGGACGTCCAGCTTAGCCGCGGCCTGTTGCGCTTCTACCGTGAAAAGGTCGACAAAGAGCAGACCCATCGCCTGTCTGCCGACTGTCTCCAGGCCCTGCATGCCTACCTTCCCGACGTCGCCGGCGAACGCTATCTGTTCCCAGGGTACAAAGGCCGCCACATTAGCCCGCGTCTGGTCGAGTATCTGCTCAAGGACCTCGGCGACCAGCTTGGCATTGATCACCTCTCTCCCCATGACTGTCGCCATTACTGGGCAACTTATCACGCTCGCCGGCAGCGCAACCTGGCCCAGCTCCAGCAAGCCGGGGGATGGAACTCGCCGGCGATGGTCCTGCGCTACTACGTTGCCTCCGAAATTGCCAACGAGGGCCTCCTTTCTCCAGCGGAGTGGGAGAGCTAACATAGCCGTGGTCAGGGGAAGCAAAGTCCAGTAGGCCGCTTATCTGACCAGGCAGTCCAGCACCAGCATAGTCAAGAAGCAAAGGAGGAGAAGAGGATGCCCTTCAAAATTGGCGTCTATGGCTCGAACATTGTCGAGAGCGAACACGCCCTTGGTCTGGCCCGCGAGCTGGGTCAGGCTCTTGCCGAGCGCGGCTGCATCGTCATTACCGGCGCCTGCAGCGGCATACCCTATGCCGTGGCCAGAGCGGCCTTTGAGCATGGCGCCGAGGTCTGGGGCTTTACCCCGGCCCTGAACCTTGATGAGCATCGCCGCGCCTACCCGCAAGACGATGTCGGCATCTATCGCCGCCTCATCTATGTACCCCCCGGTTACTACGACCTCTTCGGACTGGTTCCGGCAACCCCAGAGCAGGACTGGGGAGCTCGCCTCAAGTACCGCAATGTGATCTCAACGGTTAACAGCGACGCAGGCCTCATCATCAGTGGCGGCTGGGGCACTCTCAATGAGTTCACCAACCTCATCTACGAGGGCAAGCCCATCGGCGTTCTCACCGGCAGCGGCGGCCTGGCTGATGAGCTGCCCACCTGGTACCCTCGTCTGCGCAAAAAAACAGCCTCGCCGGTTCTCTTCGAAGCGAACCCGACGAGGCTGCTCACGCTGCTGCTCCAGCACCTGGAGTGAGCCGGCGCCGCTCTTGTGAGCGCGGCGCCGAGAAACAGGGCGGACAGAAAGCCAGGAGCAGGAAGAGAATACAGCCCAATCACCAGAGCGCGCCCGCCGGAGGCACAGGGAGGAACCGACGCTGTGGTCATGCCTGAACCACTCGCCCCGCGATGCCTGCGGGTCCGATCAGGTCCAGACTGCGACCAGGCGTCGGTGACGACGAAGCCTCCGAGCGAAGGAGCAGGAAGCCGCACTCAGGCCGTCACTAGCTGAGGCTCTGGCTGCCGCTCAGCCTCAGCCGCCGTGACGCTAATGCGCCTGGGTCGGCTTGCCGCAACTACGGGCACGATGATGGTCAGCAGGCCATGCTCACAGCGGGCCTCCACCTTCTCGCTGTCAATCGGACGCTCAAAGGTCACCACCCGCTCACACGGACCGCTGCCAATCTCATGCAGCAGCCAGTGAACCTGCCGCCCTTCCTCAACCGCCGCCGGATAGCTGACGCGGATCAGCAGGCTCTGGCCCTGGACCTCCAGCCCGATATCATCAGGCCTCACGCCAGGCACCAGCGCCCTCACGACATACCCCTGCTCGCTCTCATAGACGTCCAGCGGCAGCTGCGGACGCGGTTCACCGCTCAGATGCCACAGCGGACGTACCACGCTCTGCTCAAACAGCCGGTTCATCGCTTCGCGCAGGCTGATCATCTCATGCAGCGGATCAAAGCGAGTCACCATCGTCATAGCACTCACCCCCTCTGCTGAAATGATCAGAAACTAGCGGCGTGAACCCTCTCATTCCACGTCTCCGCAGGGAGGTCAGCCCCCCACAGGCATGCCACCCCACGCCATGTGGGTGTACTCCGGCTCTTCCCCCACTCGCCAACCCCTCCTTCCCTGGGTGGCACCCCCTACGGTTGCCCTCTTACCGTTTCCACCCAGGGAAAACCAGGAAAGGGGGGGACTTTATTCCCATGCTTCCTTTCCTTTTTTCCCCTCAGCCAGTGCCTCCACCAGCTCCTCTCGCGTCGGCGTCGTCGCCGGCCCCGCTCGTTCTACCGCCAGCGAGGCGGCCACATTGGCCTCATAGGCCGCCTCCTCAAGACGCGCCCCTGCGGCTAGAGCTGCCAGCAAGGCAACCACATGGGCATCGCCCGCCCCTGTCGTATCCACTACGACCCGCGCCGGTCTGGCCGCAATCTGCCGCGGCTCCCCCTCAGCGGTTGCCAGCCAACAGCCCTCGGCTCCCACGCGTGCCACCACTATGCCCCCCGGAGCGAGCCGCGTACGCAACTGCGCGGCCCCACGAGCTGGCTCCTCCTCACCACTAAGGAGCCGGAGCTCACGAGCATTCAAACTCAGCACATCCACACGGCGCAGCACCTCTGCCAGCCGGGAAGCCGGAATCTCAGCGACTAGTGGTCCAGGATCGAGCACCAGCAGGCAGCCTGGCGCTAGGCCCGGCAGCCAGACCTCCAGAGCATCGCCCGAGAGGGGATAACACAGATCATAGCCAGAGATATAGACTGCATCGCCCTCCTGCAGCTTCAGGGCCTCTAACTCTTCGCGGCTCAGCTCTGCCTCCACTCCCGGCGCCGTCACAAAGGTGCGCTCGCCATCCGGCTCCACCAGTCCGATGTCAAAGCCCGTATCGCGGCCCACCACCGGCGGCAGCAAGAGCGGAATACCTAGGGCCTCCAGCTCGGCCCGTACTCGGCTCCCCATCAGTCCATCCCCCACCCGACCGGCATAGGCGGCTGGCAACCCTAGCCGCACGGCTCCAAGCAACAGATTGAAGCCTCCTCCCACCGCCTGTAAGGCACGCTGGGCCAGCAGATCTCCCCCGCGTTCCGGAAGTCGCTCCACATAGAGCAGCAGGTCGACGAGGACACTACCTACCACTACTAGACGTCGCGGACGTAGCCGGAGCGTACTCATAGCGCTTGCCTCCCACGAGCCAGCTCCGAGAGCGCCTGACCGCCGGCAGGCATCTCCCGCACGACTTGCCTGCCCCCAAGCATCACGAGCAACCAGTAGATGAGCGCACTCGCCGCAAAGCCCAGCACATAACCAAGGCTGCTGGAAGCAAAGATTCCCCGTGCCAGCGGACCGGTAAACCACGGCGAGGCTGTAAAGAGCAGCCCGACAACGATCCCAAGTAGCCAGGCAACCAGGGCCCGCCAATTGACGCCAGCCCGGTAATAGTAGCGGCTCTCTGGCCCTGTCTCCATCAGGCTGCGCGCCTCATAGCCACGACGCAAGCCCATGTCAACCAGGAACACAGCCGCCCAGGCCATCAAGCCATCAGACAGGAGCTGCAAGAAACTCTCGAACGGCCCAAAGAAATCTTGTGCAACGAGCAAGACATAGGCAGCGCCCGCGACCATCAGCACTCCATCGATCAGCACTGTCTTGTAGCGCTCCAGCCTCACCCCAAGCGCTAACAGATTCAGGCCTGAGGAGTAGATCGACAGGTCCGCCGCGGTCACAAGTCCGCCCACCGCCGTAATCAGATAAGGGGCAGCCATCCAGGAAGGGAGTTCCTGCCCAATCACAGCGATCGGATTGGCCGCGCTCGCCAAGGTCGGCAGGCGCGTAGAAAGAAAGACTCCCGTCATTATGAGCACCACGAGCGGAATTGTCGCCCCCAGCACAGTCCAGCCAACGATCGCCCGACCACTGCTCTTGCGCGGCAAATAGCGGGTATAGTCAGCGCCGGTATTGACCCAGCCAACGCCTGTCCCCGCAATGACAATGCTCAAGGTTGCCAGAACCCCACTATCCCAGCGACCGGCAGGAGCCGCCAGCATCCTTGGCCAGTCCGCCTTTGCCAGTAAGAAGAGCACAACCATCAGAGTGAGCAGACCAAAAATCCACGTTGCCGCGCGCTGAATCCAGACCAGGGTTGCATGGCCAAGCAAACCGAAGAGGACCACTAATGCCGCGACAGCGATCAGGCTCACCAGTGTCCAGCTCGGGGTAGCTGGCAGGCCGAGAAGCCCCAGCAGCCCCAGCAGTGCGTAGGCCGCCACAATGACCGTAATCGTCTCCCAGCCGACCAGGTTCAACCAACTGATGAGTGTCGGTCCCAGATTGCCACGCGTCCCAAAAGCAGCCCGTGACAGCGTCAACATTGGCGCGCCGCCCCACTTGCCAGCTACGCTCACCACTCCCACCAAAACGAAGGACCCAGCAGAACCAACCACTGCAACTAATAGACTTTGCCAAAGGTTGAGGCCTGCCGCAGTCAAGATCCCTCCATAGACGATACCCAGTATGCCAATATTGGCCGCGAACCAGACCCAGAACAATTCTGTAGGCCTCCCGTGGCGCTCATCATCCCCGATTGGCTCAATGCCATGCAGCTCAATGGCCCAGGGGCGATCAGCGACTGGCTGTTGCTGCTGTTGGGCGCTCATCAGCGTACCTCCTCCTGTTGCAGGCGGTCTCGCAGGGCCAACAACCTGCTGACCAGCCTGTCGATATCTAATGCATTGACCTGCACGACGGTGGTGCGCGCCTCCTGTGGGAAGACCTCTAGACCAGCGCAAGCCCCAAGCATCGCTCCAACGAGAGCGGCAATGGTATCGCTGTCTCCCCCCAGACGGGCCGCTATCAGGCAGGCGCGCCAGGGATCAGCTCGCCAGCGGGCCGCAATGGCAAAAGCCGCGGGCACCGCCTCTTGCGTCGCTACTCCTGTGCCGATCAGATCTACAATGGCATCCTGGGCACTCTCTTCATCCAGATGGCTCACGAGATCCACTGCCCAGATCAGACGTTCAGCTACTGAGGCTGCCGCCACATAGGCCCCATGCTCCTGTGCCTGGCGTGCCAGGTGCTGAGCCTCACCCAGCGCCTCCTGAAAACTTGCCCCTGCCACACCGGCGCTGATCACCGCCGCCACAGCTGTCGCTCCTGCTATCGCCACACCCGTAAAGTGGGTGGGTCGACAGACCTCCTCGATCCGCTCAAGGAAGCGACGCGCCGGCTCCAGCGGCACCGCGATCCCCACAGGCGCAATGCGCATGGCCGCCCCATTGGTATCGCCGCGCCGGCCTGCCTCTTCGGGGCGCAGTCCACGCCGCACTGCCTCTAGCGCCCGCCGTGAAGATGGGCCAAGCTGCTCACTGCCATCAGCTTCTGCCAGCTCAGCCCAGCGAAGCAGCTCCTCGACAAAGCGGTGACTTATCACGTGCCCCTGGCCTTCTACCAGCAGACGCGCGACTAGCAGGGCTTGCTGCGTATCATCAGTTACCTTGCCCGCCGGTTGGCCGGCACTGATTGCATTCTGCGGCGGCCCAGCTTCAAAGCCCTCCAGGGACGGGAAGAGCTGCGCCACCACGGAACGTGGGAGCATCTGTGTCGGCATCCCCAAGGCATCCCCAATGGCTAACCCCAGTAAGGCCCCTCGGGCTCGCTGTTCCCTCTCTTCTGGCTCGCGTAGTGCTGCTCCGCCGGCTTCATGCATGATCACTTACCTCCGCTGCCGCTCGCTCTGACTGAGGTCAAAGGTCATATGGAGGCGAAAATGCGCAGGGTCCAGCAAACTGGTAACATATTCGATCAGCCGTCCCTCCTGATCACGGGTCACCCGTCGGCTCAGCAAGAAGGCTTCACCAATCGACCGCCCCAACAGGCGCGCCTCTTCTGTGCGTAGATGCGTCACCTCAACCCACTCTTCTCCCGTGGCCGGCACGAGTCCCAGGCGCCCCGTCAGCGCCTCCATGAGCGACTCATGAGCGAAATCAATGTCCAACAAGGTACGCGTCTGGTCCGTCAGGGGAATGCGGCTGCGCTCTAGCGAGATCGGCTCACGCCCTTCTAAGAGGCGCAAGCGGTCTAGCGCGATGAACCGCTCCGCTTCCACCTGCCAGCGCGCTCGCAGCTCCGGCTCCGCGACCTCGCCAAAGTAAAGCACGCGCGTCGTCACGTGGGCCCCTTGACGCATCAAGGCCCGCGACCAGCCTTGACTCCAGTCCAGAGGCCGGTGATCAAAGGTAATGTAGCTGCCCGAGCCAGCTCGCGTCTGAATTAGTTGCTTGCGCGCTAACTCTGCTAGCGCTTGCCGCACGGTCATCCGACTCACTCCAAAACGGCGCGCGAGTTCATATTCGCCCGGCAGCCGTTGCCCCGTCGGGAGCTGCCCACTGCGGATCTCTTCTTCAAGGACAGCGCAGATCTGGAGATAGGCTCTATTCTGTCTAGACATCTTGTAGACAAGTTTACCCATTCCTGTCTAGTATGTCAAGGGGAGTGCTAGGAGCTTTCTCCTGCAGTATTTGGTGAGGCTCTGTATAGTGGAAATGGATGGTAACACCATTCCCATACATAATGCGGCAGCATGGTGAGTCGCTGAGAGACCAGGGACGCTCACCGAAACCGGGAACGTGTGTTGCGCCAAGAAGCGTTGTGAAGGGACGCCCTGCGACGCAGTGGCCTTCAGCAGCGCCATTCCGTTAGCACAAGGAGGGAAAAACCACTATGACCACTGTCTCGTCTGAAAAGCATCACAGTGTCATTGGCAAGGACGAGCTGATTCATCAGACAGCAGCCCGGGCCGGCCTGAGTCTGAAAGAGACGGGCAAAGTCATTGATGCCTTCACCGAAGTCGTGCGTGAGGAGCTAGCACGAGGGCACGAGGTACGCCTGATGGGCTTTGGTACCTGGAGCCTGCGCACCGTTGCCCCTCGTAAAGTCAAGTCCATTCGTGGAGGACAGCAGATTACCATTCCCGCGCGTAAACGGGTCGGCTTCTCTGTGGGAGCGGTTCTGGCCCAGGCGGCCAGAGGGCCGCAAGGACGGGCACAGGGGGAGAGCGAGCGGCAGGGAGAGCGGCGGCATCACTAATGAGCGCGCTCTCTCCCTCCGCGCTGCTCCCTGAGTTTGTCCGGCCAGACCTCTGGGAGCCAGAGGCTGATAGCTAGAGGCCACGCTGACTCTTTCAGGCCTGACAGCTTTGGCTACTGGTTGCTCTCCTCTAGAAGGCACGGGCGCCAGTGAGTCCGTTCGCAAGTCGGCGCGTCCGGTTCCACAACTAGCGCAGCGACTGGCCGGGGATGACCACGGTTTGAGTCAGCGCCCACCCTCTCAGACCAGCGAAGGGCCAGCAGCTGGGGCCCGGCTCCCTCCGCTTTGAGAGAGCAGGAGACGCTTTCGCGCGCTCCCGCCTGCTGACGCGAGGCCGATGGGCTGTTGCGGTCCATCGGCCTCGCTCCTAGTGAGATCAGGAGGCCCTACGGCTGCATACCCTCTGGGGACAGGCCCGCGCCTCGACCAGGGTTCGACAGCCCTGACCTGACAGCGGCTGTGGCACAGCTCTCACCTGCAGAGCGCCTGATTATCCACTGGCATGGGTACTGCCGCTTACAGATTCGGATGGTGCTCCAGGTACTGGAGCACCGCAGGTCGCTCATCCGGGCGCAGCGGACGGAAGGCCCCGCCGTCGTTGATGTAGACCAGACGCGTGCTTTGGAAATGGATCAGCATGTCCGGCTTATGGTCCCCATTGACGTCGGCGAAGCTCAACGTGACGGGCACCAGATTGGCATCTGGATCATAGAGCTGAGGGCCGCTGTAAATGCGGGCATGGGCCGGATCGCCTCCGGGAAGCTCGATGATCTCGATATGGCCACTCAGATTGAGCGCGATGAAATGGCTGGGAATCCCTGCCACTTCATTGTGGCCCACAAAGGCATCGATCTGGAAAGTCCGCGGACGCCCGTAACGCAGATCATCCAGTGTGGTCCGCCCCCACGAGATCAGCGGCAGCAGCAGGCACCAGAGCAGGAGCATACAGAGCATACCCAATCCGAGATAGAGTAGCGGATGGGCCTGGAACCAGCGGCGGGCCGCTGGTGGTCGGGCGATGCCTGTCTTCTCCTCCCGCGCTGTTCCTTCTTCTCTCACCTGGCCGGGCTGCTCGCTAGGAGAAGTTGTCGGGGCGGTCGCTACGGACGACGAACGAGATCCCATCGTTGTCCGACTAAGTCTTCTCTGCGCACGTTTCACCGCACCGGGCAGGTTTTCCTCACTGGCGTCAGCTCGCTTCCATTCTCCAATCTCCGCAGCGGCCACATCGGGCGGCGTCGGGCGGGGACGTGAGGCCCGCTGTGCCACTGGTTCCCCTGCTCCAGCCGGGCGCTCCGAACCGCTCTCCGACTGCAGAGGACGATGGCGCAGGGCGCTTTTCGGAGTGAGCCTATCGGTCGCTTCAAGTACAGGCATAGCCTGATTCTCCTTTCGTCGAGCGTCAGTCACTCAGTACTGCTTGGCGCAGCGCCTCAGAAATAGTGACGGCGGTCGGAGCACTGTCAGCGGCTTCCGCCTGTCGTCTCTGTCTCTCCTTCTCTTGCCAAGGTAACATAGAACTTCTGTTCTAGTCAAGAGGATAAGACGGGCCTCCTACGAGAACACTAGGTGGGAGAAACAGGTGCGCTAAGCGTCTCTCCTTAGCTCGCTCAGCAAACGGAGCGCGGTGCGCGCTCGGAGTCAGTCACTGGAAGCCAACAGAACAGGTCACGCATGGGTGCTAACAAGGCGAGAGAGAAGACAGCTCTGTGAATATTGAAAAGGGCCACAGGGCTGGCTAACCGGGCCTTCTTCCTGGAGGGGAAAGCCCGGTTACCTACGCTGAGGATAGTGTAGCATCCCCCCCAGGTTTTTGCTAGGGGCCTATAAGCAACTTTCCAGGGGGAAGGCAAGGATAGGCAAGGAGGCCTGGCAAGCGGCGCCAGCCTCTCAGAGCAACTCTTCACGGGCTAGGACGTTCTGCAAATCGGCAGGCAAGGGGGCCTCCAGTTTCAGCGTGACACCCGTCATTGGGTGAGGCAAGACGAGCTGTGCCGCATGGAGAAATTGGCGTGTCAGGCCTGGCAAACGATGGCTGCTGCTGCCATAGACCGGGTCGCCAGCCACGGGGTACCCGATGGCCTTGAGGTGGACGCGAATCTGATGGGTGCGGCCCGTCTCTGGCTCAACCGATAAGAGAGTATGCCGGCTGAAGCGACGTACAACTCGAAAATGGGTCCGCGCCTCGCGGCTATGGTGAGCTGTCACTGTCATGAGCTGACGGTTGCGTGGATCACGTCCAATGGGAGCCTCAATGGTGCCCTGCTCCAGCGGTACCTGGCCCACCACGAGAGCGAGATAGCGCTTGTGGATCTGGCGCCGCTGCATCATCTCCGCTAGGGCCGTCAGTGCCTGCTGATGCTTGGCTACCAGGAGCAGCCCCGAGGTATCCTTGTCTAGACGGTGGACCAGGCCGGGACGTTCCCCGCTTCCTACCTCGCGCAGCTGTGGGCGGTAGGCCAGAAGGGCATTCACCAGGGTGTCATCTTCATGGCCGGGGGCGGGATGGACTACCATGCCGGCAGCCTTGTTGACTACGAGCAAATCGTCATCCTCGTAAACGATTTCTAGGGGGAGGGCGCGCGGCACTACCTCCGTTGCGCGCTGCGGTAGCTGCCAGAGAATCTCGACCACATCCCCCGCGCGTAGCGTATAGCCTGCCTTCTCTTGTTCACCATTGACACGGACCGCGCCTTCTTCGATGAGGCGTTGCACCGCTGTTCGCGACAGCGGTGTCAACAGCCGCTGCACATAGCGGTCCAGGCGCTGGTGAGCCTCCTCGGGGCCAACCTGGTGCTGGCGGACCTCATAGCCATAGGGTGTTGCTGCGCCGCCTTCTCCTCGCTCTGTCTGTTGACGATGGAACGTGGATTCAGGGACCGACATGCTCCTCCCTCTGCTCTCCTCTTTCCGCTGTCTTCCAGTATCCTTGCGCCGCTTGTCTCTCCTGGGCTGACTCTCTCGGTCCAGAGGCTCGCGGTAGCGCGCCGCCAAGCATCAGCAGGAGCAGCAGGACAACGCCTACCGAGATGGCCGCATCGGCCAGGTTAAAGACTGCGAAACGGAAACCGATCTGAGGGATGCGGAAGAGAATAAAGTCAACGACATAGCCTCCATGCCGAACACGATCAATCAGATTCCCAACTGCCCCCCCAATGATCAGACCGAACACCAGCTTATAGCTCAGCGGTCCAGAGTTCAGACCTCGCAGATAGAGGGTAATCACGACTGCTACGGCCACGGCGATCAGGCCCGCCAGGACCGCACTATTGGCAAATAGCCCAAAGGCCGCACCGCTATTGCGCGTATAGTATAAGGAGAGATAGTCACCTAGCAACGGCACAACATGCCCGCTGTCAGGAGGACTCAGATAGCTGACCACCAGGGCCTTGGTCCACTGGTCGAAAGCCACCACCAGAACTATGACCAGCAGGGCGAGTAGATCGTAGAGACGTGCGCGACGCGCGCTCACTGCTCGTAGTTCTTCCTTTCTTGCTGGCTCCAGCCCAGGCCGCTTGTCCACCCCTCCATTTCCCCCTAGACCGGAGCGCAGGTGCCTGATCTTTGGCGGAGTCTCTTGGCTGGCCTTCCTTTACCAGCTTCATGAGACTATTGTATTGTAGCTGATTTTCGGTACCTTGAAAAGGAGCGGCCCGCTGACAAGCTCTCAGGCATACAGGGCGGGTCGCTCCCTTCTGCCGCTCTGACCCTCTCTTCGGCCTCCCGTTTGCCGCTTACCACTCTGCTGGCCGGGGCCGCAAAGCTAGCGAGCTGGCCCCTGTCTGTCAGGTCTCACTAGCGGCAGCCAGAGAGGGTAGTGTGGTCATTGGCCTTAACCAGCAAAGCTCTCACGGCCAGCCTGACGCTGAGACTCGCATTGCACGTCCCGTGCTGCCCAAGGAATAGCTTCCAGGCGCTTTTCGGGAATAGGGCGGCCACAACTCACACAAAGCCCATAGGTCCCCTCCTCAATGCGAGCTAGCGCCGCTTCGACCTCCGCCAGCAGGGCCTGCTCATTTTCCAGAATCGACTGCTCCTGCTGATAGGTTTGGATCTCGGTTGCCGAGTCCTCGTTATCTTGAGGCAGCGGCTCCACCGAGGTGGGTGGAGCAGTCAAGTGGGCAATGTCTGCCCGCAGCTCATCACGTTTTGCTTCCAGCAATGCCTTCATCTTTGCCAGGTCGATGCTCATGGCTTGGCCTCCTTTGTGATCATGCCTCGCTGCTGGAAGCCAATCGTTCACGTTCCTCACGGCGGCTATCGGCAGGAAACCACTCATGCACCTCTTCCCCTGACCTTCCGCCCCCGGATCTCTCGGCCTGCGCCAGAGGAGTCAATCCACTCAACGTGTCTCCTGCCCGTCTCCGTCCCTGATAGCGAGCGATTGGCCTCCCTCGAAAGAGAGGTGGGAAACGATCTCCCCCTCTCTCTCACAGCACAAGCGGCATTTCTCTCCGCGCAGAACGTGGGACTGCCAGGCTTAACCTGGCGCTCGTTTCCCACCTGTGTGCGCTGACAGCAGCGCTGGTGCTCGCGCCAGCCCGCGCCGAGGTCATCGCCCCCAGTCTTGCTCCCGTTACTGTTGCCAGCGGCAGCCTTCCCCGAGGTTGTCGCCAGATCTACAGCCTCACAGCCACGCGGTGGAAAGGCCGGCCTGGCCCTTCTCTAGGGCGTGACAGGAGCACTCGCATCACTCGCATGTCCTCAAATTGTACATCAAATCTCACGGAAGGCAAGTCGGTCTCTGCGGTCGTCCGCCGGAGCGCGCCTCCTTGCCTTTCGCTTTTCCTTCTCGCTTCCAGATCGCATGCTCTCGGCCACTATTGCCGCGCCCTGGCAGAACCTACCAAAGGGGGGAGAAAGGGAACTCCTCGCCTTCCTCTCTTGCCTTCTGTGTTATGCTAGAATTGTTCTCTGTGCTCTGGATAAGCAGACAGTCAATCCGAGCTGAGCTGAAATCTCGCGCCTGGACAGGAAGCAAGGCCATGTCGACAATTTCTGAGGATGGAGCACGTGCCCAACAGCCAACGAACGGTCAGTCAGTTCCCTCAGTCTTCAGTGAGTTCGATCTCTACCTCTTTGGGCAGGGCCGCGAGTATCGCTTGTACGAGAAGATGGGCGCTCATCCCCGCGTGGTGAATGGGGTCAGTGGGGTGCATTTTGCAACCTGGGCTCCTCATGCCGCGGCGGTTTCTGTGGTCGGTGACTTTAATGGGTGGGACCGCTCGGCCAACCCGATGCAGCTCCGCCACCGCGAGTTGGGGGTCTGGGAGTGCTTTATTCCCGGCGTACAGGTGGGGGCGCTTTATAAATATGTCATCTTTTCACAGGTCAATCAGCAGGTGCTGGAGAAGGCTGATCCCTATGCCTTCGCCGCTGAGCTGCGCCCCGCTACCGCCAGTATTGTCACTGACCTGCACCGCTATCGCTGGCATGATGAGGAATGGCTCCGCCAGCGCGCTGAGCGCCAGCGTCTTTCTGCCCCCCTGTCGATCTATGAGGTGCATCTTGGTTCCTGGCGCCATGTCCCCGAGCGCCATCGCCCCGGCGCTGTTGAGGAGGACCGCTTTCTGACCTATCGCGAGCTGGCTCACGCCCTGGCTGCTTACGTCAAGGACCTGGGCTTCACTCACGTCGAATTGCTGCCGATCACAGAGCATCCTTTCGATGGCTCGTGGGGATATCAGGTAACTGGCTACTATGCTCCAACGAGCCGCTATGGCAGCCCCGAGGATTTCCAGTACTTCGTTGACTACCTCCATCAGCAAGGTATTGGGGTCATTCTGGATTGGGTACCTTCTCACTTCCCCAAGGATGCCCACGGCTTAAGTCTCTTCGATGGATCTCATCTCTATGAGTACGCCGATCCCCGCAAGGGCGAGCACCGCGAGTGGGGGACGCTGGTCTTCGACTATGGACGCAATGAGGTGCGCAATTTTTTGATCGCTAATGCGCTTTTCTGGCTGCGCGAGTACCATATCGACGGGCTGCGCGTCGACGCTGTGGCCTCGATGCTCTATCTGGACTATATGCGTGGCCCCGGCGAATGGGTGCCTAATCGCTACGGAGGACATGAGCACCTGGAGGCTATCGACTTCTTGCGCCAACTCAATGAGGCTGTCTATGCCGAGAATCTGGGCGCATTGACCATCGCCGAGGAGTCGACCGCCTGGCCCTTGGTCTCACGTCCTACCTATGTCGGAGGACTGGGCTTCAGCATGAAGTGGAATATGGGTTGGATGCATGATATGCTTGAGTATATGCGCCTCGACCCTATCTATCGCCGCTATCATCATCATAAGATTACGTTCTCTTTAACATATGCTTTCTCCGAAAACTTCGTGCTGCCCCTCTCTCACGATGAGGTGGTCCATATGAAAGGATCGCTGTTGACCAAGATGCCGGGCGATCTTTGGCAGCGCTTCGCGAATCTGCGCGCTTTCCTGGGCTATATGTGGGGACACCCTGGCAAGAAGTTGCTCTTTATGGGCGGTGAGTTCGGCCAGTGGCGCGAGTGGGACTATCGCGAGAGTCTCGATTGGCATCTGCTGGAGCCACCAAGCGATCCGCACCATGCTCAGCTACGCGATTTCGTGCGCGATCTCAACCGCCTCTATCAGCAGGAGCCGGCTCTTAGCCTCCTCGACTGCGAGCCGGCGGGCTTCGCTTGGATCGACTGCCACGATAGCGAGAACAGTGTGATCTCTTTTCAGCGCCGTAGCGGGCGCCCGGAGGAGACGCTGATCTTTATTTGTAACTTCACGCCGGTGCCGCGCTTCGGCTATCGCGTCGGGGCCCCCTTTGCCGGCGAGTACTATGAGGTACTCAACAGCGATGATGTACGCTATGGCGGCAGTGGCCTCGGCAATCCTCTGCCGCTGCTGAGTACCCCTATCGCCTGGCAGTCTTGCCCTCAGTCCATCATACTGACATTGCCGCCGCTCTCCACCATTGTGCTGAAGTGGCGGCCCTTCGGTGCTGCCTCTACTCCACAAGGCGGTCATCAACCAGATATGCAATGAATGCCATCATCAAATGGACCACACTATTCGTGAGGAAACATGACGATGAGTCGTAATCATAATCATCCCACATCTCAACATCAGCCATCAAAAGGTACCCCGTCTAACCATCGCAACCGCAAAGCGGCGGAGCGCTTTCGCTCGTTCCAGAGCAAGCGCCGACCACTGACTGAGGATGAGCGCCTGCTGACGCGCCCAACCCGCCCGCTGGTCAGTCCCTCGGAGCCACCTCCGAGCGAGCAGATTCAGGCCGATGAGCACGCCTTGGAGCGGGCCTTGCACTTCGACTTTACGATCACTGACCCCTGGCGCGTCTTTCGCATTATGAGCGAGTTCGTGAATGGCTTTGATGCGCTGGCCCATATTCCGCCCGCCGTGGCCATTTTCGGCTCGGCTCGCACACGGCCCACTGATCCCGCCTATGCCGCGGCGGTCGAAACAGCCCGCCTGCTGGCCCAGGCTGGTTTCGCTATTATCACTGGGGGCGGTCCCGGTATCATGGAGGCTGCCAATAAGGGAGCGCAGGAAGGGGGGAATCTTTCCATTGGGTGCAATATCGAGCTGCCCTTCGAGCAGGCTTCCAACCCGTACCTGGATATCTCCATTGACTTCCGCTACTTCATGGTCCGCAAGACTATGTTTGTCAAATACTCCAACGCTTTTGTGATCTTTCCTGGCGGCTTTGGCACAATGGATGAACTGTTTGAGGCCCTGACCTTGATTCAGACCCGTAAGGTCAGCCACTTCCCGGTGATCCTCTACGACTCCCGCTACTGGGGCGGCTTGCTACACTGGCTCCATCATACGATGCTGGCCGAGGGCAAGATTTCACCAAGCGACGCCGAGCTACTGCGCGTCTCCGATGACCCTCATGAGATTTGCCGTCTGGTGCGTGAAGCGTACGAGACCTACCGTCGGGAGCGCGAGGACCCGAATCGCGAGAAGTCGATTCGCTGAGTCCACCTATTCCCAGGACGGCAATGCTCTCCTGGCCACCTGGCCTGATCCCCTCACTTTTCCTCTCTGGCTTGGCCCGATCTTCCGGTGGCTGACTCTCGAGATTGACCCCGGAGCAACTCCTGCCGCTCTGACCGGTCACTATGCTCTTCCCCTCGCTCGACTGGCGGCAGCCTCCCTTGAGGGGAAGCGCCGCCAGAGGGGCGGCGCAGCTCCTCGTAGTGGAGCAGCCCCACTCCGAGCATAACGAGTACCCCTCCAAGAAGCTGGTCGAGGGTCAGAACTTCGCCCAGCCAGCCGTAAGCAATGGCACTGCCGGCCACCAGCTCTAGCATGGCTACAATGCCGACACGGCCCGCCTCCAGATAGCGTAGAGCCGCTAGCTCGCACAGAAACGGGACCGCCATGCCAAGGATACCCACCGCCAACAGTGCCGGCCAGAGAGACGGCTGCAAACTGGCAAGTGGTATCCTCCAGGGTGGCTGCACCAGGAGCCAGAAAAGAGCGGCGATGATCGCTCCCCAGGCCGTCGCGCTCAGGGGCAGCAGTTCGCGTCCAACTCGGCGACCTAGCAACAGGTAAGCCGCAAAGGAGAGGACCGAGAAGAAGGCAGCGAGCAGTCCTAGCCCGTCCAGCCGCAGAAATTGTGGCTGCCAGGCGGCTGTGACCAGGACAATGCCACTGCCTGCCAGCAACAAGGAACTCAGCACGGGCAAGGAGGGCCAGCGCCGCCGCCAAAGGGCTTCACCGAGCACAAGCCAGGCCGGCGTACTAAACTGGATCACCAGGGCGATGGCCACTGGCAAACGACTGATGGCCATGAAATAGCTATAGGTTACCGCGGCCATCGCTAAGCCCAGAGCTAGCAGCCAGCCCCAGCTCTGGCGCGATGGCAGCACCTTCCCACGCTGCACTATCCCCAGTAAGGCCAATAAACAGCCTCCCCCAATGAGCATGCGGCATTCCACCAGGGTCAGTGGTGTCAGCGGGCTTTCGTC
Organism: Thermogemmatispora sp.; assembly: GCF_019683755.1. Taxonomy (GTDB): domain Bacteria; phylum Chloroflexota; class Ktedonobacteria; order Ktedonobacterales; family Ktedonobacteraceae; genus Thermogemmatispora. Next base: position 26,270 of record NZ_JADGHT010000001.1, on the reverse strand, counting down.
AAAGAGCTTGCGCGCAAGGTTCCCATTGAACCCAAAGAGCATAGAGGCCAACACGACGAGCAAGTAGCCCCAGAGGCGCCCGCGCCTCTCACCTTGTGCATCCACGCTCGTTGATCCTTCCTATCCTGCGTAGATAGAGCTGTTGCCAGTCCAGTCGCAGTACCTTCTTTTCACTTTAAACCAGAGCCGTGTCCAGGGGCAACGACTGAGGTCTCTGCTCTCCTTGTAGCTTGCAGAGTGGAGGCCGCTCTCTGGCATCTTGGGTTCATCTTCTTGCCGGTCCCTAGTTCACAGAGGCCACCATTGACGATGCCAGCGGCGGGCCTGCTCTAGCGCCTGGCATGTGGCACGCGTCAGGATGGTGGCGCTGCGCTCCAGTTCCCAGGTACCAGCGTACAGATCGACAATGCCCAAGTCGATGCCGACCAGAGCCTCTACAATGGCCGCCGTACAGTAGGGTACATAGGCGCGGCTATACCCCCCCTCGTGCAGAGCGACCAGGCGACCAGCACAGACCTCGTCGGCCAGAGCGATAACCAGCTCAGTCAGCCGCCGATACCCTTGTCGCGTCAGCATCATGCGCGCCAAAGGATCAAGCCAGCTCCCATCTTGCCCTGCAGAGATGAGAATGAGCTGCGGACGATAGTGGAGGCCAATCGGCAGTACAAGCTGTTCAAAGGCTGCCAGGTAGCCACGGTCGCCAGTTCCCTCCGGCAGGGGAATGTTGACGGTATAGCCCACACCGGCCCCAGCGCCTACCTGCTCTAGCTCACCTGAGAGACGCGGATACCAGTTGTGCTGATGGAGCGAGAGAAAGAGTACACCGGGGTCAGTGTAGAAAGCCTCCTGGGTGCCATTGCCGTGGTGGACATCCCAGTCGATGATCATGATGCGCTCGAGTCCATAGGTGCGGCGCGCGTACTCGGCGGCAATGACCACGTTATTGAAGATGCAATAGCCCAGGGCACGGTTGCGCTCGGCATGATGACCAGGAGGACGCAGCAGCGCATAGACATGGCGTACCTGACCGCGCATCACAGCCTCCACCGCTTGACAGGCCCCCCCAGCAGCCCAGATAGCCGCCTCTAGCGAGCTGGCGCTAACCGGTGTATCGTCATCGATCTCGCCCCAGTCTCCTTGTCGCGGCCCCCCCGCCGTGTAGGCCCGCAAGCCGTCGAGATAGGAGCGTGTATGATAGGCAAGCAGCTCCTCCTCCTGAGCAGCTCGCGCCCGCAGGTGTCGCATGCGTCTAAGCAGGCCAGAACGCTCCAGAAACTGCCAGGTACGTTTGATAATCGCCACGTCCGAGGGATGCGGCTCAGGATCTAGCTCAAAGCTTCCCTCGCGCATGCGCACGGTGCTTTCGACGCCCGCATCGTGGGCTAGAAAGCGCTCGTCAAAGAGCAAGCCACTGGTCACACCGGTCTCCGACATCTGTTCTCCTATCCTTCCGTGATGAGGACGACCTTAACGACAGGCGACAGGCATTGGCTACTGCTCTGACGGCGGGGTCTCTCCCCTCTGAAGCTTTCTCCACAAGGAAGCTGGTCAACAGAGCGAGCCAGAGGCCTCTATCTTTCCCGACTGGCTGCTGTCAGCACCTCCTGGGAAATGGCATGGCTGGCAGACGCCCCCCAGCCAGTGACAGTAAGTACAAGGGCCTTTCCGCACAGACCAGACGGGCAGGCACTAGCAGCCAGTAGCTAAGCAAGAGGGTAGTTCTGCCAATGCGCCTACCTGGACCTAGCGGGCGAGCAGCTATGTGGGGAGGGAAAGCCCAGCCTGCAAGTAGCAGTCGTGCAAGCTTCATAGCGAGAGGGTACCGCAAGCGTCGCTTACTGTCAACCTTTGGCTGAGCTAGGGGGTCCGCGCACTGCGTAGGACGACACAGCGACTGGTTGAGCAGAAGCAGTCGGAGACGGCTGGTACGCGTCAACGCCGTATCGGATCTCCAGGTGTTGCCGCCTCGCCTCCTGGCAGCGGGTTGATACGTGAGAAAAGGAGGACGAAAGCGTTTCTTTTTCAAGGACGGGCAGCAGGTTGCGCAGCGCTCGGGCTAGAGCAACGCTTCGTTGGCTATGGTGCCTAGCTGTTGTCCTCCTGCCAGCGAGCTAGCCATTGTAGCGTCTGTACATGACAGTAGCGCGACGGGAGTGTTATAATGCAGCGGGACCTCATGGGGCGCCGCCTCTCCCTATTCTGAGCCGAGCGATAACTGGAGGAAGAGAGAGCATCTATGATGATCGAAACCATCCCGCCGGGGACGGTCATGCGAGGCCAGTACCGCATCGAACGGGCCCTGGGCAGCGGCGGCTTCGGCCATGTCTATCTGGCAGTAGATCTGCGCACCAATCAGCCGTGTGCAGTGAAAGAATATCTGGTCACTGGCGCGAGCGGTCAGGCGCAACTCCAGCATGAGGCACGCGTGCTGAGCCGCCTGCATCACCCCCACCTGCCCAGCTTTATCGATGCTTTTAGTGAGCGTGGCCGCTACTACGTGGTGCTGAGCTACATTGAGGGTCGTGACTTGACCGAGCAGTTGCGTCTCGCCCGGCAGCGCGATGAGGCCATTCCGCTGCCGGTGATCCTGGGCTGGCTGCTAGCGGTCTGCGATGCCGTCCAGTTTCTCCATAGCCAGCAGCCGCCAGTGATTCACCGCGATATTAAGCCTGACAATATCCGTATCACCTCCGACGGGACAGCCTATCTTGTGGATCTGGGCAATGCCAAAGCGGTGGCTGATGGAGCACGCACGCTCTTTTTTGCTCGCCATCAGGGTACGCCCGGCTACGCACCTCCCGAACAGTACCCCGGGGGGAGTGGCACTGACCCCCGCTCCGATGTCTATGCCCTGGGCGGCACCTTGTATTTCGCTTTGACCATGCAGGAGCCAGCCAGCGTTTCGGCACGCAACCAGGCGCTCCAGCAGGGATACTCGGGTCTGCCTTCGCTTCAGGAGCAGCTCGCTCGCTTGATGAACGAGGAGAAGGCCGGCAAGGCCTTCCGCTTCGAAGGGAGTCGCTCCCCACGGGGTTCGCGCATGCCTCGGCATGTGGCTCAGCTTGCAACTCTGCCGCCGGAGATCCTGCAGCGATTGAATGCCATTATCCAGCGAGCGATGGCCCTCAAGCCAACCGAGCGCTATCAGTCAGTAGCAGAGTTCAAGGCTGAGTTGAGACAGGTGCTGGAGATGCTGCAGCCAGCACGTCAGGAGCCGAAGGCATCCCCAGCGGAGCGAGGGCGCCCGGTTGATCCTCACAAGACACAGCCGGACTTGCCCCAGCTCTACGACGATTTGCAGCAGACCCGTGCCAGCACACCTGGTTTTAACTGCCCCGTGTGTCAAATATCGCTAGCCGCCTCACAAGTAAGCTGTCCCCGCTGCGGCTGGACCAGTTCCGCTGCTTCCCAGCCAGCAAGCGGGCCAACTCGCTCAGCGCAGACAGGTCAGCAAGCTGGCCAAGGGCAACCACAACGTCTGATTCTCCCTTCAGCGCGAGTCCAGCCAGCTTCTCCCCCAGCGATGTCCGCTGTCAGCAATGCCGGCGGTCAGCCAAGACTGGCACGTTTGCGGCGCCGAAGCGTGGGCGCTTCTTCCGCCTCTTCTCCACCTGTCGCTCAGCCTCGCGGGTGGCCGCTCTCCCTCTCCGAAACGGGCCTGAGCTTGCGCACAGCTATCCTGCTGACGGCGATCGCTCTGGCCGTGCTCCTGCTGATCTTTGTCTTTCTGTTCTTGATTGCTACTGCCCACAGCGCCGGCAGTCTCCCGCCCCCCCTGCTCGGCGCCCTCTTCACTCTCCGACGGCACTCCTCTCCCTTGCCCGGCTGAGGCCACAGCGACCTTCACCGACTTCTTCCCGCTGGTCTTCTCTCTCCACTTCCTTATCTGCCAGCTTGGCTTGATTGCTTTCTCTCCCCCACGCGTTCCCCCAGCGCCCACGTTCTCACTGCTACCACTACCACCAGGTTGCTGCGCCGCTCTATCGCCATCCGCCGCTTCCTTTGCACTATAGATTGATTCCTGATCTTGTTACGGTACCGGTACCGTAACAACGCAGAGAAGAATGTCGGTAAGAAATTCAGGTGAGTAATCGACCATTTAGGAATTCTAGGACTACTGGTATTGTATACTTAGCTCAACATCACCGGCAGCGTTTGACGTTATGACCACGTGTGGTCCTGCGAGCGAGCAACCGGCAGAGAGAGGCGCGACGGAGCTGAGCGCAAGAGAGGAGGCCAGGAAGATGCCGAGATGGATTAGTAACATACCAATTTCCCTGCGACTCTTTGCCACCTTCGCCTGGGCGACGATCATCCCCTTTATCGCGATTGTCTTCCTCAGTAGCATTTACTTTCACGCCCTGGAGTCGGGCAGGCAGGCTGTGCAGATCAGTAACCAGACTATCAAGATCACAACGACCGAACTCGCGCGTCTGCAGAGCATGCATGCGCTGCTTGTGGCTCTGTTGCCGAGTGTTACAACCAACAGTACGAGTGATGCGACTGTTACGCGCGCCGAAGAAGACGTTATCTTGCAGGTGCTCAGCATCGAAGGCAGCTTTGACGTTGACAGCGTTGCCTATCAGGAACAATACCAGCTCGCAACCGCTCCGGCGATGGCTGACATCCGACGGATTCTGCTAGAGAATGATCCCCACACCACCATTATCCGTGAGCAGCAGCAGCTACTGGATCTGATCCTGGAGCACCAATGGCCCCAGTACAAGGCAGCCCAGGACGATCTGCTGATCGGCCTGGACACGCGCATGCCCCTGGCCCAGGCCGCCCAGCTCCTGCAAAAAGCTGATCAGCTCTACACGCCACTGCTGTCCAGTTGGCAACGCATCGTAGATATCGCCGAGCGGGTCAATACCGAGGTGGTACGCGTTGGCCCCTCGCAGACCGTTCCCATGCTGATCGGGACCGTGACCGCCATTCCCATTTCCATGCTCTTTGTCTTCTCCATTGGCTACCTTGTCAACCTGACTATTAGTCGTCCGCTGCGTCAGCTCATTCTGCTCACGCGGCGCATCAGTGCCGGCGATACTACGGCACGAGCCAAACTAAGCGGGCGCGACGAGATTGCCCGTGTGGCGGCCTCGATGAATAGCATGCTCGATACCATCGTCCAATTGATGGAGAACACGCAGCAGCAGCGTGACCTGCTGCAGACGCGTATCAGCAATCTGGCGAGCGAGGTCAAAGGGGTAGGCGAAGGAGATCTACGCATCCGGGCTGACGTGACGGGCGATGTCCTCGGCGTCCTCGCCTCTTCCTTTAACTATATGATCAGCGAGCTGGAGAGCCTGGTGATCCGCATTAAGCAGGTGGCTCGTGAGGTGGAGCACTCGACTCGGCTGACGTTGGAGCAGATGACACGCCTTGGCCAGATTGGTGAGTTCCAGATCCAGCAGATCAATGAGGCCGCCAGCGGTGTGGAGCAGATGGCCCTGGCCAGTCAAGAGGTGGCACAGCATGCCCAGACCCTGGAGGCCATCGCTCAGGATACGCAGCGCAGTGCCACCGGCGGGCATCAGGCTACCTGGGACGCCATTAATCGCCTTGGCCATATTCACGCCCATGTGCAGGCGACGACGCAGCGTGTGCGGAGCCTGGGCGAGCGCTCACAGGAGATCAACGATATTGTGGAGGTCATCTTCAGCCTGGCATACCAGACCCATCGCCTAGCCCTCGACTCGGCCATTCAGGCGGCAATGGCCGGTGAAGGACGCAAGGAGTTCGGCGCGGTGGCCGTACGCATTCGTCGACTGGCCGAGCAGGCTAAGCTAGAGGCCAATAACGTCGCTCGCATCGTTCGCAGCGCTCAGGAAGATATCGCAGAGGCTGCTACTTCTATGGAGCGTACCCAACGCGAGACAACCCTGGAGAGCAAGGTCTCCCAGGATGTTGAGCGCACACTGGAAGGGATCTTTACCACAGTTGAGCGCCAGGCCCGCGATATCGCCGAGATTACGAGCCTCGTGACCAGGCAAATGGAGCTGGCTACGGCTGCTGTCCAGATCATGCAGTATGTTGCCGATCTCACTCAGGCCAACAAAGCCCGGCTGAGTGAGGCCACCCATCATATGCAGCGTCTGGCCTCGTTGGTCGAGCATCTGCGGGTCTCGGTCGATGCCTTCAAGGTCTCGCGCGAGCAGTCAGCCGCGCCGGCCAGGGTGGCGAGCGAGCGTCGCAGCCTGACCACAACGGGATCACTTTCACCGCTCGGCTCAGGCACCCGGCCCGTCAGTTCCTCGCTCGCTCAATCACAAGTCGGACTGCCTCCTCTGCCTCCCGGTGGGGCGGTGACGCCTCTGCCGCCGACGGAGTTCTCACCTGGGTCCAGTCCCAATACTCCTTTACCTCCCTCACAGCTGTGGGTCCCGCAGCCGCCCCAGGCTCCCGAGAGCGAGCCTTATCAGTAGGATCTGATGCCCAAGGAGGATCGAGCATGTCCACCACTGTCCCTGATTATGTCTGTCCTGCCCGTGAGCCTCGTGGCCCTCATCTGACCTCGTCTCCCGGCCCCTGCTCAGCCTTCGATGAGCGCTGTGGACACCAGCGCTCGCCTGTAACCTGGCTCTTGGCGCTAAGTCTGGCCCTGCTCCTGCTGATGACGGCCTGTGTGCCAGGCAGCATACCCGCGAGCACTACGCAGTCAGGTTCTCAGATTAAGTATGGGGGCGCTTTGACGATTGTGCCGGGTCCTTATGGACGCTTCCAACGCTTCTTTAACCCTTTTGCTTCTGATAACGCTACCCTCAGCGGAACCAAAGGGATGATCTATGAAACGCTGCTCTTCTTCAATCAAGAGACTGGCCAGGTGAAACCTTGGCTGGCTACAGGCTTCTCATGGTCCAGCGACCTCAAGACACTCACCTTCCAATTGCGCCGCGGCGTTCAGTGGACTGATGGCCAGCCCTTTACCAGCGACGATGTCGCCTTCACGCTGAACTTGCTGCACCGCTTCCCAGCGCTTGACCTCCATAGTATTTGGACCACCGTCAAGCAGGTGACGAACCCCGATCCTTATCGCGTCGTCATTACTTTCAAACAGCCATCCTTCCCGGAAGAGTGGTATATTGGCGGCCAGACCTACATTGTGCCGCGCCACATCTGGGAGCACTTTCAAGATCCCGTCCACGAGACTAACCCGAACCCGGTTGGCACTGGGCCGTTCATGTTGAAGTCGTTCGATCCAACCCTTTATATTCTGGAGCGCAATCCCCACTACTGGCAGCCGGGCAAGCCTTATATCAGTCAGTTGCGCTATCCGGCCTATGTCTCCAATGCCAGCGCCGATTTGTTGCTGGCTCAGGGGTCCATTGACTGGACTGGCCTCTTTAGTTCGAATCTGCAGAGCTTTGTGGCACGCGACCCGGCTCATAATCGTTACTGGCTGCCCCCCATCGCCGTTGTAATGCTCTATCTCAATACCGCCCACTATCCCTTTAATTTGCTCGCCGTACGCCAGGCTATTAGTTTAGCCATCGACCGCGAGCGCCTCTCGAAAGAGGGAGAGAACGGCTATGAGCCGCCACCCCATCCCACGGCGATTGTGCTGCCCTCCTACCGCTCGTTCCTGGCCCCGCAGTATCGTTCACTCACTTTCCAGGTTGACCGGACTCGCGCTATCCGCTTGCTGGAAGAGGCCGGCTTTGTGCGAGGAAGCGATGGCTTCTTTATGGATCGCGAAGGCCGACGCCTGGCCTTCACAATGGAGGTCGTCTCCGGTTGGACCGATTGGGAGAAGGATTGTCAGCTCATGGCCAAGGATCTGGCCACGATCGGTATCTCTGTCTCAGTCAAGGCCCTGCCTCTCAATACCTATCTCTCTGATCTGCAACTGGGCAACTTTGAGAGCGCGATTTCATGGACTAATAGCGGCCCCTCTCCTTATTACCTGTACGATGCCCTGCTCGATAGCGCCAATACGGCACCTGTCGGCAAGCCAGCCCCTTCGAACTGGGAGCGCTGGAGCGATCCCACGACCGATCGGCTCCTGGCCCAGTATGCCCACTCGACCGATCCTGTTGTGCAGCAGCAGGCGCTCTATGGACTGCAGCGCATTATGGTGGAGCAGTTGCCTTCAATCCCGCTGCTCTACAGCGTCAACTGGTACGAGTATACGACGGCTCGCTTTGTGGGCTGGCCTGATGAGCACAATCCCTATGCCGTGCCGTCCCCGTATAGCTACCCCGACAATGAGCAGGTGGCGCTCTCTTTGCATCATGTTTGAGCGGTCCGTGTGCGTGGGTCGTTGATAGCGCTCACTCACGCTTTGCTGGGTTGCATGAATGATAAGCAGGCCCAAAAGAAGGAAGCACGAAGGGAATGTGAGCAGAATGGTTTCGATGCGATGGATCACGCAGGCGCCGATTGTGCGGCGCCTCTTCCTGGCAGCGATGTTGGTAGCCGTCATTCCAGGCGTCATTCTCTGGCTGCTCGGCCATGCCTATATCGATGCCCTTACTAGCCGCAGCGAGGCAGTCCAGGTCAGTACCGATGCAGTTCATGTGGCCACTACCCAGTTGGCTAACCTGCAGCATATGCATGCCGATTTGATCGCTCTGCAGGCGCAGACCTTTGTCTCCACCACCATCGCCGGGGCTCCCAGTACCGATCTGGCAGCCTTACGTCAGCGCCTGTCCTCCGAGATTAAGGCGCTGGAGGCCAACTTTGCTCAGGGGATCACCAGCTATCAGCGTAACTATCAATTGGTCACTTCCCCTCAAATGTCTCCCATCCGTAGTTTGTTAGAGAGTGAGAGCAGTACGCGCGGCTTCGCCAGCGACCAACAGCAGACGCTTCAGCGTATCGTGTCGGGCGAGTGGGAACGCTATCGACAGGCCCAGGATCGGGAGCTGGCGGCGCTGCAGTCCTCTAGCGCTACCAGCCGAACAACCCAATTGCTGCAACAGGCCAATAGCGCTTATACCCCCCTGGAAAACGATTGGAAGCATATCGTCGATCTGACAGAGACGATGGGGGATAAGGTGGTCGAGGTGACTGCCCCCCAGGTTACGCAGACGGCGATCGAGATCGCCCTGGCGGCAATCTTGATTGCCGCCGTGGTGCTGCTGGTCGGCACTTTTATTTACTGGACAATCGCTCGCCCCTTGGGGCAGTTGGCGCGTCTGACGCGCCGTATCGCTCGCGGCGATACAAGCGTCCGCGCTCCCGTTACCGGTCGCGATGAGATCGCGTTGGTGGCGCGCTCGCTCAATGCTATGCTCGACCACATGGTACGTCTCATACAAGAAATTCAGGAGCAACGAAACGCGCTGCAAAAGCAGATCGAGGCTCTGGTGAGTGATGTCAGTGGCGTGAGTCAGGCCAATTTGAGCGGACGTGCGCGTATGACCGGTGGGACGCTGCAGATCATTGCCAATGCCTTTAACTATATGCTGGCGGAGCTGAGTAGCCTGGTCATGCGCGTCAAAGGGGCTGCACGCGAGGTCGCCATCTCAACCACGGTGGTGGTCGATGCTTTGGCCCGCCTGGTGGAGACTGGCGATCAGCAGTTGCAGCAGATCGCCCGCGCAACACGCGAGATCGAGCATATTGCCGCCTCCAGTCGCCATATCGCCGACCGCGCCAATATGCTGCAAGCAAGTACTCATGAGTCCCTCCAGCATGTTCACCAGGGACGGCAGGCTGTTCAGCAGGTGCTTGAAGGGTTGAAGCGTATCTATGAAAATGTGCAGGCAACCGCAGCCAAGGTCGAGAAGCTCGATGAGCATTCGCGTGCCATTAACAGCACAGCCGAGGTAATCTCGGCCATCGTGGAGCAGACCAACCGTCTGGCCCAGGATGCTGCGACGCTGGTGGCCTATGAAGGGGACACAGTACGCGGTTTCGGGGCCGTGGCGGCGGATATCCAGCGTCTGGCTGAGCGCGCCAATGGACAGGCACGCTCGATTGTCCAGATCGTTGAGGGAGTGCGTCAGGATATCAGCGCCGTGACTAGTTCGATGCGCACGACAGAGCAGGAGAGCGCTTCCGGGGCAGAGCGGGCCCAGGAGGCCGGTGCCGCTCTGGAGACAATTTCGGCAGCGGTGGAGCTGCAGGCGCGTGAGATCGAGCGTATCACCGATATGGCGGCCCGCCAGTTGCAGGCGTTTACCTCGATTGTCCAGATCATGCAGCGTCTCTCGCAGGCAACTCGTCAGATGAACGTCAGTACTCGTCAGGCGTCACAGCACGTCGAGACCTTGGCGCAACGCGTCGAGTATCTGCGCCGCTCGGTCGAGGTCTTCCGTCTGCGTGAGGGGAGTACGGCCTGAGTACGTGAAGTATGTGAACCTGAGCTGTGCACCCGTCTGGGCGGAGAGATAACTCTGTCGTCGAGAAAGCCGGCAGCCTCCGACATGGCCTTATACCCGGGCCGGGCAGAAGGAGCAGCGCGCAGGCTGCTCCTTCTGCCCGGCCTGCTGTTCGCCAGGACTGATCTTCTAGCGGACGAGCAAGAGCCTTGCTAACGGGGAGACGCTTACTCAGGATCTGGCCGGTACTCGAACCAGTCGAAGTCAGCAGCTACACTGGTCGCTGCACCGTTGGTAGTCGCATAGAGAGCGAAGTAAACGCCGGTGAAGCCGCCGGCTACTTCGCTGGCCAGATAGCGTGCCTCGCCACGCGCCAGCTCGTGGGGTTCCTCATCGGCAGAGGCATACGAGAAGAGGTAGAGGGAGGTGGCTCCCCAGGCGGGTTGTCTGGGTTGGATGGCTCTGATGCTGAGGGTAATCGGGCCGGCCTCGACCGGCTCGCGGGCCACAATGGCCGTTAAGCTGCCGATACGCCGGCGCACGATCACGCAGCGCTCACCTTCATGGCGAGTCAGTGCGATTTCATAGTGGTGGTGGGCGTTCATCCAGACCACAAGGCCGGCCTCATGCCCATCAATCTGAGGCTCAAATTCGAGTTGGGCCGCTGCTGTACACTGGGCATGCTCCTGCCGCCGACCCACAAAAGCTACACCTCTCCCCTGGTCGAGGGTCGCAGCGTTTCCGACCAAGCGAAGAAAGCCGGGACGGGCCGTGAGCGACCAGCTCCCTGGCTGCGGCCAGCGCAGGAAGTTCCAGTCGAGGCCGAGCGTGGGCTGATCAAAATCATCGCGGGCAGCGGGCGAGGGCCAGGGCACTGAGGGAAGCTGTGGTCCTTCAAAGCTTAACTGGATTCGGCCATTGTCGCCCACGTGAGGCCAGCCGCTGGCATCCCAGACCACTGGAGCCAGAAAGGTTTCTCGTCCCAGGTGATGCAGCTTGGTGAACGGCTGGGGCCGGACCCCCAGACAGACCAGCCACCAACTATCATCATGGGCTTGTACCAGGTCTGCATGACCAGTGGCCTGAACCGGATGATGAAGACTGCGATGGCTCAAGATAGGGTTATGGGGGCAGACTTCCCACGGCCCCCACGGCGTGGGAGCACGGGCCAAGGTCTCCATGTGGCCATACTCGGTGCCACCTTCAGCAATCATCAGATAGTAGTAGTCAGCGATCTTGTAGAGATGCGGGCCTTCGGGATAGGCTCCGCCAGTCCCTCGCCAGATGAGGCACGGCTCCGTCAGAAGCTTCCCTGTGACCGGATCGATCTGGCTCTGCTGAATACCGCATTCCTGATCAGCTGTGCTGGTGAGATAGACGGCCCCATCGTCATCGAAGAAGAGGGAAGGGTCAATGCCTCCCTGTTCAAGCCAGATCGGATCAGACCAGGGACCGCGTGGATCGCTGGCCGTGACGTAAAAGTTACAGCGACCTTTCTTCTCCTCATACAGGTCCATATTGGTGGCGATCAGGTAGAAGGTGCCCTGGTGAAAGCGAATGGTTGGCGCGAAGATGCCAAGCGATGGCTCGCTCCTTGGCAAGGGTAGCTGCTCAGGTCGAGTAAGGCAGTAGCCAAGCTGCCGCCAATGCACAAGGTCGCGGCTGTGGAAGATCGGAACCCCTGGGACATACTCAAAGGAACTGGTGACGAGATAATAGTCATCCCCAACGCGGCAGATGCTGGGATCAGGATGGAATCCGGGCAGAATCGGGTTCATTGCCCGCATAGTCCCCACACTCCTCTCACAGTCGTGCTGGCTGCCGGTCAGTCAGGAGAGACAACCATGTTAACGAAAGCTGACTGTGAGCCTGATCGGCTTCACGTCTGGACTAGCGGCCCTGGACACGAAATTCCGCATGCAAGGTAGCCTCAGACGAGCCGCCCACCCAGACATCAAAGACGGATTCGTCAAGGACATAGGTTCCAGCCGCAGCACTCCAGTAGCGCCTCGCTTCCGGTCCAAGGGAAAAACGGAGCAGGCGCTCCTCACCCGGCGCCAGGCTCACGCGCTCAAAGGCTTTCAATTCACGCACAGGACGGGCGGCTCGTCCATAGCGTTGGTGCAAGTAGAGTTGGGCCACTTCTTCGACTGGGCGCGCTGAGCAATTGCGCAGCACTACGCTCACCTCTAATGTCTCTTGTAAGCCGATGGTGGTGGCACTTAGCTGCAGATTACTGTACTCGACCTCTCCGTAGCTGAGGCCGAAGCCGAAAGGATAGAGGGGGGTACTCTCCTCTTCCCAGTAGCGCAGTCCGCTGGTCTGAGGCTGATGCGAACGCAGATGCGCATAGATCAGCGGCACCTGTCCCACGCTGCGCGGCCAGCTTACCGGTAGCTTTCCGCCAGGGGTCACTTCTCCAAAGAGGAGCCTGGCTATTGCTGTGCCTCCCTCGCTGCCGGGATGCCAGGCAATCAGAATAGCCGCCGTCCGCTCAACCACGCGGCGCAGGTCCAGAGGCCGGCCACAGAGCAGCACCAGGACGAGAGGGGTTCCAGTAGCCGCCACTGCCTCCAGCAGCTCTAATTGCCGTCCTGGCAGATCAAGCGTTGAGCGTGAGGCCGCTTCACCACTCATATCAGCCGCCTCACCTAGAACCAGCACTGCCACATCGGCAGCGCGCGCCAGCGCCACGGCTCGCTCAAACTCGGCTGGCTCATCAAACGCAGGTCCATCTGGCGCGACAGCCCCCGAGGCAAGCTGATCAAGAGCAGCGAACGGCGAAGGGATGGGGCGCGTTGGCAATGGCACACCGGGCGCATAGTCAACCTGCAGCGTGGAACCTGCCACTTGACGCAGGCCCTCTAGAATGGTGACTGTACTCGCCAGGTCCGGTACAAAGACCCAGGGACCGAGAGTCGCTCGCTGATCAACCGCCAGTGGTCCGATCACGGCGAGTCGCCGTAGCTTTGTGCGGTCGAGGGGCAAGATGCCTGTATTGCGCAGCAGCACTGCTGAGCGCTCGGCGGCGACGCGCGCTAGCTCACGGTGAGCCGGAGCTTGTAGCACAGCCTGAGCCCGCGCCTCGTCGACATAGGGCTGCTCAAAGAGACCGAGACGGAGCTTGAGTACAAGGATGCGCCTTACTGCCTCATCAAGCAGACGCTCATCAAGCAGGCCAGAACGCACCGCCTCCGGCAGGGTTGTAAAGGCTGCCGGGCGCGCTCGAGGGCCAGATTCGCCAGCAAACTGAATCCCTAGCGCCATCTCCATATCCAGGCCGGCCTGCAGCGCCCGCAGAGCCGCATCGCGATCATCGCGCGTCAGGCCGTGGGTGGTCAAATCGATCACCGCGTTCGCGTCGCTGACCACAAAGCCCTGGAACCCCAGTTCTTTGCGCAGGATGTCAGTGAGCAGGCGGCGATCCGCGGCTGCCGGCACACCGTTGATTCCCACGTAAGAACTCATCACGTTTTCAGCACCTGCCTCCACAGCCGCAGCGAAGGGTGGAAGATAGACGTTGCGGAGCTCGCTTTCAGAAAGATTGACCTCATCATAGTCACGTCCCCCTAGTGCGGCCCCATAGCCGACGAAGTGCTTGGGACCCGCAGCAATACGCTCAGGCGCTCCGATTCCTTCGCCCTGGAACCCCCGGACATGGGCCGCGGCCAGGCGCGCCCCGAGATAGGGGTCTTCTCCAGCGCCCTCGACAATGCGACCCCAGCGGGGATCACGGGCAATGTCCACCATCGGCGCAAAAGCCCAGTGGATGCCGACAGCACGAGCCTCGCGCGCAGCAATCGTTTGCACTTGCTCAACCAAGCGGGGGTCCCAGGAGGCCGCTAGGCCAAGTGGCACGGGGAAGATCGTGCGCAGGCCATGAATGACATCGAAGCCAAAGAGCAATGGTATTCCAAGACGACTTTCCTCAACAGCCAGCCGCTGCAAGCGATTGGTCTGAACAGGGTCGGCGACAAAGAGCAGGCTGCCCACCCGTCCTGCGCGAATCTCGTCCTCTACAAAACTTGTCTGGGCCGTGAAGCCCGGGAAGTAAAAATACTGGATCAGTTGCCCTACTTTTTCCTCAAGGGTCATCGAGGCCAGTAAGCTGTCAAGGCGCAGCCGTAGCTGCTCATCGTGGCGTTCGCTTTGGCTCATCGTCGGTTGGTTCTCCTCCGTCTTCAACCTTGATATGCAACAGTATAGCTGAACTGCCTCCCAAAATCTCGTAGCTGCCTGACTGGTCCAGGCCAGCGGCTGCCCATCAGCTCCGTGCTCTCGCCCGCCACCTGAGGAGAACTGCGGTTCTCTGAAGAGAGCGCGACTCGAGGCCAGTATCTTTCGTCCAATCGGCTAGCCGGCAGAGACAAAGTCGTCTAGAATAGGAAATCAAGGCAGAAAGTGGCTGGACAGAGATCTGTCCTTTGCCAGGCAGACGTTTTTCACTGCTTGCAGGAGAAAGCAATGGCCTCCATCTCGATCCTGCGTATCCAGTTGCGAAATCTAGCTCGCCAGGCCACTGCGCCACTTCTGATCGTCAGTATGCTCGGGCTGCGCCTGGGCTTCAGTCTCGCCGGCTGGCCAGGCACCGATAGCGAAGAAGGCACGATGGGCCTGATGGCTCTGCATATTGCCCGTGGTCAGGACTGGCCCATCTTCTACTATGGGCAAAATTATATGGGAGCGGGCGAGGCCTATGTAGCTGCCGCTCTTTTCCATCTCTTCGGTGCCTCCTTGCTCTCGTTGCGCCTGGCTATGCTCCTCTTTCTCCTGCTCTTCTCTCTCGCCATCTACCAGCTCGCTCAGTTGCTGTATGGGCGCACAGTGGCACTCGGCTCCCTGGCTCTCCTCGCACTGGCGCCGCGCTATGTGCTGACGCCTGAGATGCGCGCCGTTGGCGGGGCAGTGGAGACGCTGGCTTTTGGCTCGCTAGCCATGCTGCTGGCGGCCTGGCTGGCAGTGACGTCGACCAGGGCGGAGGAGCGTTCGTCGTCTTTCAGGCGCCTGATGGTCTTCTGGGCTTGGGGACTTGTGGCCGGTCTTGCTCTCTGGAGCCATTGGCTTGTCGTGCCTTTTCTCGTCTGTTCCCTACTCTTGCTAGCCCTCTTCTGTTGGCGCGAGTGGCAGCAAGGCCCGGCCTTGCTAGTGCTTGTGGCTGGCCTGATGCTCGGTGCCTTTCCCCTCATTCGCTACAATCTGCACGCTCCCCCCGGCCAGGACTCGCTCAGCATTTTTCTGGCCCTGTATAACCAAAACCACTACCCAGGAGTCCCCCCTAGCGGCCTGTGGCTCTGGCTCAAGAAACTGGCAGGCACCTTCCTCTATAGCCTTCCTCTGGCCACCGGCATGACGCCTGTCTGTCCGTTGGAATCGCTGCCCTTCTATGGCTGGCACCCCGGCCAGAGTCTCGGCTGTGCCGCACTCTATGGCGGCTGGAGCTGCGGCTATCTCTGCCTGTTCGCCAGTGCGCTGATTCTGACGCTGCGCTCCCTTGCCAGGCGGTGCTCACTGGCCGGGAAGACTACCAGGGAGAGTGGTACCGCTGCACAAGCGATCGCATCTGCACGAAGGAGGCTGGCTCTAGAGAGCAGCCGCTTGCTCCTGTTACTGGCAGGCGCTATAACCTTGCTGGCCTATACCGTGAGCCTGACAGCAGCTCAGCGCCCTCAGAGCACACGCTACCTGGTGGGGATGCTAATCATCACACCTGCTCTGCTCTGGCCGTTGCTGTGCTCCCTGCGGCACGTTGAGCATCGTACTGGCCGCCTTCCACTCTCTCCCCTCTCGCTGGTCCGTGGCCATGCCTGGAATGAAGGTGTTCAGCGCTGGCTGGCCGGGGCGGCACTGGCCCTGATCTTCCTGGCCTTCCTTGGGGGCACGCTTGCCAATCTCGGTCAGATCGCCGGAGCTGCTCAACGCCAGCAGCAATACGTTGCCTTGGCAGCTACGCTGGAGCGCTGGGGCATTCGCCATGTCTATTCCGGCTATTGGATCTGCGATCGCCTGACCTTTGTCAGTCAGGAAAAGGTAATCTGCGCTCCCATCAACCAGTGGCTTACGCGCAACGAGCTGGTACGCTATCCTCCTTATTATCAGGAAGTCAGTGCCGACCCTTGGGCAGCCTATCTTTTCAGCGATGCCCAAAACGGCGAGTTCCCTTTGTTGAGCAGCCAGGCCCAGACACTAGCCGCCCGCCACTATCGGCGTGTGAATCTGCCCGGCTTTGTGCTCTACCTGCGTCAGCCGTAACTTTGGTCCCCCGGCCGGGTCCTCCAAGTACCTTCCAGGTCGACTCGTCGCCCTGACCACTGCTCTTGTATCCTCGTCCTTTTTGACAGGGGGGCTGCTTTTTGAGAGCGAATTAGGGTATCATTAGGAGAAGAGAGGCCATAACGAAAGGCAGACGCATGCAGCTGAGCAGCAAAATTCTAGCCGTTAGCCTTTTGCTTCTCCTCTTGACCGGTGCCTCGCTTGCAGCGGGGAACACCACACTGCGCGCCGCCCCACAACCAGCCAGCGCCTATGTCCTTGCGGGACCGCCCACCGTCAGCCCCGCGCTGATCGACCTTGTACTGACCAGCTATCATTCACCAGCCGCAGGCAAGGGCCAGGCTCTCTACGACGATGGGGTTGAGTACGGGATCGACCCTGTCTACGCCCTGGCTTTCTTCTTCCACGAAAGCACCTTCGGGACGGCAGGGATCGCCCGCGAAACCTTATCTCTGGGCAATTTACGCTGCATTCCCGACGCTGCTTGCATCGATGGATTTGCAGCCTTCCCAAGCTGGGAGGCCGGCTTTGTCGCCTGGTACCGGCTCATTCGCACGGTCTACATCGATAGCTGGGGATTAACGACCGTTGAAGAGGTCATCCCGCGCTATGCGCCAGCGGCTGATCACAACGATGTTGCAGGCTACATCCGGGCCGTTGAAAGCGCAGTCGATACCTGGCGCAGCGAGCAATTGCGGCTCTTTGGTCCCGTGAGCGGTACGGCCTCGACAACCACTGGCAAATCCCAGCAGCCGACACCGGTCCCCACGCCAACAGCGGTAGTGCCTTCAGCGAGTGGCGGGGCGATAGCAACTCCCTACCCGGCGGATGGCTACCGACTCCAGGGAAGCCCAACGGTCAGCGTTGATTTCATCGCCAGCCTGCTGAGTCAGTACCAATCACCGCTGGTCGACGACGCCCGGCTGATCTATGAGAGTGGAGAACGCACGGGACTTGATCCCGTCTACGCTCTGGCCTTCTTCTTGCATGATAGTACCTTCGGCACTGTCGGTCTAGCGCGCGTGACCCACTCCCCTGGATTGCTGCACGCGCCAGTGACCGCCACCTGCCGCTGTCATTCACTAAGCGGCTACCGGAGCTATGTTAGCTGGGAGGACGGTATACGCGACTGGTTCCGCTATGTCCACGACTATTATGTGGGTGAGCGGGGCCTCGTGACCGTTGGTCAACTTGTCCCAGCCTACGCCCAGAGCCGGGATCCGCTGGTTGTGAAAACCTTCATCCAGATGGTCGAGCGTCAGGTAACGCTCTGGCGCCAGCAAAGCCAACAGCAGGCCAGACAAGAGCAGCCAACACAAGCGGTGAACTCTCAGAGCTAGCAAGCGGACAGCTTGTGTTGGCTGCTCTTTCCGTTCTCTTCGCACCAGGCGATAGCATGCGGCTATTTGGCGTCAGTTCCAGACAATCTGCCAGCTCAGGCGCTCAGCCTGGCTGAGCGCCTGGCAATGTTCCCCAGTTGAACTCGACTAACCACTCGTACTAGTCGACGTGGGCCCTCAATCGCGGGCGGTTGACGCCATCTCGCCGGCAACATATACTGGAAACCAGCGGATAGCTGGAGGCAGTTGCTTTCATGTTTGAGGAACGCATGCAGGAAGATTCTCCTGCAAGGCCAGAGAAAGCAGTGGAGCAGGAACACCTCATTGACGAGCTGGCTAGTGCCGAAGATCGCTGGTTAACCGTAAGCCAAGCCGCCCGCGTCAGTGGGCAAAGCGAGGCGACAATTGAGCGCTGGATCAACCAGGGTCTCTTGCCAGTGCAACGCCGCTCTCTGGAGAGTAATAACGCCGTGCGCTTGGTTCGCGCCAGCGATCTGGCCTTGCTGAACGCCAGTGCTGCCCTCTCCAGTACGGCGGTCCAGGCGCCTGCTCCCGCCCTGCACACCCAGGCAGAGGAGCGTGATCACTGCTCCCAACAGGAGCAGCCAGGGTCGGATCCGACGCGAGATGTTGACCTCGTCTCTCCTGAGCTTTTCTCACACGAGGTGGCAGCTTTGCGTAGGCTCATTCGAGAACAGGCGCTGCGTCAACATGAAGCCCTGGAACGCCTGCGCAGTCGGCTAGAAGCGCGTCTTCAGCAGCAGCAAGAGGCTGCTACTCAGCAGCGTCTGGCTGTTGATGAGGCACTCACTCGGCTGCAAACTTCCTTTGAGGATGAGATTGCCGCTCTCCAGATCCAGACCAGTACGCGTCAGACTGAGCTAGAGCAGCAACTTGAAGAATTGACGACCAACCTGCAGCGGATTCATGACCAATGGCAGCATACACTGACGTTGCTGCGCCAGCAGATTGATGCCCTCACAACTCATGTGCAGCAGGAGGTCGAGGCGCAAGAGCAGCTTACGCGTGAGGTGCTGCACCTTACCACTCAGTTGGCTGAGCAACGCATTCAACAGGAGCAAATGACCCATACTGTCGGACAGCTCACGCAACAGTTGACCTTTTTGACCGCTCAGGTGGCGGAGCAGCGCCAGCGCCTGGAGCAGCAGCACGAAAGACAAGATCAGTACGGTCTGCAAATGAGCCGCCTCGAACGCGAGCTGGAGGATCACCGGCAGGATCAGCAGGAGGCACAGCAGGAGGTGCTAGGCGTATTAGCTGGCCAACAGGAGCAACTAGGAAACCTCCTGTTACGGCTCAATGAACAGACTCAGCGCTACGAGCTGCTCTCACAGCTGTATTTGAATGTTGAACAGCAACAAGGAGAACACGAGCGCCAATTACGACGTCTCTATCGACTGCTAGAGCACTTCTCTCCCAGTCCCCCCTCCGTCGGCTTCAGCGGTCACGATGACCTACTCTGAGCGGAGCAAGCTGGGAAGGAAGGAGGGAGCTGAGGCAGAGCCTGCCCTCTTCCTCCTGATCCAGCCACAGCACGGCGAGCGCGCCCACACGTGCATGTGGATCATCGTCTCGCCTCCTTCTCTCTCGGTCACCCCGCACCATGCGTCTTGTGGAGAGGAGCAGGCCTTTACAAGGCGCATAAACAGAGCCAGGTCGGGCAGGCGCGGTCTACGCTTTCTGTCTCCTTCTGCTTCTCCTGCCTGGCTATTTGCCTGCCTGCTTGCGCCCCGCGGTCGCTGGCAGCAAGCAGGTGGTAGTACTTTGAGTCGGCAAACGGCGCGCGTTGAAGAGAGCGAACGTATTATTGTACGGCAGAGTTCCCCGCTCTCTGGTCATAAGACTGGCCAGGGTGGGGGTCACCGCCCTCGCCTCTGAAGCAGAACGGCGGTGCCTGGTGGAGTGGCTTGTATGCTTGCTGGTCGCGAGCGGAGCCGGCCCCGGTTCAGTCTGTGCCTCTCCGTAGCCCTGGCGACGTCAGTGAGATAAAAGCCCTCCTCCGTGCGTCTTTTCTCTACAGATGGTCGAATCTTTCCGGTCGCGACAGACGCAACTCCTCTCGATTAGAAAGGAAAAGCAAGCGATATGCTCATTGACACCATCCGATTTGCCCATCTTCTCGAAGAGCATAACCTCCACGACTTGACCCATTTTCTGGCCCACACCGCCTTCATCATCTCCCACAAGTCCGAGAGCCTCGACACGCTAGCCGGAGTGCTCTGGTATCTCCCGGTGAACAGTCCGATCATTGTCGTGACCAACTGCCCCCTGGAAGAGTATGAGATACTCAGGTTGGGTCTGCGGGCCCGGCTGGCTTCTCACCGTCAGCTGTTTGTGGTGCATCAAAAAGACGACGCCCTGGCAGCCCTGCTGCGCGCCCACGGCGTCGCTCAGATCCTGGATAGCAGCGGTTTGGTGCGCGATGGCAAGGGAGAGGGAATGTATCTGGGGGCGCTGCTGGCGCACCTGCTACGCTATCCCCGCTGGCTCGCCTTCTACGATGCAGATAACCTGGTCCCGTGTGCTCTGCTGGAATACACGCTAGCTATGGGCCGCCTGTTCATGGCTGCGCATACTACCTATGCCTACCATGCCAGTGGGACCTTGCATAATATTCGCATCTGTTGGGCCGCTAAGCCCGGCTTGCGCAATGGAGAGCTGATCGTGGCCAGTGCAGGCCGCTGCACCAGTGTGGTCTCTCCAATCGTTTCCTTGCTCTGCCAGTCCTGGTCTGGTCTCCAGGAGCCGATTACGTCCTCCAACGCTGGCGAGCAAGGTATGACAATGACAACGGCGCGGACGCTGCGTTTCGCTTCCGGTTTCTCAGTGGAAACTTTCCTCCTGCTCGATCTGCTCTTCAAGGCCAGCCCCTTTCACACTGCGCCCACGGCGGCTTTGCTTCAGCAGTATCATTCTCACAGCCCCCACTTTCATACCAAGCGCGATGATGATCATATCCGTGAGATGATCGCAGCTAGCCTTGGTTCGTTCCTCCTCTTTGAGGAGCATCTTTCGCTCCAAGTGGAGAACGCGCTGCTACGGATCTGCGAAGAGCTGGAGCTGACCCTCAAGCCGCCTCTGGTCTACCCCGCACTGCAGGAGCTGGAGCTCAGTGGGGAGGAAGATCTCCCCGATCGTTACCGCTTAGTGGAGAGCATCGCTCGACCAGGGCGAGACACTGATAGTCTACTAGAGACATCATTGAGTTAGCGCCTTGCCTCCTCTTCGTCCACGATATGCTCGCTAGCCTGGCGCTGGGCATTCGTTCTTGCGCTTGCCTGCTTGGGGTGGGAGAGCTGGCCCCCGTCCACCCCTTGACAGGCTCCTGCCTACAGGCCACAATGAAAGGAACGAGCAGCATTGCGCGAGGTGAGGATCAGCAGAAACCATGTCTAGGCAGATGTTGGCGGCGCTATTCTACGCGCCAGGCGATGTGCGCCTGGAAGAGCGACCTGTGCCGGAGCCAGGCCCCGGTGAGATTGTGCTGCAGATCGCGGCAGCTACTACCTGTGGCACCGATGTCAAAACCTATGTGCGCGGTCATCCGCTCCTCTTTAAGAACCCGCCCGCAGGCTTCGGTCACGAGGCCGCTGGCATTGTGGCCGCTGTCGGACCCGGGGTCCAGGGATGGAAGGAGGGCGACGCCGTGGTCGCTGCCAATTCGGCTCCCTGTGATCGCTGCTTCTATTGCCGCCGCGGTCGCTATAGCCTGTGTGAGGACCTGCTGCTACTCAATGGGGCGTACGCCGAGTATCTGCTAGTTCCGGCCCGCATTGTTCAGCGCAATCTTTATCGCTTGCCGCAGGGTCTTTCTTTTACCGCCGCAGCCCTGACCGAGCCGCTGGCTTGCGCTCTGCATGGAGTGGAGGCCAGCGAGATTCAGCCGGGCGATACGGTACTCATTATCGGAGCCGGTCCGCTGGGCCTGCTGCTAACAGCAGCCGCGCGTTTGGCCGGGGCCAGGGTCCTGGTCAGCGGACACGGTGAGCAGCGGCTGGCTCTTGCTCGCCAGTTTGGGGCGGAGCAGACCTTCGAAACAGGCCCTCTCTCCTTAGAAGAGCAGCGCATCCTGCTGCGGGAAGCTACCCCCGAGGGACGCGGGGCTGATGTGGTGATCGAGGCGGTCGGTACCCCCCAGACCTGGGAGCTGGCAGTCTCACTGGTCCGCCGCGGCGGCCTGGTGAATCTCTTTGGGGGCTGCGCCTCCGGTACGCGGATTTCGCTGGAGACGCGCCCACTCCATTATGACGAGTTGACCCTTAAGGGGGTCTTCCACCACACACCGACCTACTTCGCGCGCGCCCTCGAGCTGATTGCCAGCGGGCAGATCCCTGTTGAGGCCCTCATTAGCGCTCGTCTGCCATTGGCCGAGGCCGTGACCGCTCTTCGGCTCTTGCTTCAGAAGCAGGGGGTTAAGTATGCTCTGATCCCGCCGGCCTTTGCCCAGAATCTCCCTGGCAGAGCAAGCCTTGCAGAATAAGCTGACTATAGAGATCGATAACTTGCTGCACGCTGAGTCGCCCGCCCGGACGGAACCAGGTGGCGACTTCGGTGCACATGGTAATCAGGGCGTACGAGGTGACTTTGATGTCACTCTGCTTAAAGATCCCCCGCTCCATGCCGTCACGCAGGATCTCCTGAATGAGATGCTCGTAGTGGTCGCGCAGGGCCATGATGTAGTCGCGGTTTGCTCCTTCCAGCGCCCGGATCTCGGTGTCAATGATAAAGAATTCATTTTTGAAGCTGGTATGCAGACGAATATGATTGGCAATGGCCTCACGCAGCCGCTCCAGCGGCCCCGGTTGCTCGCGCATGATCTGTTCCAGGCTGGCATTGAGACGGCGCATGTAGGTCTCCATGATCTCCACGAGCAGCGCCTGTTTGTTGGCATAATGGTAGTAGATGCTGGCCGCCTGGATACCGGCCATGCGCGCGATGTCTCGCAAGGGGGCTGCATGGTAGCCGTAGCGGGCAAAGAGTTCCACGGCAGCGGCAAGGATGGCCTCCCTAACAGAGCGGGGTTCGCTCTGCACGCTCCCGCTCTGCCCGCCGGGAGATTCACTGCTGTGTCGCTTCAGTTGGCTGTTTCTCACGTTGTTTCGATCCTTCCTCTCTGGCTGCTGACAACGAGATGGCTTCATGCCCTTCTCTCTGCCTGTCCTGTTCTGTTCAGCGCTGCTGTGCAGCAGTAGGAGAACTGCTGCGCGCGCCGTGTGGATGATGCCTTGTTTGGTTTGCGCAGGCTTTGCCCCTATTCTAGCAGAGCAACCCTTGCCTGCCCAGTGCGCAGGTAGGAGAGCGGGGAAAGCAGCTATGATCTCGCTTTCGGGGACAGAATAGGGTATAATCTAGGGAAATAAGGCCCTGCCTGCTCGGTCGTCCGTGCCCTGACCCTGACCTACCGGGCAGGTGTCAGACAGGAGGCCTCAGCGCTCACATCTACCCCACAGTTCTCGTGACGGCCCCCGGTGCTGGCATCTCAACTGTGCTCCCTCCGGCGGGGAAGTAGGTCAGATCGCCGTGGCTTTCTTTTTTGATGGCGTGCTGTCGACCAAGCCTGGCATCTCCTTCAGCCACTGTTTCTATGAGGAGGTTTCCGCATGGCAACAGACGAGACCGCGGAGAAACGCGGCTATTTCACAGGGTGGACCCTGAAGACCGAGGGCGTCATTGCGCCTGATGAGCGTCTTCCTTGGGGGCAGAGCATTCTTGTGGGCCTGCAGCATGTACTGGCGATGTTTGGCTCAACGGTCCTGGCCCCTATCTTCATGGGCTTTGATCCCAATACGGCCGTCTTTTTCTCCGGCATTGGCACCCTGTTATTCTTCGTGGTTGTGGGTGGGCGTGTGCCCAGCTATCTCGGCTCTAGCTTCTCTTTTATCGCCGTTGTTTTGGCTGCTACTGGCTTTGCTAGCGGCTTTCACGGCTCCGGCCTCAACCCTCATATTGGAGTGGCACTGGGCGGCATTATCGCTGCTGGTGTGGTCTATGCTATTATTGGACTGATTGTCATTGCCGCCGGTTATCGCTGGATCGATCTGCTGATGCCGCCAGTTGTCACCGGCGCCGTTGTCGCGGTCATTGGGCTGAATCTGGCACCAACAGCGATCAGCAATATGAGTGTCTCGGCCTTCGATACCTGGATGGGTCTTGTCACTGTGCTGGCCGTCGCTTTCGTGGCCGTCTTTCTCCCCGGTCCCTTGCGCCGTCTGCCCATCCTGCTTGGCGGCATCATCGGCTATCTGATCTATCTGCTGCTCGCCAACGGCGCGCACCTCGGCAAAGCGATTGATTTCGCGGATGTGGAAAAGGCGGCCTGGATCGGTCCACCCCAGTTCTCAACGCCTACCTTCTCGCTGGGGGCGATGGCCCTCATTGCTCCAGTGGCAGTGATCCTTGTGGCCGAGAATACCGGTCACGTGAAAGCTGTGGCGGCAATGACTGGGCGCAATCTGGATCGCTATCTGGGCCGTGCTTTTCTGGGCGATGCCTTGGCGACGATTGTGGCCGGCTTCGGCGGGGGCACGGGAGTGACAACCTATGCCGAGAATATCGGGGTCATGGCTGTCACCCGCATTTACTCCACTTTGACCTTCATTATCGCAGGCATGGTGGCCATCGTGTTGGGCTTCTGTCCCAAGTTCGGCGCGCTCATCAGGACGATCCCTTCGGGGGTGATTGGGGGTCTGGCAATTGTGCTCTTCGGTCTGATCGCCGCCACCGGTGGTCGTATCTGGGTAGAGAATCGCGTCGATTTCTCAAAGAGCCGTAATCTGATTACGGTGGCTTTTGCGCTCACCGTGGGGGCCGGTAATCTGGCGCTCAATATTGGAAATTTCCAGTTGAGCGCTATCGCCGTGGCAACCTTCGGCTCGATTATCCTCTACCAGATTCTGCGTGAGCCGTCTCCGCAGCCCGAGGAGGCCGTGTCTGCCGATGCAGCGGTCGGCTTAAACCCGGCGGCTGAGCCCCGGGCGGAAATGAACAAGCCAGACCAGCACTCGTAGCCTGCTCTCTGCCACCGGCTCGCCCTCTTAGCCATTAGCCAGCCAGCGAGAAAAAGGGACAGATGAGCCTTCCGGCTGGTCTGGTTGGTCTCTTGCACCCCGAACTCGGCAATGGTACAATGGGCAAAGGAGCGCTGGAGATACACTTTGCTGCGATCCGCTCCTGCCAGCCTTGGCGGGAAGGGAAGGCCATCGGAACGGCGCTCCTTTTGCCTTTTTGAAAGCCTGAATTCACCAGAGAAGAAGATCACCTGACCATGCGCAGTTATGCTCTGGCTCCCGAGTTGACCCCAACCTATGTCGAGGAGGTATGGCAGAAGCTGCCGCTTCACGTGCGTCCGACGCTGTTGCTACCAGCTCCCCGCCTTTCTGAGGAATTGGGCTGTCATCTGCTGCTCGCCAGTGAGACCTTTCAGTATACGGGCAGCTTTAAGTTTCGTGCCGCTTACCACTTGCTGGCTAGCGTTCCTCATCAGCAGATCATTACGGCCTCCTCCGGCAATTTTGGCCAGGCAGTGGCCTATGCTGCCCGTCTGCTCGGAAAAGAGGCGACGATTGTGGTGCCCTCAACAGCGGCCCAGGTGAAGATCGAAGCTATCCAGGCCTACGGGGGGTGAGTGGAGCTTACCGACGTGCATCGGGTGAGTCGTCAGGAGCGTGTGGCACAGTTGGCCCGTGAGCAACCGGAGGCTTTCATCGCTCCGGCCTATGATGATTATCGAGTCGTGGCAGGCAACTCGACGCTTGGCCAGGAGATTCTGGGGCAAGCGCAGGTCGATGTCCTGCTCGTACCTGTCGGCGGAGGGGGCTTGATCTCAGGCCAAGTGATCGCCCGTGACTTGCTCGCCTCCCCAACCCGCATTGTGGGGGCGGAGCCGCTGCCCGGCAACGATGCCGCTCGCTCTCTACGCAGCGGGCGGCTGCTCTCCAACGAGATGGAGCCCGAGACGGTCGCTGATGGAGCGCGTACACTGTCGCTTGGACAGCTCAATTGGGAGATTATCCGCCAGGGGGTGGAGGAGATCATCGAGGTCCCGGACGAGGTAACGCTGGAGGCGCTGCGTCGCCTCTTCCTGCAGGGCAATCTGAAGGCCGAGCCAACAGGAGCCTTGGCCCTGGGTGCCTTGCTGCTGCATCCCGAGCGCTTTCGCGGTCAGCGCGTCTGCTGCATTGTCAGCGGCGGCAATGTTGATCCGGCGCTCTACGCTCAGGCGCTGAACAAGCAATTCAATGGCAGAGCGGCTGAGCGGCAAATCCCCGCCGCGGACTCGCGCTAGGATTGGGTCGGTTTCCACAGATCTTGAGGGGTGGGGGGAGGGTAATGGCGCAGGAGCCGCTAGCTGCCCTGAGCTTCTCGAACGAGGCAG
>NZ_JADGHT010000071.1 GCF_019683755.1 Thermogemmatispora sp. | reverse complement strand
GCCCCTCGTACTTCACGAAGGACAGAGGCTATCTAGGTACACGACAATATTACTCTCTCTGGTTCATTTCTCGAAAGCATAGGGCTGGATTGGCTATGCAAAGTGTCTCTCTCGCTGTGCTATAGTAAAATCCAGAGCCTTGCCGCTCGCTTGTTTCAGATGAATAAAAGGTGTTTCAACTCTTCAAAAGAAATTCCCAGAAATACCTATTGAAGACGGCAAGCGACTCTATTGTGATTGTAGGCAACACACGAGGAATGTCTGTGAGGGATCTCGATCCAGAACAAGGCGCTGATAGCACTCCCCCGATGGCCGGCACTCAGCAGCGATCCACGCCGGCGGGGAGGCCGAGTCGCCACGACCCGTATCGCGCCCTGCGCTATCGCAACTTTCGCCTGCTCTTCATTGGCATCTTTCTCTCTTCGATCGGCGAGCAGATGGTCACGGTGGCCATCGGCTGGGAACTCTATGACCGCACTCGTTCGGCGCTAGCACTGGGACTGGTCGGTCTGGTCCAGGTGCTGCCGGTGCTCTGCTTTTCGCTGCTAGCTGGCCATCTGGCGGACCGCCTGAACCGACGCCGCATGGTAATGCTGGCTCAGACCGCGCTCGCCCTTGGCTCCCTGGGACTCCTGTTCCTCTCCTGGCAGCGCGGCCCTCTCTGGCTGATCTACGGCTGTCTGCTGATCATGGGGACAGCCACGGCCTTCAATGAGCCGGCCAGCGCCGCTCTGCTGCCGCAGACCCTGCCGCCGGATCTTTATGCCAACGCCGCCACCTGGGAAAGCAGTGCCTGGCAGCTTGCATCGGTTGTCGGGCCGGCCCTGGGCGGCTTCCTGGTAGCCCTCTTCCAGGGTGCCACCCCTATCTATGGCCTCAATGCCCTGGCCATCCTGCTCTTTCTTGGGCTGCTCGCCCTGCTGCGCCTGCGCCCGGCCACATCCAGCCCATCTCAGCATCCAGTCCAGCCCGCGGAGGGGACCCTGCGCTCATTGGCCGAAGGTCTGCGCTTCCTGCGGCGCACCCAGGTCATTCTGGCGGCCATCACGCTCGACCTTTTCGCTGTGCTTTTTGGCGGCGCCACGACTCTACTGCCGATCTACGCGCGCGACATTCTGAACGTCGGGCCAACCGGCCTGGGCTGGCTGCAGGCCGCCCCCTCTATCGGAGCTGTCTGCGTCGCCTTTCTGCTGGCCCATCTGCCGCCCTTTAAGCGCGCCGGGCGTACCTTGCTGTTGGCGGTGGCCGGCTTTGGCCTGGCTACCATTGTCTTCGGCCTCTCGCGCTCCTTCTGGCTCTCGCTCGTGATGCTCTTCATCTTGGGCGGACTCGACAATATCAGCGTTGTCATTCGTGGCACCTTGCTGATGACACGCACGCCAGACCATATGCGTGGGCGCGTGGCAGCGGTGAACACAATCTTCATCGCCGCCTCCAACAAGCTGGGCGGTTTTGAATCGGGTCTAGCGGCCCAGCTCTTCGGCCCTGTACTGGCCGTCGTCGGTGGCGGCCTTGGTACCATTCTGGTGGTGCTCTGTGTAGCCCTCATCTGGCCCGAGATGCGCCGCCTCGGAGCGCTGACGCCCGCGCCAGAGAGCCAGGCTCTTCAGGCCCAGGCTGAACAACTGGCCGGTCAAGTAGAAAGCCGGGCCTAGATAGAGGAGCGCACTGGGGTGGCATGGCCGCTTGCTCCCAGAAAAGCCCGTGCGGGCAGATCAGCCTCTCCCTTGGAGGGATGCTAAGCTGATCTGCCCGCCGAGCAGTAGGGAAGACGTATGCACTATTATCCCATCCCATCCAGACGACCCTGCCAGAGCAGGCGGCTCGGCTCTAGTCGCGGTCAGGTTCCTCTTCCGCCAGCGGGGCCACCTGTAGCCATTCGCCGGCCTCCTCGATGTGGCGCCGCATCACCTGCTCAGCGCGCTGCGGATCACGGGCCCGTAGGGCCTCGATGATCACCTGGTGGCGCTCGGCCAGCTCCTGCGGCGTGCGCTGCGCCATCGCAACGGTCACGAAGGTCGTTGTATAGAGCTGCATGCTGTCCCAATACTGCAGCAGCAGGCGATTACCTGCCGCCTGCACGATCAGACGATGGAAGGCGATATTGGCGGCAGTTTGAGCGTGTAGCTCGTTACGCGCAGCGGCGTCACGCATCTCGTTGAGCAGCTCCTCTAGCTGGTGCAGCGTGGCCTCATCGATGCGCGTGGCCGCTGCATGAGCTGCGACCCCCTCCAGCGCAGCCCGAATCGGATAGAGTTCCAGCAGATCACGCCGCGAGACCCTGCGTACCTGGGTGCCCCGATAAGGCGAGCTGACTACGAAGCCAAGCAGCTCCAGGTCGCGCAGCGCCTCCCGCACCGGCCCCTGACTGACGCCTAGCTCCTGCGCCACACGACTCTCTACGATGCGATCGCCAGGCCGATATTGGCCTTTGATGATGGCATCGATGAGAAATTCCTTGATATCTTCGCGCAAAACGCGCCTGCCCAGAATAGGAGTACGGATGTTCATCGGCGTAGCAATCCCGCACGAATTGGCCCCGTATGCCGGGACACGGCTTCTCACCTGCGAACAGGCACAATCGATTATTGATCATTATAGGTCAGCGCGCAAAAGGGCGTCAAGGTGGAGAAGAAGCGCGCAAGAGCGGCGAACAAGTCCAGGCCTTTTTGCAGCGCTTAATCCGTGTGACGATACTGGGCCACCATGCGAGCTGCCTGCTCATTAGCAGCGGTTGGTGCCCCCTTCTTGAGGAGAATATAGCCGTCTTGCATATCGATCACGCCGTACTCGCCACCGCGGAGGACCGCATCAACGGCCAACTCATAGTCGGCATAGGTCTTGAAGGGATAATAGTAGCCTGGGGCATTGAGCAGGATATAGTCAGCATACCCAGCTCCATAGGGGAAGAGATAGATACTGCGTCGCTCACTCAGATGCGGCACCAGCATCGTCTGTGTTGAGACCGAGGCCTCGGGTGGAATCTCCTGGAGAAAGTGATAGGCAAGACGATCGTGGGCATCTTGTACCGGCCAGATGAAGCCGGCAGCGTAGGGCATGGCGCTATAGACATCGTAGCGGGCAGTCGCTTTGACCGCATGCAGCATTACATAGCTCAGCAAAAGCAGCAGGAAGAGGGCGCGCAGCATGGGCCAGAGCTGCCACTCCACCCGTCTCAAAGGCCAGACAAAAGGGCGCTCGCCTATCGTTTCGGCGGCTAGGAGCGCTCCCCTCCTCACGAGGCGCTCCCACTGATGGCTTCCCCAAGCGACAAGCTGCCTCAGCAGCCAGAGCAGGAGGACTGTCGCTTCGATTGTCGCGAAGATCAGAATCGGGACAATCTCGGCATTGTACTGGTAGCGACCACTGTACATGTTGGGTGAAGAGCTGAGCAGGTTGAGAGCCAGTGTCGGTGAGGCCAGTACCAGGACCCAGGGAGCCAGCAGCGGCAGATAGCCCGCTGGGGTAAGCAGCTTCTGCAGATAGAGAAGATGCTGCGCTTCAAGTACATGCTCGCGCACCACTTGCAGCGGGTGCTGCAGAATTGTCAAAGCAACCTCTAGCGGTGAATCGCCGTATTCGGACCAACGCGAGGCAAGCAGCGAGTGCCCCACGGGACTGGCATAATGGACAACCAGCAGGCCGATGGCCGTCCAGCCGAGGGCCAGCCCGAAAATAATCAGGCCAACGCGCCAGCGCTTCTGAAAGACCGCTATCCACAGCCCCAAGAGGGCGATGACCCCCGCAATCTCTTCTTTGCAGGCCAGTGCCAGAATCACAAAGGCCAGTAGCCAGCCATTGCGCCGTGTGTACATGAAATAGAGGGCAAAGAGTAGCAGAGAGAGCGTCAGCGTCACAGCGTGAAAGTCATAGTCGACGGCGTACTGCTGCGCGGGATAGAGCAGATAGAGCAGGGCAAATGGTACAGCCGCCAGGTCGCTGCGCAGGCGCAGGCGGGCTAGCCAGAAGGCCGGCAACGCCCCTGTGGCGACAACCAGTACTTGCAGAATCAAGAGCGTTTTTGGATCAGCCCAGAAAATATAGAGCGGCACGATTAAAAAAAGAACCGGCTCATAGTGAATGGCAAAGCGATTGATGCCTTCCAGGCCGTAGCAGTTGGTATCGGTCAGGACGTTGCAGATTGTTTGGTGCAGCAGCGCGCCATGCAGGGTGTTCCAGATCGCCTGGTCCATAATGCCCAGGTCTTCACCGTTGGTGACAAAAGCATCCTGCTTGCTGGTCACAAAGATAATGAAGTAGATGCTGTAGGCCAGCGTCGCCACTACTACCAGCCCCAGGGCCAGCCAGAAAGCGCGTCCCCGTGGCAGCGGTTCAGGGGGGGAATAGAGTTCCTTCCCACAGGCCACCCTCCAGCGCCGCAGTCTGAGATGGAGCCATTTGCCGATCTTGTTCATAGGTTAGTATTCCCTTGGGAATGGAGGTCCCTACCATGTAATGGGTGCGAGCTGAGTGGGATAGGCCTCGTCTTCAAAGCGATTGGCTCTGCTATGATAGCATAGATCTTTTCATCCGACCAGTCTTCAGGACAATAGGCTATTGCTTCCTAAGAGGAAACGAGTGACTTCAGGGGCTTTTCCTCTCGATCACTTTCCTCTCCTTTCCAAGCTATTGATTATGATTGAGATACTGATTTTCATTTTGTGTCTTGAGTATCATAAGTAATGGAAGCAGCATGTAAGCTGCTTCTGGGGAAAGTAAGCCGGTGCACGTGATGTGACGCAAGTAAGCCACAGATCGTAGACGCACGAAATCGCCTCCAGTAAGGGGTTGATGCGACGCGCAAGCTGAAGCAAGCACGAGGAGAAGAAGAGCTGCTACTCCGTTCCCGCGCGCCGACGGGCAGTAGACGCCATACCCCTGCTTGCGTATTTGACTGCAGTGGTGAAGGAGACGTGATGATCAACCTCTCTCGCTTGTTGCCCCGAGTAGTGGCAGTCTTGCCCCTGCTACTACTCGGGGGCCTGCTCTTTTGCTCCTGGCTGCTCGGCGGAACTGATAGGGCGCTAGCCTGGGAACCTGCCTCTGCTCGGCAAAGCATAGGCCACGCACTGCGGCCTGTTGCCTACGCTGCTCCGGCAAGCGGTACCGCTGTGTTGACCTTCAAATACAATAATCGGCACAGTGGTCATAACCCGGGGGAGGTTCTGCTGACAACGAGTAATGTCAATGTCAGCACCTTCGGCAAGCGTTTGACTCTGGCCGTCGATGGCCAGGTCTATGCCCAGCCGCTCTATGTGCCCAGTCTGTCGATTCAGGGCCGGGTGCGCAATGTAGTCTTTGTGGCCACTGAACACGATAGTGTCTATGCTTTCGACGCCGATGCCACCAGGCCCGAGCGAGCTTTGTTGTGGCGCACGAGCTTTCTGGGGCGCGGCGTCCAGGTGCCAACTAACCAGGATGTGGCTTGTAACGATCTGGTGCCCGAGATCGGCATCACGGGTACGCCGGTGATCGATGCCGCTACCCGCACGCTCTATGTGGTGGCCTTTACCAAGGAGGGTGGACGTCTGGTCTATCGCCTCCACGCCCTCGATATTGCGACTGGCCAGGAGCGCCAGGGCAGCCCGGTGACCATTCAGGCAAGTGTGCGTGGGTCGGGCGCTGGTAGCCATCGCGGCTTGCTCGCTTTCGATCCCCGCTTCCAACGCCAGCGCGCCGCTCTGGTGCTGGCGAACGGTCAGATCTATATCGCCTGGGGATCGTTCTGCGATAATATGCCTTACCACGGCTGGATTATGAGCTACCAGTATACGGGGAGCGCTTTCCGTCAGATGGCGGTCTTTAACGATACGCCCGACGGGGCACGCGCCGGAATCTGGGGCTCTGGTGGCGCCCTGACCGCCGATGAGCATGGCTTCCTCTATTTTACCAGCGGCAATGGCTCGTTTAATCTCCACCTTGGTGGGCGCAACGCCGGCGATTCGGTGGGCAAGCTTTCGCCCGATCTGCGCCTGGTTGACTATTTTACGCCTTTCAATGAGCGCTGTCTGGACGATGCTGATGCCGATCTCGGCTCAGCCGCTCCCTTGTTACTGCCAACGGTCGGGGAGCTGATCGCTTCGGGGAAAGAGGGACGCATCTATGTCCTGGCGCGCAATCGCTTGGGCCACTACCATACGCTTCCTGATGCCTGCAACCATCAGGGACGCAGCGATGTGGATCAGATTGTGCAAGAGTTTCCACCTACTACCATCGGTGGACTCTTTAGCACACCAGCCTACTGGCGAGGTCCTGATGGCGAGTATGTCTACTTTGCCAGCGTGAATCGTCCGGTGGTCGCCTATCGGCTGGTCAATGGCCGCCTGTCTTCGCGGCCAGTCTCAGCTACGCCGGAGGAGCTGCCTTTCCCGGGCGCCAATGTGGTGGTGACTTCCAGTGGCAACCGCGCCGGTACGGGTATCCTTTGGCTGGTTGATCCGCGCGGCGTGTTGCGGGCCTACGACGCCAGCAATCTGGCCCACGAGCTGTACAGCAGCGACCAAAGCCCTGAGCGCGACGCTTTGCCAGGCTACGTGAAGTTCAGTGTACCGACGGTGGCCGATGGGCGGGTCTTTGTACCGAGTGGGAAGGCACTGGTGATCTACGGCCTCCTGCCTACGGTGCGGCTGCTGCCTTCCCCAGGTCACGAACAGGGAAGCCCCCAGCATCCAGAGCCGCATACGCTGCAGCCGCTACGTCTGCCCCACCCCGGACCACAGACGCCGCCCGGCCCCCAGGGACGGCCTGGTCCTCAGTCAGAGCCGGGACCAGGTCATCAGCCGGCCAGTGGCTTGAGGCCGGGGCCTCGGGCCTTGAGCGCACTGGCGGCTCCTGGTGCTCTGGCCACACCTGTGGCAGCGACAGCAGCGGCGCGCACTGGCTCGGTAGCCAGCGATACGGCGCCCGCTTACAATAATGTGGGCGTGAGCAATGATGAACGCCCAACAGCGGCCAACTTTGATCAAGGGGGCAACAGCTATTCGGCGCAGGCCCTCCAGCGAGCTGGCGTCAATCCTGGCGACCATGTCTTTGCTGGCGGTTTCGTCTTCGTGTGGCCCAATGTGCTTTCGGGCGAACCGGACAACTATGTGGCGGCAGGCCAGACCTTGCCGGTGGAGCATCAGCCGCGTGCAAAGTTGCTTGGCCTGCTGGGGGCGGCTGATCATGGCCCGGCTCGCGGTCAGCTCGTGATCACCTTTACCGATGGGACAACGCTGACGGTCCCCATCGCCTTCAGTGACTGGACCCTTGACGGTGGCGGCTCGCGCCCTCTGCCGGGTAGTCCACAGGCGGTGAGTATGCCCTACTTTAATAGTCCCAGTGGTCCAGTTCAGATGAAGTGCTACTTGTTCTATGTCAGCATTGCCCTGCCACAGGGGAAGACGGTGAAAAGCGTCACCTTGCCGGCAGCGGTGAGCGGCGGCAGAATGCACGTCTTCGCCGTTGCGCTGCAATAGTTCCAGTGTTTTGCTCTCGCTTGCTGACGCTTGCTGCTTAGCAGACCCACCCCATAGCGAGCGTCGTTCACCCCGGCTGGAAGGGTAGCGGGGGGAGCCAGCAAGGAGGCTGCTCACCTCGTTACCCTTCCTGGCGTTGTGGGCCTCGCCAGCGCAATCCCCTGTTCTTACTCTCCTGTCGCGTCCACTGGGCCGCCTGTCTCCGGCCCTGCCTGGCGGCTTTGCTCCGCGAAAGGATAGCGGCCCAGGAGCTGGACCAGGTAGCGCCCAACGATGTCGCTTTCGAGGTTGAGCAGGCAACCCGGGCGCAGGCGGCCAAGGTTGGTGTGGAACCGCGTGTAGGGGATGAGGGCAATCGAGAAGCGGTCGTCCTGGCAGGTGACCACTGTGAGGCTGACGCCGTTGAGGGCTACGAAGCCCTTGGGCACAATGTAGGGCCGCAGGGCAGCGGGCAGGGCAATTTCGCAGACGAGGGAGTTGCCTTCTTCATGCGTGCTGAGTACAGGGACGACGGCTTCGACGTGCCCTTGAACGATGTGCCCGCCAAAGCGTCCTCCTACGGGAAGCGAGCGCTCTAGATTGACAGCGCGTTCGTCTTGCCCGCTCCTTTCCTCTCGGATGAGGGTGGCGAAGCGTGTGCGGCGTAGGGTTTCGGGCATGAGTTCAACCCGTAGCCAGTGCTCGCCGCGCGCGACGACTGTGAGGCAGGCGCCATCAACGGCGATGCTGTCGCCGACTTGGACCTCAGGCCAATTGGTTGGTAGAACGATCTCTAGAGCGGTGGCGCTGGCTGCGATAATGTCACCCACGGCTTCGACAATGCCGGTAAACATCTTTCCTAGCTGCTCCTTTCGCCCCGATTCTGGCCGGGCTGATCCTGACTCTGAGCCTGCTCAGGATCAGGAGAGCGGAGACGTCGCAGGGTGCAGGCCAGCTCGATGGCGGCTAAGGCACATTCGGCGGCCCGGGGAATGCGTGCCTGAGCCTGAAGGCGATTGGAGGCGCAGATGACGCCAAAGATGACCGGCAGGCCGCTTTCCAGAGCGACGCGCTGCAGGCCCCGAGCGGCGGCATCACCGACAAGGACATCGTGGCGCGTCTCGCCTTTCATGACGCAGCCCAGACAGATGATGGCGTCGTAGCGTTGGCTGGCCGCTAGGGCCTGGGCTAGCAAAGGTAATTCGAAGGAGCCGGGCGCCGGCCAGGTGTCGATGTCCTTAGCGGCGACGCCATGAGCGATGAGGCTGCGGCGCGCTATCTCTTGCATGGCCCCGGTGATCTGCGGATGGTAGCGGGCGACGGCAAGCGCGATGCGTAGTCCGCTGCCATCGGGTCGCATTTCAGGGCTGGCAGCTTCTGACATGGTGCACCTCCTCTGTTGACTTTCCACGCTGGCCTGTTTGCTCGACGGCTTCAGCCGGAAACGGCACAGGTAGGGCCGTGAGTAGATGGCCAAGACGCCGGTGTCGGACTTCAAGATAGGCGCGGTTGCTCTCGCCAGCGGCGATCTCCAAGGGGAGACGCTCGACCTGAAAGCCAGCACTTTGCAGAGCCTGGAGCTTGGCCGGATTGTTCGTCAGCAGGCGCAGGCGGCGCAGGCCCAGCTCCGCCAGAATAGCCACGGCCTCGTCATAGGAGCGGGCATCGGCAGGGTAGCCGAGACGCTCATTGGCTTCAACAGTATCGCAGCCGTTGTCTTGGAGGCGATAGGCATGCAGCTTACCAGCCAGGCCGATGCCTCGCCCTTCCTGGGGCAGATAGAGCAGCAGGCCCCGCCCTTCGTGGCCAATCAGCGTCAGGGCCTGCTTGAGCTGGGCCTGACAGTCGCAGCGTTGTGAGCCGAA
This sequence comes from Thermogemmatispora sp., assembly GCF_019683755.1. Taxonomy (GTDB): domain Bacteria; phylum Chloroflexota; class Ktedonobacteria; order Ktedonobacterales; family Ktedonobacteraceae; genus Thermogemmatispora. Next base: position 7,383 of record NZ_JADGHT010000071.1, on the reverse strand, counting down.
GACCTCGCCGGTGGTGCAGGCCGAATGGAGGCGTACGAGCGGCGGGACCTCGCCGCTCCCTAGCTCCCCTAGAACGAGGGCCAGGTAGTCGCGCGCCTGACGGGTGTCGCGGTAATGCCGGAGGCGAAAGTCCCCTTCCGGGAGCGGCAGACGCGTCTCATTGACCAGCATCACGCGTTGCTCGCGCCGAAAGCGCGCGATGGCCTCAATGGTAAGGAGACCCAGGCCATGACGCCGGGCGAAGTCCAGCAAGGTCGGGCCACGGGCCGGCTCACCTTGCTCATCGAGCACCTCACAGATGACGGCCCCCGGCTCCAGACCAGCCAGGCGCATGAGGTCGACCGCTCCCTCAGTATGACCGCGCCGTCCAAGAGTGCCGGCTGGATGGGCTCGCAGCGGAAAGAGATGGCCCGGACGCGCGAAATCCTCCGGTTGTGCAGTCGGGTCGACGAGTAGACGAGCGGTCAGAGCACGGTCACGGGCAGAGACACCGGTCGTTGTGCCGCGACGCGCATCAACTGAGGCCGTAAAGGCTGTGTCCTGTAGCGGGGCATTGGCGCGCTCAGCCAGAGGGATCGCCAGCGCATCGAGTCGCTCGCCAGCCAGGGCCACACAGAGCAGACCGCGGGCCTGTTGCAGCATAAAATTGATGCGCTCGGCAGTAGCAAATTGGGCTGCCAGGCAAAGATCAGCCTCGTGTTCGCGCGTCTCATCGTCGCAGAGCAGCACCATCTGCCCGGCTTGCACTCGGCGCACAGCAGCAGGTACGGATAGCCACAGGTCAGCAGTTGCTAATGGTTGACTTGCTTGCATCACAGGCTTGCTCGCTTTCGTGCATGTTCTGATCAGATCGCTTTCTCGGCTTCCGGGCTTAGCCCGAGGCCCGCGGCAGGAAGGCGATAGGAGACTTCGCCTTCGATCAGCAGGTCGTTGCCCAGCGACCGGATACGGCGATGGCAGAGAGTAGCCGCCAGCTTGAGATAGGGCAGGCCCTGACCGGCGAGGGGAACCGGAGCGCTGGCGCCACCGATGAGGGTAGGCGCGACGATGACGGCAACCCGATCAATGCAACCGCAGTCGAAGGCGCTGCCCGTGAGAGCAGCCCCGCCTTCGAGGAGGATATGCATCAGGCCCTCGCTGGCCAGACGCTGCAGCGCCAGTCTCAGATCAACTCGTCCCGTTGGCTCGCAGGGCACTTCGATGAGGCGCACACCCGGACGAGCCAGGGCAGCGCGCCGTTCCGCGGGAACCTGCTCGCCGATCAGCAGCCAGGTCTCTGCCTCCTCGGGCGTGTTGAGCAGCCGTAGCTGCGGCGCAAGCAGACCGCTGCCAGTGATAATCAGCCGTCGCGGTGGCTGGAGACGCGCTCTGCGTTGGCTGCCGGCGCCCAGACGCACGGTGAGCAGGGGATCGTCGCGGCGCGCCGTGCCAGCGCCGATGAGAATGGCGTCGACACGATCGCGTAGGGCATGGGCCCAGGCCCGGGCCTGGGGTCCACTGATCCAGAAGGCGTCTCCGGTACGGGCGGCAATCTTGCCATCAAGGGTCATTGCCCATTTGGCCGTGACGTAGGGACGCTGGGCGCGGATAAAGGTGGCAAAGGGACGCAGTAGCTCGCGCGCCTGCCGGGCCAGCGGGTCCTCTTCGTCTAGCAGCTCGACCAGCAGGCCAGCCCGGCGAAGTTGTTCCAGCCCGCGCCCATCGACGCGCGGATTGGGATCGCGCGCCGCCACAACGACCCGCCGTACGCCTGCCGCAATGAGAGCGGTGGTGCAGGGAGGCGTGTGCAGGGCGATGCAGCACGGCTCAAGCGTCACATAGAGATCGGCCCCCTGGGCCCGGGAACCAGCCGCGCTGAGAGCAAGAGCCTCGGCATGCGGTCCATAGGGCGGGGCCGTCGCCCCCTGGCCTACGATTTGCCCATTGTGCACCAGTATTGCTCCTACGGGCGGGCGCGGACTGGTGCGCCCCTCGACAGAGCGCGCCAGGGCAAGCGCTCGTCTCATTATCTGACGCTTCTGCTCGTTGAGCACGGCAAATCTCCGATCATCATCAGGCATGGCACTCCTCCAAGGCAGAGAGCATCAGTGGCTCCCCATCGCCAGCAGCAGGGACAAGTGTGGCAACAGTTTCGCCGGCCGCCTCCGTCTCAGGTGGTGCCGAAGCTGGTAGCAGCGTTTCAATCAGGCGCTGCACCTGGCCACCCTGGGCCGCTAACAGGAAGCTGTTCAGGAGGGCACGATGATCTTCGGGCTTCACGCTGAAGCGCGTCCGCGCTTGGGCGACGCGCAGGCGCGCCCGATGCAGGAGCTGGCGGCAGGCGCTGGCGCTCCTGTTGAGCAGGCTGGCAATTTCTTCGTAGGAACAGGCAAAGGCTTCGTGGAGCAGAAAAACGGCCCGCTCGGCAGGGCTGAGGCGCTCCTGAAGCAGCCAGAGCGCATGCGCCAGCGCTTCACGCTGTTCGAGGGTTTCAATCACCAGCGCTTCTGGCTCCGCCGCTGGCCCTTCCACTGGAGCTGCTGGCCAGAGGCCAAGGGGTTGCTCGCGCTGCACGCGGGCCGACTTGAGGCGATCCAGGCAGAGGCGCGTCACAATCGTCAGCAGATAGGCGCGTAGCGAGCCGATCTGCTGCGACGCTGCCGTCGCGTAGCGGATATAGCTTTCCTGTAAAATATCTTCGATCTCATCGCTGCTGCCCAGCAGACTACGCGCAGTAGCGAGAAGCAGAGGATAATAGCGATTGAACTCTTCCAATCGTCAGTCTTCTCCTATCGGACTATACCGTCGGCCCTGGAACTTCCCCAGGTCATGCCCCAGCGCCGCCATGCGACAGCCAGCGCGGGGGCGTACGGGCTATACCGCCGATCGGGAATTGGGAGAGGCCATTGCCCTGCATCGTGGGCATCGGCCTGGCTCCCTCACCCTGCCCCGAAGACAGCGTTCTCTTTTTTGTTCTACTAAAGGAGACGAGTAGGGTCCCTTTTCTGTGACAGCCCTTCCGTCTGCAGTCCGGCAGCAACACGCTTGATTTCCCAGAGGCGACAATGCTACGATTGAACTAAGCTTCAGGGGAGGGGGAAAGGGCTGCCCGCTCGCTCCCTTCGCTGGCCTTGCCTTGCTTTGCCTCGCCTCGCTGGCCACAAGGAGGAACCGCCTATGACCGAGCCTCAGCCACCTCAGACGCAGCAACAGCCGCCTACCGGTGATGCGGAAGGGCTGCGCGCCTCGTCTAGCAATGGAGCAGCCCCACTGGTCCCGCCGGCTAGTGGTCAGCAGAGTCAGAGCCGTGTCTCTGCTCAGGCCATGCCCCGCGACTACCAGTACTACCGCGAGGTGTTCCGCGGTCAGCAGATGCCTTTTGCCTATCTTGATCTGGACTTACTAGAGGAGAACATTCGGCTGACGCGCGACCGCGCTGGCGGCAAGCGGATACGCATCGCCTCCAAATCGTTGCGCAGCGTTGCCATCATCAAGCATATCCTGGCCGCCGAATCGACCTTTCAGGGGATCATGGCCTTTACAGCTCGCGAGGCGGCCTATCTGGCTCGCCAGGGCCTGGACGATCTCTTGATTGGCTATCCCACCTGGCATGAGGAGGACATCGCTACTGTGGCGCGCGCTACGGCAGAGGGGGCCCACATTACGCTGATGGTTGATAGCCTGGCTCACGTGGAGCGCATCGAGACCATTGCTCGCCGCTACGGTGTGCGCTTGCCCCTCTGCCTCGATATCGACATGTCTGTCGACTTTCCTGGACTGCATTTCGGCGTCTGGCGTTCGCCGCTGCGCACGGTGGAACAGGTGCGTCCTGTCATCGCACGTATCATGTCCTCTCCTCATGTCTGGCTTGACGGCATCATGGGCTATGAGGCCCAGATTGCCGGGGTTGGCGATCGCTACCCGCGCCAGGTGTTGAAAAACGCCCTGGTGACCTGGCTCAAGCGTCGCTCTTTAAGGGAGATCGCCGCGCGCCGCTCTGCCCTGGTGGCGCTCATCAGGGAGTATGCTCCCCAGGTGCGCTTTGTCAACGGCGGCGGCACCGGCAGCGTGCATACTACGCGCCTGGAAGACTGCGTCAGCGAGATCACAGTTGGCTCGGCTTTCTATGGCCCGGCCCTTTTTGATCACTACCGTGACTTCCGCTATCAACCGGCGGCAGGCTTCGCCATTGAGATTGTGCGCCGCCCGCATCCGCAGATCTATACCTGCCTTGGCGGGGGCTATGTCGCCTCCGGAGCTGCCGGCAGGGATAAGCTGCCGCAGCCTTACCTGCCCGAGGGTGCTCAGCTCATCACCACCGAGGGCGCCGGTGAGGTTCAAACGCCTATCCGCTACAGCGGTTCTATCGCGCTCTCTCTCGGCGACCCGATCTTCCTGCGCCACGCGAAGGCCGGCGAGCTGTGCGAGCGCTTCACACACCTGCTGTTGGTTCGTAATGGCACTGTTGTCGACTCGGTCACTACTTACCGCGGCGATGGTCAATGCTTCCTCTGAACCTGGGCCGCCGGCTCAAGCTTAGCACAAGCGCGAATGGCTCAGCAGCTCAGCGTTCGAGCAGGTATATTCCAGCGTTGCTACCCTCTATCAGCGGTAAGCTTAATAAGCCATCAGAAATCTGCTACTTGAAATGGAGGAGCTGGCCATGATTGGCGGAGAGAAAGCGAGCTGGCGGAACTGGTCAGGCACCGTTGCCTGCCGGGCAGAGATCATAAGACCGGCCAGTCTTGAAGAGTTAGTCAGGACGGTCGCCGAGTGTGCCCGTGCCGGGCGCCATCTGCGCGTCGCTGGCGCTGGCCATTCGTTTACGCCTCTTGTTGAGAGCGACGATGTCCTGCTCTCTCTGGACCATTTGCAGGGTCTGGAGAAGGTGGATCACGAGCGCGGTACGGCGGTTGTGCTGGCGGGCACACGCCTTGGACGCTTGGGGGAGCTGCTGCTTGCTCACGGCCTCGCACAGGAGAATCTGGGCGACATCGATGTCCAGAGCATCGCTGGCGCGATCAGTACCGGCACCCACGGCACAGGTATCCGCTTCGGCTCGCTGGCCACTCAGGTTGTGGGCTTGACCTTGGTGACAGCCAGTGGCGACCTTGTCGAATGCTCCGCAGAGGAAAACTGCGATCTCTTTAAGGCCGCTCAGGTCTCTCTGGGCGCCCTGGGCGTTATCGCCAAGGTGACGCTGCGCGTCGTGCCGGCTCGCCCTCTGCATTATATTGGCCGCCGGGCCTCACTGCAGGAATGCCTGGACAATCTGGAGCGCTACCGCGAGGAAAACGAGCACTTCGAGTTTTTCTGGTTCCCATACACACCCTGGGTGCAAGCCAAATGGATCAATACGACTGCGGAGGCTGTGCCCGAGAGCAGTCGCTGGGGCCGACTGTGGAGCAACGTGAACCAGCTCGTACTGGAGAACGGCGTCTTCTGGCTGCTGTCGGAGGCCAATCGCCTGGTGCCGGCTCTCTCGGCAACCGTCAGCCGCATCTCTGCTTTGGGCGTGGCCAGCGTCGACGAAATCGATTATCCTCATCGCATCTTTGCTACGCCGCGCCTGGTGCGCTTTGTCGAAATGGAGTATAGCATCCCTGCCGCTCAGCTACGTCCGGTGCTGGAAGAGATTCGCGCCTGCATCGAGGAGCATCGTTTTAAGGTGCATTTCCCTGTCGAGTGCCGCTTTGTCAGGGGTGACGATATCTGGCTCAGCCCAGCCTATGGGCGCGACTCGGCCTATGTGGCGGTGCATATGTATAAGGGGATGGAGTACAAGCCCTATTTCCGCCACGTGGAGGCCATTTTCCGCCGCTACGAGGGGCGCCCGCACTGGGGCAAGATTCATACGCGTCGCCCTGATGAGCTGGCCGCTCTCTATCCGCGCTGGCATGATTTCCGCCGCCTGCGCGCGCAGCTTGATCCCCAGGGCATCTTTTTGAATGCCTACCTGCGCGAGCTGTTCGCCGCCGATGAGCCACTGCCCGCTCCGACCAGCCAGCCGGGCCGAGATATCTCTTAGCCCACGGATGATCCGAGTGTGATCGTGCCATGCTCGTTCACCTGCCATTCCCCTGCTCACTGGTTCCACTTTCTTTGGTAGGCCACAGGGCCAGAGGAGCCGGCAGTGTGATCTAGTTCACAAATCTGCTGTGAGCTGTTTCATTGTCGGCTCCCAGCCGCGACAGGCATACTTGTTTCTGAAAGCAGGTCTCCGCCAAGGTTTGCGGTACCTGCTTCTCAGTTTCCTTCCTGTCTGGCCCGATAGAGGCGGGATATGATTCTGTACACTGTCTCTTGCCATGTCTCTTATACTCTCTTTTAAAGCATCCCTCTAAAAATAAGGAAAATAAATCCTAATGCTTATTAGCAAGCCTTCTAAAAACAAGCAGCCTGCCTTATCGCGCCTTTTCGTTTCTGTGCTTGGTTTGCTCAGCCTGGCGCTGACAGCCTGGCTCTTACCAGGCAGCGGAGTCGGTTTTGCACAAGGTCAGGCCCAGGCTGCGCCCCAGGCTGCACCGATGGTCCAGGGTCAAGTGGCTGGTGCCTCTTCGTCGGGTGGCTATCTGATCAAGGTCTTCTTCTCGCGCTATCCTGTCTCTGTGGAGACGAATCCAGCCGCCGTCTATCCTGTGCAGCGCATCTCGCCGACGCTGGCGGTGGCCACTTTCGCCCTGCAGATGCTGATCGCCGGACCCACGCCCAGCGAGCGCAGTGTTGGTCTCTTCAGTGAGCTGAATACGCTACTCAGCGGCCCTTCAGACTGCACGGCTCCGCTGCCGGTCGGCGGCCCCGATTTCATCCTGATGCTGAACCAGCGTGGTTATCGTAGCGAGCTAGGCACGGCCACGGTACGCTTCTGCCGTCAGCTCAGCTCACCTGGTACTGGGGCTGATGCGCGTGTGCAGGCTGAAATCACGGCCACCCTACGCCAGTTCTCTAGCATTCGTAGGGTCGTGATCCTGACGCGCGATGGTCACTGCTTTGGCGACGAGAGTGGACTTGATCGCTGCCTGAGCTAAGGCAAGGCCAACGGGCTGGCGCTGCGGTTTGTTGCTCTGGCTAAAGAAAGAGGGGCACATTCACAGCGAGAGAGGCTCTGGATCGCAGAGCAGAAGCCAACGGACTCATCTCTCTTTACGCTGTGCTCCTTTCCTGTCTTGTACAGGGGGACTGCTTCCCTACGCAACGCAGGAGAGCCGTCTCATCCCGCGTGGATGGGACGGCTCTCTGTCCTCTGTACCTGTAGTGGAAGAGGGGAATCTTGAGATCAGTGACACCGGCCAGGGCGCTCCTCAGCCCAGCGCTAGGCTGAGGAGCGCCGCCAATCCTCCCCCTCAGGGGGACGACCCGAAGGAAGAAGCCCCGCTAGGGAATGACGCTAGCTTGGAAGACGCC
>NZ_JADGHT010000482.1 GCF_019683755.1 Thermogemmatispora sp. | reverse complement strand
TGCTTTGCCCGAGCCTGCGTGGTAGTCAACACGACGCTTGACAGGCCAAGCGACGGACAGCCACAGACGCCCAAACCTGTCTGGCTGTCCATCGCTTGCCACAGGGTTTCCCCTTGAAAGGTGGAGCAGCGCCAGCGTGTCTCTTTCCCCACGACACACGCTGACGCTGCTGACACGATGGCCTTCCAGAGGTTCCCCATGGAGAGAGAACGAAGAATGCAACAGTGCAGTCACGAAGAAGGAAATCCCCGTGCTCGCCAGGCCAGCACGCCGGTGCTGCTGACGCGTTGGCTGGAGCGGCTGGGTGGGCGACGCACGGCCTATGCGATCCAGCGGGCAGATGGTCGTTACCGCTGTGTGCACGCCCCACTGACGCCGACGCTGTTGGCGGCGCACCTGGCGGGCCGACTCACCCTGGGCCACTATGTCCTTGATGAACAGGATTGTTGCTGCTATGCGGTCGTCGACGCAGATCAGCTCGACGGCCTGCAGCGCCTGGTCGCCCTCCAGCAAGTTCTTGCGGCCCAGGGCATTCCAACCAGCCTGGAGGCCTCGCGCCGTGGCGGTCATCTGTGGCTCTGGCTGGCCCAGCCCACGCCGGCGATCCAGGTGCGTGCCTGGCTGCGCCCGCTTTGCTCGCCCAACCTGGAACTGTATCCCAAGCAAGACACAGCGAGCGGCTACGGGTCGCTCATCCGCCTGCCACTCGGGGTCCATCGGCGCAGTGGCCGCCGCTATCCCTTCCTGGTCGCTGATGGCAGCCAGCGGCTTCACCCTGTGGGGGGAAACGTGTACACGCAGCTGAGCTGGTGGCTCGAGCAGCCGGCGGCAGTGCTGCCAGCCCACCTGGACAGTGTAGCCCAGACCCGCCCCGAGGCACGTCTCCCCACGCCGCCGGTGCATGCGCAGGCATCGTACTCCTCTCCCCATGCCCGTGCAACGCTCCCAGCCCGGACAAGCCCCATCCTGGCCTGGTGTCTGGCGCGAGACCCTCTGGCCGTGATTGGGCGCTACGTCCTGCTGGATCAGCATGGGAGAGGCCGTTGCCCCTTTGGTTGGCATCACCATAATGGACAGGATCGTCACCCCTCGTTCAAAGTGTTTCCGCACACGCCGGCAGGCAACTGCTGGTATTGCTACACCTGGGGGCGTGGAGGTAGTCTTTTTGACTTTTTCCGGTTGCTCTGGCAAGTGGATGCGCGCACGGCCTGGCAGCGGTTGCAGCACGGAGGTGAGCGATGAGGCAGGCGCAGCAGTGTGAAGCGTTGGGGAGCCAAGGGGAACCGGGCCAGCACCCCGCGTGCACTGTAACACGCGGGGTGCTATCTACAGAGGAAGACGTGGCGGGAGCGCCTGGCAAGCCGACGCAGCCCCGTGGCTGGTACCAGGTGCTCCGGTCAGCAGAGAGGGTACGGGTTCTGGCCCAAAATGTCGATACGCTGTGGCTGAATGTGCGCTATGCCGACGCGCAGGGGCAGCCACAGCCGCGCCCCCTCGACAATGAGGATCTTCTCCTGGAATTGGAGGACTACAAACGGCAGGCACAGGCAGCGGGCCAGAATATCCCCACGCGGTGGCAGTACGATGGATGGGTGTTGTGGATGTGGCCTCGGGGGGCCAGTCATGCGGCCTGGGTTCTGCAATGTCCCTACTTTGAGCTGTTTGTGGATGTGGGCAAGCTGACCGGGGTGATTGCACGGGTCAAGGTGGCATCCGCCGCACTCTGGGAGAGTCCCGTCGGAACGGTGGTGGTAGGGATCGAGCAATTTCTGACGGAGTTTCTGGGGACAGCATTCCTGCACTTGCAGGTCTCGGAGTTGCATGTGGCCGCGGATCTGGTGGGATTGCCTGTTGAGGAATTGCCCTGGCAGGTGATTATCACGCGGGCGCGCATAGCGCGGTTGCACCTGGCCAGGGAAGAGCAGGAGGCAAGGGATGGCCTGGCCCAGGGAGTGCCGCCATACTCAGGGTGGCGGCGCCGGCCAGGGCGGTCAGCAAGCAGGAGGCTGCCAGCAGCAACAGGAGAGGAAGTGCGCTATCTGGGCCGGCGCTTGCAGACGGTGACCTGGGGAACGCATGCATCACAAGTGAGTGCGCAATTCTATGACAAGTGCGCAGAGATACGGCGTTCAGGCAAGCAGTGGTTGCTGACGTGTTGGCGTGCCCAAGGATGGGATGGACACAGTCGCGTCTGGCGCTTAGAGTTCCGGCTGCGGCGGCGGGCTTTGGCTGAATTCGGCATTGAAGATCCCTATCAGCTAGAGGAGCAGCTTCCTGGCTTGTGGGCGGCCCTGGTGGGAACACCTGGTCAGGCGGATGGCTGGCTGCGGCTGGTGCTGCCACGTCGTGATCGCAACCGGACACGCTGGCCAGTGGCCCCGGCCTGGCGGCAGGTTCAACACTGGACGCTGGTGACCGCACAGGAGCAGGCTCGCTGTCGGGAGGCTGTGCCGTTGGAACGGAGAGATCGCTGCCATCGGCGGCTCCAGCAGGCATTTGCATCGTTGACGGGTTTTCTCTTGACGGTAGCAGCCTGGTTGGTTCAGGAAGGGGTTTGTGAAGAGACGTTGACCCTGGATGACCTGCTGGCGGTAGTAGGTCGCGAGATGCAAGTGCGGCTGCGCCTCAAGAGAACGACGATGCGGACAGAGGTGCGTCGGCGGTTGTTGCGAGAGCAGGTGATACCACAGTGTCTGGCAAAAGACCTGGATCTGCCACCGCGACGCTT
>NZ_JADGHT010000481.1 GCF_019683755.1 Thermogemmatispora sp. | reverse complement strand
TAAACATAATTAAATATATTGATTTTGCATCAAGCCCAAACTTTTCACAAATTTCCTCTCCACATACTTTATTAAGGAATTGTAGACATAGTAGGAAGCTCTGTCAAGGAGCAGAGTACCAGGAGGCTGGGCCGTCTCTTGCATAGAGAGCGGAGAGTACCAGGAATTGAGTGGGCCGGGGGAGTGGACGAGAGGCCAGTGTGCCCCTGCTTTGTTGAGCTGCACTGCGGTCCTGGCAGGCCGGAAGAAGCAGCTTTCTACAAGGAGAGAGTCCCCTATTCGGCAAGAGAGGTCAGACAAGCGCCTGCTTCTTTCTTGCAGTCGAAAGAGCTATTGATTATACTTTCAATCAGATCACTGCCCTTGGACGAGGCACGTAAGCCAGGAAGACACAGCATGGAACAGCAGCGTGACGAATTACGCCGCCTGGTGCTGGCGGAAATCGAACGATTGAAAGCCTTGGAAGCGCAGAATCCCAAAGAGACGTACCGTCACTGGCATGCCCAGGCGGTCCAGCGTGAATTAGCCAGGCAGCAGCGCTGGATCAGGGCCAGTTATCCGAAATACGAGCACTTCTTCGCCAATGGCAGCGATATCTCTCCTCAGAGGATTCGCCCCATGCTCCTGGAAGTCATAGAGGAATGGCAGGCCGACCTCTTCCGCCTGGCTCGTCTCACCTGGTCGCTTCCCTTTACACGCGGGTATGGGCGGCGTCTGCGCTTCTTGATCATGGACGCATCTAATGAGAAGCTTATCGGTATTCTGGCACTGCAATCGCCGCCGCTGGATTTCCCAGTGCGAGATCGTCTCTTTGACTATGCCCCGGGCCGCAAAGTTGAGCTGGTCAACCAGACAATGGACATCTTCACCCTTGGCGCTCTTCCTCCCTACAATCGTCTTCTTGGCGGCAAGCTAGTGGCGCTGGCAGCGGTTTCAGACGAGGTTCGTCTGGCCTACGAGCGTAAGTACGCGGGACGCCTCACGCAACTGGAACAACGCGCGCTGCCGGCGCGGCTGGTGGCCCTGACCACCACCAGCGCCTTCGGTCGCAGCAGCCTCTATAATCGTCTCTCCTATCGTGGCAAAGTCATTGCCTATTCCATCGGCTACACCGAAGGCTACGGCAGCTTTCACTTTGCCTCCCTTTATCCTGCTTTATGCGCTTTCCTGGAAGAGCAGGGACGCTATCACTCCGGCGGCTTCGGTACGGGGCCACGGATTACCTGGCAGAACGTGACGCGCGCTCTGGACGCGCTTGGGCTTCCTCGCCAGCTACTCAGGCATGGGATCAAGCGGGAGGCTTTCCTGTTTCCGCTGATCAGCAATCTACAGGCGTATTTTGAAGGTCAGGACCCGGAGCCACACTACTATCAGCGCCCCTTTGCAGCACTCGCAGCCTGGTGGCGCGAGCGCTGGTTACTTGCTCGCGCCGCTCGTGTGGACGGCTGGCACAGTTGGAACCGTCAAGAGATTCTGGCCATGCTGACGGTTGAGAGGAGTGCGAAGCATGGAACAGCCGATTCAGCCATCTGAAAGAATGTTTCAGGATTTACCTGCAGCGCTTGTCGAGGAGGCTCTGGCCCGAACGCATCAAATAGGCCAGGAGGTCTCGGCAGCACTCCAGCGTATCCGTATACAACGCGAGACCTACCGGCAGCAGTTACAGGAGCGTCGCCTGATCCAGCGCGATGGCGAGGTGCCCTACGCGCCGATTCCAACGACCTGCGGAGTCGATGGCGCCTACGCTATCGAACGCCTGCTGGCCACGGATCTGGTTGCCGCTGCTGCCGTGGCTGTTGAAGGGCTATCTCCTCCTTCAGAGCAGCGCTATTGGGAGCAGCCTCAGCATCAGGTCATCATTGAGGCAGAACCCCACTCGGCTGAAAGCCAATTGCTGGTCCGGGCCTGCATGATGGCAATGGAACTTTCCCTGGCCGTGCGAGCACCCCATGAGGTAGTGTTTTTGGATGGCTCCTTGACCACCCCGCTGATCTACTTTAACGAGGCGCTCACTGCGCTCGCTCGCGGCCTCCCTCCGCTGGCGCTGAGCGGCCATTTGCTGGGGCAGATTGAGTCTGCATTGGACTGCTATCAGCAGATCCTGCGCTCCGAGCGCAGTGATAAGCACTGGGTGGCAGCCCCAAAGTATACGACCCGGCGTGAGATTGGTAGTTTGCTAGATTGGCCACCGGCCTATGACGATCGCGGTATGCTGACGACAGTCCTTCTTCCAGGCGAGCTGACCCTTCCTCAACCCCTGCAACCACCCGAGCAGGAGTGGCACTTGAATCTGAATGCGCTACCATCACCTCTCAAGGAGCGTGCCCAACGTCTTTATCAGGCGGTGGTGGCAGCTCTCCAGCAGATCGCCGTGTTGTACTATCGGCCCTTTTCCTGGCTGCCTGCGCTGCGCATTGAGGTGAGTAGTTCGATTGCTCGCAACCCTGAACGGCTGGCGCTGGTGATCCAGGCCCTTCGCCATCAATGCGGTACGCCCTCGATTCTGGAGCCGTACCCTCTCTATCTGGCCGACCGCATGGTGAAGTCGCTGGCGAGCGGCATTGCTGCTTTTCGCCAACTCACCAGCCAACAGATCGCGGAACAGTCCCAGGGAGAAATGCTCTCTGAGATTTTCCTGGCGCTTCATGGATATCGCACAGACACAGGGAGATAGGACGATGCCTCCTTCTACTTCTACAAAGAGTCTCCACGAGCTTTTAAGCCAGGCCGAGCGT
>NZ_JADGHT010000070.1 GCF_019683755.1 Thermogemmatispora sp. | reverse complement strand
GGGCAGGAGCAAGGGCAATCGCAGGGATCAAGCTGTCCGCTGCGTCACCTGGCTATTATTATGGATGGCAATGGCCGCTGGGCCGCTCAGCGTCATTTGCCGCGTCTGGCTGGCCATAAAGCAGGCGTGGCTGCGCTCCGGCGCGTGGTAGAGGCCGCCGTGGATGAGCATATTGAGTATTTGAGTGTCTATGCTTTCTCGACCGAAAACTGGGGCCGCCCCAGGGAAGAGGTTGAGGGCCTCATGCGCCTTTTCTGGGAAACCATCCGCTCTGACCTAGAGAAGTTGCATCGTGACGGGGTGCGGCTGCGCCATCTTGGTCGCTTGCAAGATCTCCCCCCGGCTATTCAACGTGCCGTTCAGGAGTCGGTGGAGCTGACTCGCCATAATAGCCGTATTCATCTGAGTGTCTGCTTTAACTACGGCGGTCGCGCTGAGCTGGTCGATGCTGTGCGGCGGATTATCGCTGATGGGCTGCCACCCGAGGCGATCACCGAGGAGGTGATTAGCTCCTATCTTTATACTCATGATCTACCCGATCCTGATCTTGTTGTTCGCACTGCTGGAGAAATGCGCGTCAGTAATTTCTTGATCTGGCAGTCGGCCTATAGCGAATATTATTCAACACCAACGCTCTGGCCCGATTTCGGGCGCGAAGATCTACGCGCGGCCCTGGAGAGCTATCGCCAGCGCCAGCGGCGCTTCGGTCGGCTAGTCGCGGCTCCCAGCGGTCGCTAAGCAGGTGAAAACATCGCGTGGAGCGCGCAACCGAGAAACAAGTACCATCAGGAAAGAGAGCTGCTGACAGCGGTGGCCAATGGGCGAGCACTCTGACTCTGCGAGTGCTGACCGCCGTTGTAGCGATTCCTATTGTCTTGCTTGTGGTCTGGTTGGGTGGCTGGGTGGCTTTTGCGGCGGCGCTCTTTGTGCTGGCCTGGGGTTGCTATGAGCTGCATCAAATGATGTTGCACTCGGGCAGTCGTCCCGTGCTCTGGATGAGCTTCGGGCTGGGGCTGCTTCTGCTGATCGCGGCCATGTTCCCCCAGTGGCGTCTGCTCTTGCTGGAAATCAGTCTGGGTGTCGCCCTGTTGGTGGCCTTCCCGCTGCTCTTCTGGCGGGAGCGGCTCGATGGTTCCCTGGTCGACTGGGCGCTAACGGTTGTTTTTGCTTTCTATCTTGGTTGGCCGCTCAGCCTCTTGCTTTTGTTGCGCGGCTCTCAGTTCGGCTGGCCTCCTCCCCGAGGGCTTTGGTGGCTGCTCTTGCTCTTTGTGGCTGTCTGGACTTTTGATTCTGCGGCTTTCTTCACTGGCCATTTCCTGGGACGCCATAAGTTGGCGCCTCATATTAGCCCTGGCAAGACCTGGGAGGGGGTCTTTGGGGGCCTGCTCTGTACGGTGATTCTCTGCCTGTTGCTGGCCGGGTGGCTACTCCAGGTCCCCTGGTATCTGGCGCTGATTCTGGGCTTGGCTCTCTCTCTGGCTGCTACCCTGGGCGATCTGGCTGAGTCGTTGATGAAGCGTCAGGCTCAGGTGAAGGATAGTGGTCAGCTGATGCCCGGCCACGGCGGCTTGCTCGATCGCATCGATAGCTTGCTCTTTGCCGCCGTCGTGATCTACTTTTTCTCTCAGCTGGTTGTGTTGGTCTCTCGCTAAGTGGCTGATCAGCCTGCTACCAGGTGCCGCGCTCTTTCTCTCGCCTGTGAGAGAAAGTCTGGCCGTGCAGCTCTGGGCAGAAGATAGATGGCCTATGGTGATAGAGGGCTGGCTGCTGACCACGCTGGGTTAGGCAGACCAACCCGCTGTACGGCGCCCAGTTCACCTTTCGGTCCTGACCATAGGCACAAGCCTAAAAACGTCTCCTGCTGTCTTCGCTCTGCCGTGCTACAATATTCCCTGGGTAGAGCCAGCAAGGGAGCAGCAAAAAGGCAATGGAACGGAATGATCAGAAAGAAGCTGGCCACTGGGCTACGGACCAGATGGCTGTGATGCAGAACTTCCCCAGGCGTATTGCTGTGCTGGGAAGCACTGGCTCAATTGGGCGGCAAACGCTGGATGTGGTCCGTTGCTTCCCTGAGTACTTTGAGGTTGTAGCCCTGGCGGCCCATAGTAACCTGTCCCTGCTGGCCAAGCAGGTTGAGGAATTTGCTCCTGCCTTTGTGGCCTGTTTTGTGGAGACGCCAGCGATTCGGGAGGAGGCACGGCGCTTGGTGAGCGGGGGTGGAAGGGGGGAAAGGAGACCTGTGCCTCAACTGGCTTTCGGCCTCAGCGGTCTGGTAGAGGCGGCTACGCTGCCACAGGTCGATCTGGTGGTAGTGGCTACTTCCGGCCTGGTCGCTCTAGAGCCGGTGATGGCGGCCATTCAGGCTGGCAAGACTATTGCTCTGGCGAATAAAGAGACGCTGGTGATGGCTGGCCATCTGGTAATGGAGGCGGCGCGGCGGGCGGGGGTAGCTATTCTGCCGATCGATAGTGAGCACAGCGCGCTGTGGCAGTGTCTGCGGGGCGAAGAAGGGGCCGAGGTGCGTCGCTTGATTCTGACGGCCTCAGGTGGCCCTTTCCGGCAGACCCCCCTCACGGAGTTGCCCTCGGTAACGGTTGCTCAGGCCTTGGCTCACCCAACCTGGCGCATGGGGCCGAAGATCACTGTGGATTCTGCTACCTTGATGAATAAGGGACTGGAGGTTATTGAGGCTCACTGGCTTTTCTCTGTTCCCTATGATCGCATTGAGGTGGTGATCCAGCCCGAAAGTATTATCCATTCGATGGTCGAGTTCATCGATGGTTCCATCAAAATGCAGGCGAGCCTGCCCAGTATGCATCTGCCGATCCTTGATGCGCTGAGTTATCCGTTGCGCTTGGATGCAGCGGCACGCAGTTTGATTCGCCCTCTCGACTGGGTTCAGGTAGCACGGCTGCATTTTGAACCCCTCGATGTTGCTCGTTTCCCCTGCTATCGTCTGGCCCGTGAGGCTGCTGAGCTTGGCGGTACCTACCCCTGCGCTCTGGTAGGAGCCGATGAGGAGGCGGTGGCGCTCTTTCTGGCGGGTCAGATCAGTCTGACTGATATTGCCCGTCTGATCGAGGCGGTACTAGAGCGTCATGCCGCCGTGGCTCAGGCTCAGCCGGATATTCCGGTGATTCTCCAAACGCGCGATTGGGCGCGACAAATGGCGCAGGAGCAGGCTGCAGCCTTGGGAGTGGTGCGTCAGGCCACAGGTTAGTCTTGCTTGCAAAGCTGTCTGAGGGAAGTGGGAATGAATTACTGGTACTTGTTAGCTGCCATACCGGTCTTTGGTCTTCTGGTCTTTGTCCATGAGCTTGGCCATTTTTTGACTGCTAAGTGGGCAGGGATTCGCGTCGAGGAGTTTGGCCTTGGTTTGCCCCCGCGCATCGTGGGTATTCGTCGCCGCTCTGGTGGCGGGTGGGAGGTGATTTGGTTTAATGGCGGCTCTCGGCTTCACCAGCCGGCGGCCGTAGCTGCAACTGATGACTTCTGGCCGCCGACCGCTTCTGACTCTGGAGCGGGCGAACGAGAAGGCTCCCCGACTGCTGTGCCCCCTCCTTCCTCGACGATCTATTCGCTGAACCTGCTTCCCATCGGCGGCTTTGTGCGTATGCCCGGCGAGAATGGCGAGATGTACGATGAGTATGGACGCTACGACCCAGAAAGCTTTGCTGCAAAGTCTGCTGGTAAGCGTCTCATCGTGCTGGTAGCCGGCGTAACGATGAATTTCTTGCTGGCGATTGTGCTCTTCTCCATTGCCTATAGCGTTGGGGAACCAGTGATCCCCCCGGTTATTGCGAAGGTCGCACCGGGGTCGCCAGCCGCGGCTGCCGGCTTGCGTCCAGGTGATACTTTCCTTTCCGTTAATGGTCAGCCGGTTCAACAGTTCTCTGATGTACAGAATAGTGTGCAGCAGGCCATTGCTCAGGCTCATGGTCAGGCTACTGTGCCGGTGCACATTGTTATCAGGCATGCTGATGATCCCCAGCCAGTGGCGTTAACCATCAATGTACGGGTCAATCCGCCACCCGGTCAGGGGCCGATGGGCATTGAGCGCGGGAATGAGGTTCGCTATGTGACCTACCCGCTCTGGCAGGCTCCTCTCAAGGGCATCACTCAGACCTTCTCTGTGACTGGCCAGTTTATTAGCAGTATTGTGCAAATGGTGACAGGGGCGGTGAAGCCGGAAATCGCTGGGCCGGTGGGAATCGTGCAGATGACGGGCGAGGTGGCTCAGACGGTGCCAACGATTGGCTGGTGGCCTATTCTCACCCTGACGGGTATTCTGAGCCTCAACTTAGCGATTATCAATATCTTGCCGTTCCCTGCTCTCGATGGAGGGCGCGTTCTGTTGATCCTCATCGAACTGCTACGCGGCGGCAAGCGCTTGCGCCCTGAGCGTGAAGGCCTGATTAATCTGGTGGGTATGGCTATCCTGTTGATGTTGATTGTGGTGGTCACCATCAGCGATGTGGTGAATTGGAGTGCCCGCTGATGGTGAGTGAAGCGGCAGAACCTCCCAGCCCGCTGCTGGGCAGCGGTGAAGTTGGAAGGATCGAAAAAGGGTGCAGTATCTTCCAGCTACTGGAGAGGCTGCGCCCCTGCGGAAATTGCTTGTTTTGCTCAGCAGCCCCTGGCCACAGGGCGCTGCTGTCTCGATAGATGCGTCGGATTGATGGAGTGCTTATGCGAAGAAAGACACGACAGATTCATGTCGGAGATGTGCCGATCGGTGGCGATGCACCTATCGCGGTGCAGTCGATGTGTACCACCTACACCCGCGATGTAGAGAGCACGGTGGCCCAGATCTTGCGTCTCGAAGAGGTGGGCTGCGAATTAGTACGCGTGGCCGTCCCGGAGATGGAAGACGCTCTCGCCCTGGGTGAGATCAAAAAGCGTATTCACATCCCTCTGATCGCCGATATTCATTATAATCATCAGCTTGCTCTGGAGGCAATCCGCCAGGGTGTTGACTGTGTGCGCATTAATCCTGGAAATCTGATTCAAGGACGCAAGGCGCTGGAGGAGATTGTCAAGGCCTGTAAGGAGCGAGGCATAGCGATGCGCATCGGCGTTAATGCTGGCTCGCTTGATGCCCTTGACAAACAGGCTCAGATGCAGCGTATCCAGGTCCGCCGCCGCTCCGACGGGGTAGTCGAGCGTAGCGATCCGGCTGAAGAGCGTCGGCGTCAGCGCGAGCAGTTAGCCGAGCGTATGGTGAATAAAGCCCTGGAGTACATTGGCTGGTGTGAGGAACTGGACTTTCATGAAATCAAGGTTTCGCTCAAAGCTTCTGCTCCCTTGACGGCTATTGAAGCCTATCGGCGCTTCTCGCAGCGCTCTGACTATCCGCTGCATTTGGGCATCACCGAGGCCGGGCCTTTGGTGCCAGGAGCGGTCAAGTCGGCGGTCGGTCTGGGGATCTTGCTGGCGGAAGGCATCGGCGATACGATCCGCGTCAGCTTGAGTGCAGAGCCTGAGCAAGAGATCCCCGTGGCCTATGAGATTCTGCGCTCGCTGGAGCTACGCAATCGGGGCGTAACCTTTGTGTCATGTCCTTCTTGTGGCCGTGTCGAGATCGATGTTATCGAAGTCGCCAATGAGGTAGAGCGCCGTCTAGCCAAGGTGCAGACCCCCATTCATGTAGCCGTAATGGGCTGCGTTGTCAATGGACCCGGCGAGGCGCGGGATGCCGATGTCGGCCTGGCTGGTGGGCGTGGCAAAGGGGTCATTTTCCGCAAAGGACAGGTGGTCCGCACGGTACCAGAAGAGGAGTTTCTTGATGCAGTCTTAAAAGAGGTGGCCTCGCTGCTCCCTGAGCATGAAGCGCGTCTCGTCTATCCCGAGGGCGGTATCAAGGAAAGCGCCGGACGTCATCGCACGCGCGATGAGGGGATTACTGAAATCCCTGTGCTGAGGAAGTAAGGGAGTATGGAGACGCTGAGCAGGCAGAAAAGAGCTAAACTAGCAGTACAACCTTAGCGCAGCCTGGCACCGGCGAGGCGAATCTAGTTGACAAGAGGGAGAGGCGGAGGTGTGTGGGACTCATTGCTGGAGGCCAGGCTGCTCGGGCTCGGTCGAGGTGATGAGCCTCTTGGCTGCCTGATCAGGAAACACGTCTGAGAACAGCAACAGAGCAGCTTTGCTCTGTGCCAGAAGGCACAGCATAGGGCCAGACCCCAAAAAATGCCGGCTAGAAACCCCCTGTTCCCCGCCGTTTTCCTCCTCTTCCTCTCTGTTGGACTCTTCAAAGGTTGCTCTTTCCGATCCTGCTGAGGACAGAAACAGGCGACCCTTGTCTAGTCGGGTCGCCTGGTAGAGTGGGCAATACAGGACTCGAACCTGTGACCTCTGCCATGTCAAGGCAGCGCTCTAACCGGACTGAGCTAATTGCCCAAGCCAACCTTGTTCCTTCGGGATGATCCTATGATAACACTGCTCTCATGCCCTGTCAAGCCCTTTTTGGGCCAGTGTCGAAAGGGCAGCGGAAGAGACGCCCAAACGTTCTTGCCGGCTGTCTCCCCTGGGCCTGTGGGTGAGAGGGTATAGAATAGAACCAGGAAACTAGTGCTCAGCTCACTGGTTGCTGACGGAGACGAGGCCTGCCAGAAGGAGGCGGCAAAGTAAGCAGGCCACCTTGCACGCATCAACTCACAATGGTATACTCTCCAAGAAATCGCACAGTGGCAGAAAGACCGCGAGCGTGCTTTCAGGTAAAACTGGCCAGCCGTGGCTGCATACAGGTCTTATTTTAGGGAGGAAGAGACCAGATGCATCCTTTGGCCTTCCTGCGGAGGCTCCTGCGAAGTGATGATCGACATCTTGCCACCGGGCGCACGAAGCGTCGCCACTTTCTCGCCGCTTCTCTCATCGCTGTACTCTGTCTCTGCCTGCTACTCTCGCAAGCGTTCTCGTTCGTAAATCTGCTCCAGGCTAGTGCTCAGGGACTGGGGTATACGGCTCCGACGCTCAATACTCACTGTGACCAGCTTAGCTTTAGTGCCGATGGCAATCCCTTTGCGCTCTGCCCTGGCCCTTTTCCGCAGGGTGGAAACTGCGTGTGGTGGGCCTGGGAGCAGTGGCACTGGCTGCATTATGATCTGCCTCTCAACTGGGGCAACGCGGCGGACTGGATCAGTGCTGCTGAGCGGGCCGGCTTGCCCGTAGGGACTCGTCCTCGTGTGGGAGCTATTGCGGTCTTCCCGATCGCTGATGGAGTATGGGCCTATAGCTCTGCTGGTCACGTGGCTTTTGTGACCTGGGTCAGTCCTGATGGCGATACCTTTAATGTGACCTATCAAAATTATGGAGATCCCACCCCTGTGCACCTTGGTATTGGCTACCGCGTGTCGGTCATTAACCAGCCTCGCTATCAGCGTGGTCAGCTCCGCTTCATCTATTTCCCAGGTCAGATTGATCCTCAGCTCTTTGCACAACTGCCGGGCGTCGACGGCGAGTCCCTGGCAGAGGTGCTTGCGGCTAATCAGCAGCAGCTACGTGAACCGGCCACGCTGACCACTGCTCGTATAGCTCTCGGGTTGCCGCCTACCTCCTCGGAGCAGGAGTTTAATGCCGATTTCACAGGGACTGGTCAAAGCGCGCTCTTGCTCTATAATCGCCAGCAGGGCACGCTGAAAGTGCTGCAGCTGCTGGATGCCGAGCAGCTGAGTAAACGCCCAGGCGGACGTCTCTGGCCCTATCCTGATTCACCCTCGGACGCCGCTGGTACGCTTGCGGGGGCGCGACTGGTACCCCTGACTGATGGCCAGGTAGGGCCGCATGGCTGGGGCTCGGATCTGGACATCTGCATCGGTGATTTCGCTGGCCTCGGTCATGATCAGATCCTGCTCTATAGCCGCTCTACTGGAAAGATACAGATTCTTAGCCTTGACGCTGATCTGCAGATCCGCCAGCATATTACACTAGATGGCTGGGGGCCCGGTTGGGAACTTTACACAGGTCGCTTCAATGGCCAGACAACAGGCTTGCTCCTCTATAATCGCTTTGTCAACTCGCCGGCGCCGAGCCTTCCTGCTCCCAGTCTGACGCCGACGCCTTTCCCAACAGTGCCCGGCGGGCCAGGCGTCTCACCTGTGCCCAGTCTGGTGCCGACGAAGTCCCCTGTGCCTTCGGCTACGCCCAAGCCCACGCCTACGGCGAGACCGACGGCTACGGCCACGCCGCGACCGACAGCGAGCGTCACGCCGCGTCCGACGCCGACTCCAACACCAACGGCTACACCGCGACCAACCGTGACCGTTACTCCCAGTCCGACAGCCGCACCGGAGCCGACGCCGACTCCCTTGCCCACAGCTACACCCAGACCAAGCGCTACACCCTCGGCGACACCCACCAGGCCAGCCACCCCGACGGCTACGTCGACTCCTACTGGCACGCCAACAGCTACCCCCAGCGTTTCCCCTTCACCTACGGCGGGTACGATCACCCGGAAAGTTGCCACTGGTGGAGCAGGGACGCCGCTCATACAAGGTGATCTAACCTTTAGTTTGAGTCCCGGCGCTGGCGGAGGCAATGATCTCGGTGGCAGCCAGAACAATCAAGCTCAGCTCTCTCCCAATGTCCTGCTCGTTGACTTTACCAATACTTTCGCAATCAAACATCAGCAGCGCTATCTGCTCTCTCAGGACTCTTGGGAACTCTACACTGGGCGTTTTGTCAGCGCTCAGCAAGATGGCCTCTTTCTCTATGATCGCCTCAGTGGCCAGGGACGCTTGATTAGTTTCAATGCCAGCTTGCAGGTTGTCCATAACCAAGCCGTGACGGGCCTCGATGGCAACTGGCAAATCTACAGCGGGGACTTTTGCGGTGTGGGTCGCGCTCAGCTTTTGCTCTATGATCCCATCGTTGGCGAAGCTCAGCTTTTGCTCCTCAATCGTAATCTGCAGGTCCAGACACGGCAGAGCTACAGTCAGTGGGGCAGCGGCGCAATCCTCTACACGGGCCACTTTGGCGGCAGCGCCGAGAGCATTATGCTCTATGATCCATTGCAAGCTCAGAGCACCTTTATCGCCTTTGATCGCGCTGGGCAAATTACCCATCAGTATACCGTAGCGAGCTGGGATCAGCATTGGCAGATTCTGATCGGCTCATTCGTCAACCATGCGCACTGTGACGTCCAGGCAACCTGCTCGACTGGCGATGACATTCTGGTTCTTAATCGTCAGACAGGGCGACTCGAACAGTATGCCTTTCATTTCCAGTCGACGTTCAGAATCTACGATAACCGCATTCAAGCCTTTATACGCGAAGGAATAGCGCGGGAGCAGGATAACTATCTCAAGGTTGTCGATACCTCGACCTTCAGCCTGCTAGCCATTCTAGATACGCCGGTTCACAGCGAAGAGCTTTACTAATCATGAGGAGGGAGGAAAGAGCGTCGGTGGCTTCCAGGCTGACCGATCAGCTCATGGCAAAAGAATGCACATGCGTAACGTCTTCTTGATTGGGTTGTCGGGGAGTGGCAAAACGACCGTTGGGCGTCTGTTAGCGGAGCGCCTGGGAAGAGACTTCTTCGACACCGATCTGCTCGTGGAGCAAGACAGTGGGAAACGCATTGCCACTATCTTTGCAGAGGAGGGTGAAAGCGCTTTCCGGGCCCGTGAGAAACAGGCTCTTCAAAAAGCGGCTTCCCATGCTGGCGCTATCATTGCCACTGGGGGAGGAATCGTTCTCGATGCGGACAATCGTCGTCTGATGGCGGAACGGGGAGTCAGAGTTTTTCTGAGTGTCGAACCTGAGATTGCTCTTGAACGCCTGCGTCGGCAGGAGGCAGCAGCGCGTGAGGCGGGCCTCTCTCCCGAAGTGCGTCCCCTATTAGCCCGGGACGATCCTCTTGCAGCCCTGCGCCGCCTGCTGGCTGAGCGCCAGGCTCTCTACACTGAGGCCGATGCCTGCTGCTCGACCGAAGGCAAAAGCCCCGAACAGGTGGTGCGTGCTGTCCTGGCAGCTCTGATTGCCCTGGGTGCTCTCGAGGGAGAGGAAGCTCTAGAACGTCAGATTCGGGCCGGCGAGGGCTATGCCGCCGTTGTCGATTGGGGGGGACTGGGACGTCTGCCAACCTATCTGGCTCGGCTCAATCTGCCACGGCGTGTCTTTCTCTTCAGCGATCAGCATGTCTATGATCTCTATGGTCCTCCTCTATTACGAACGTTGCAACGGGCTGGCTGGAGCGCGAGCAGTTATGTCATTCCGGCAGGCGAGACCAGCAAGTCATTGGAGCAACTGAGTGCTATTTACGATTGGCTCATCGAACAGAGAGCAGAACGTCGTGAGGCCCTGCTCGCTCTCGGGGGGGGCGTAGTTGGAGACCTGGTAGGTTTTGCCGCAGCTACTTACCTGCGCGGTGTCCCCCTGGTGCAACTACCAACCTCGTTGTTAGCCCAGGTTGATGCGGCCATTGGTGGCAAAACAGGGATCAACCACCCGCGTGGCAAAAACCTGATTGGCGCCTTTTATCAACCCCGGCTGGTGTTGGCCGATCCGGCGACACTGCTGACGCTGCCGCAGCGCGAGCGCACTGAGGGCTGGGCAGAGGTTGTCAAGTATGGTATCATACTCGACGCAGAACTCTTTACGTTGCTAGAAACCCATGCGGCGACTCTGCGCGACTTCTCCTTGCCCCCGGCCTCGCTGCTGGCGCAGATCATCGCGCGTTGTATTGCACTCAAGGCCGCAGTGATCGAGGAAGATGAACGAGAGCAGGGGCGGAGGGCAATCCTCAATTATGGGCATACCTTAGGCCATGCGCTAGAGAATGTGACCGGCTACGGTGAATGGCTGCATGGGGAAGCGGTAGCGCTGGGTATGGTGGCCGCGGCTGAACTGGCTTGTCAGGCTGGTCTGCTGGCGCGTGAAGAGGCCGAGCGCCAGCGATCCCTGCTGAAGGCTTTGGGTCTGCCCACTGTCTATCATGGAGTGCCGCGGGCCGAAGCATTATTAGCGGCCATTCAGCTTGATAAGAAGGTGGCTCAGAAGCAGGTGCGCTGGATCATGCCCCGTCGCATTGGCGAGGTCTTCCAGACCACACTGCCTGATGAGCTGGTCCGCGAGGTAGTGCACGCTCTCTTTGGAGGCGAAGGCACTATCCAGGCCGGGGTAAGGCAGGAAGAAGTATGACGCGCACGATCCTTGTGATCAACGGACCAAACTTGAATCGACTGGGGAAACGAGAACCGGCCATTTATGGCACGGTCACTTGGCCCTGGATCATTGAACGCCTGCGCCGTCTTGCGGCCGAGCATGAGGTCACGCTGCTCGATTTTCAGTCGAATCACGAGGGGGCGCTCATCGATTTCCTCCAAGACCAGGGAGAGCAAGCCGCTGGCGTCATTATCAACCCGGGAGCCTTAACTCATTACTCGCTGGCTCTGCGCGATGCTCTAGCAGCTCTCTCTGCCCCTGTTATTGAGGTTCATCTGAGCAATATTTATGCGCGGGAGCCTTTTCGTCATCAATCCGTGACCGCGGCGGTCTGCCGCGGCCAGATCAGTGGTCTGGGCTGGCGAGGCTATGAGCTGGCCTTACGTGCTTTGCTTGATATCATTGCTGAAGAGGAGTCCCGCGCGAAAGAGGGGAAGGCATGAACGAGGAGAGCATCGCTGCTGTGCGTGCCTGGCTGCGCGAACAGGAGCTTGATGCCTGTTTGATTACCCAGCCTCACAATCGCTCCTATCTGAGTAGCTGGCTGGAGGACGATGCCGAGGCAGCCTGGCTGCTAGTCTCTCGTGAGCAATGTCTGCTGATTACGACACCGCTCTACCGTGAGGTGGCCGAGAAAGAGGCGGCAGGCTGTCAAGTGCTGGTGCCGGAGCGGCGTGAGTTTGTTGAGGCAGTAGTGGCTCAGGCTCGGCAAGGCGACTGGCGGCGTCTCGGTTTCGAGGCGGATGCCCTTAGCTATAGCTACTATGCTAAACTCTCTCACGGTGGCGAAGGGCAATTTACCTTGCAGCCACTGGCAAGCACCATTGTCGACCGCCTACGTCAGGTCAAGTCCGGCCAGGAGCTAGAGCGTGTAAAGAAGGCCGTGGAGATCACGGACGAGACCTTTGCCCATCTCTGCAGATGGTTGCGCCCCGGGTTGACTGAAAGAGAAGTGCAATGGGAGATTATTCGCACGATGATCACCCTGGGGGCAGACGGTCCAGCCTTCGAGCCGATTGTTGCTTCCGGCCCCAATGGCTCTATGCCCCACGCGCGTGCCAGCGGGCGGTCTATCGAGGCGGGCGAACTGATTACGATCGATATGGGAGCGCGCTATCAGGGCTACTGTGCTGATATGACGCGCACGGTCTGCCTAGGGGAGCCACGTGAGGCACGTATGCGCCTCCTGTACGAGGCCGTGTTAGAAGCGATGCGTACCTGTGAGCGGGGGCTGCACGCAGGCCTCTCGGGGCGCCAAGCTGATAGCCTGGCGCGAGATGTGCTGGCAAGCTATGGCTTAGCTGAGTACTATATCCACAGTACTGGCCACGGCGTTGGCCTGGAGGTGCACGAAGAACCACTGTTGTCGCAGCGGGCCCCCGAAGACGCTCTTCTGCCTGCAGGGGCAGTGGTGACTGTTGAGCCAGGGGTCTACATCCCCGGCTGGGGTGGCTTGCGGATTGAGGATAGTGTGCTGGTGTTGGAAGATAGGGCGGAGGTGCTGACGCGCTCGCCGCTCGATCTGATCATTCCACAATAGGGAGTGTGTGGCGATGATTTCGACTGGCGACCTAAAGAAGGGTCTTTCTCTCGAGCTAGATGGACAGCTCTATACCATTCTCGACTGGCAGCACATTAAGCTTGGCCGTGGTGGAGCCACGGTCCGTCTCAAGCTGCGCAATCTGCGCACGGGCGCCATCGTCGAGCGAACCTTTGATGCTGGCGAGAAATTCAAGCGCGTTTTCCTGGATCGCGTGCATGTAATGTACCAATACCAGGATGGCGATCAGTATCATTTTATGGATACGACCACCTACGAAGACATCGTCTTGACCGAGGAGCAGCTTGGCGATGCCCGGCTCTATCTGACCGACAATATGGAGCTGGATATCATGATGCACGAGGGCCGGCCAATCTCGGTAGAGTTGCCTGAAAAGGTGGTGCTCCGCGTAACCTATACAGAACCTGGCGTAAAAGGCGATACGGCTACTGGTGGCTCGAAGCCGGCTACGACGGAGACAGGGCTAGTGGTTCAGGTACCGCTCTTTGTCAATATTGGTGACCTGATCCGCGTCAATACGACGACAGGTGAGTACGTTGAGCGCGCGTAGCCTGCCAGCATAGAGGAGGACTAGAGCGATGGAAGTTAAGGCATCACGCCGGGGGAGTAGTCGCGGTGCCCTGGAAAACGGTGCCGCTAGCGCTGAGGCTCTGACGGTTGAGCAGATTAAGCGTCTGGTACAGCTACTTGACCACAGCGATGTAAGCGAGCTGGAGCTAAGGGCGCCGATGGCTGGCCTCCGCCTGGCGTTGCGCAAAGCACGTCTCAGTGGTGCCGAGGGCCTAACCGCTACGGAGCTGGTTGATGAGGAAGTGGGGGCGACGGAGGAACAGCCAACCTCCGCCACTGAGACCCGGCATACGATCGTCTCTCCCTGGGTCGGCATCTTTCACCGCTGGGCCAGGCCCAAGGAGCAGCGTCCTGTAGTCCAGCTTGGCGATCAGGTCAAGGTTGGCCAGCTTGTAGCGACTGTCGAGGCGCTCAATGTGATTAATGAGGTTGAGTCGCCGGTGGCGGGCCGTGTGGCTGAGATCCTGGTAGAGGAGGGGCAGCCAGTCGAGTATGGACAGCCGCTCATGGTGATTGATAGCTCCGGCGAGGCCTAGCCGGGAGGATGCCGCGTCGATGCTGGCTACACTCAGCGAGCCGCCGCTAACAGTCTCAGAGGCGGTCCACTACTTAAAGAAAGTCCTAGAGCAGGATGAACTGCTACGCGCTATCTGGGTCCAGGGAGAAATCTCCGATTATAAGGTTCATCTTGCTTCCGGTCATTGTTATTTCACACTGAAAGACGAGACAGCTCAGCTGTTATGTGTCTTTTTCAAGCAAGCCCGCCAGCGGGCCGGCCTGCCTGAGCTCCGCAATGGTCTGGCGGTGCTGGCTGCTGGCTATGTCTCGTTCTATGAGCAACATGGTCGGCTGCAGCTCTATGTCGAGTATGTCGAGCCGCTGGGCGAAGGAGCTCTCTACCGACGTTTTGAACAGCTCAAGGAGCGGTTGGCCGCTGAGGGCCTCTTTGCGGAGACGCGCAAGCGCCCGCTGCCTTCGGCTCCGGCTGTAATCGGGGTGGTAACCTCGCTACAGGCGGCGGCCCTCCGCGATATGCTGCGCGTGCTCCGCACACGCTATCCACTGGCAGAGGTGCTGATTGCTCCCGCGCTGGTGCAGGGATCGGAGGCTCCAGCTTCGATTGCTGCGGCGATTGATTTGTTGAATGAGCATGGAGAGGCAGAGGTCATTATCGTAGCGCGCGGCGGCGGCTCGCGTGAAGAACTATGGGCTTTCAATGAGGAGGTGGTGGCGCGCGCTATCGCTCGTTCGCGCATTCCGGTCATTAGTGGTGTCGGCCATGAGACTGATGTAACAATCGCTGACCTGGTGGCCGATTATCGCGCCTCAACGCCGACCGCTGCAGCGACGGCCGCTGTGCCGGATGTGGCTCGCTGGCGCCAGGACTTGCTTGAATGGCAGCAGCGCTTGCAAGACTGCATGTTGACCTATCTGACCACGCAGCGTGAGCGTTTGCTGCGGGTCGAACGCGACCTTCAGCACGCTAGCCCGCGTGGCCAGTTGGATCAGCGACGCCAGCAGCTTGATGATTTGAGCGAGCGTTTACTTGCTAGTATGCAAACGCTCCTGACTCTCCAGCGCGAACGTCTTCGGGGGATCTCGCGCCATCTGGCAACACTGAGTCCGCTGGAGACACTCGCGCGAGGATTTGCGATTGCACGGCGCGCCGACGATCAAGCGCTGGTTACCGCCGTGGAGCAGGTCCACCCCGGCGATCGCTTGTTGCTTCAGCTCGCCAATGGCTCCGTGACTGTGCAGGTGCTCCAGGTGCTCCCCTAGGTTGGTCGTTCCTGCTGTGCTGTGCAAGCGATCTTGTTCGCCATCCCTGCGCTCCTTCGGAGCCAACTTGTTCCTGGCCGGCTTACTCGACAGCCAGCAGTGACGCTGAAAGCTTTGGCGCTCTTCGCCTGTGTCGGCTAATTCCTTGTCCTGCCTGAATTGCTTGCGAAACTGGATTCACCCAATAAATTGGTGAGATATGTGTACTATGGAAGATTTGACTTTTGAGGAAGCTTTTCAGCAGTTAGAGGAGACGGTGTTAACTCTGCAGAATGGGCAACTTCCTCTAGAAAAAGCTATTGAGCATTTCGAACGCGGCATGCGTCTGGTGCATTACTGCAACGATCTCCTACAGCGGGCGGAGCTGCGTGTCAGGCAACTAACGGTTGATGACGAGGGGATGCCAGTAGTTCAGCCGCTAGAGCTGAGCCAGCTCACAGAAGAGATCGAGTAGGGGCGGGCGCGAATAGTTGCAGATATCAATGGCGTCGTTGCTAGAAAATCGTGCCTTATTAGCAGCGCTGCTAGCCTGGGCCCTGGCTCAGATGAGCAAAACCCTCATTGAGGTTGTGACGCAGCGGCGGCTGAACCTGCGCCGACTGGTCTCGGCGGGCGGGATGCCAAGCGCCCACTCGGCTCTTGTCATGGGACTGGCCACGGCAGTAGGCCGACTCACAGGTCTCTCCTCTGTGAACTTCGCCATCAGCATTGTACTGGCGGGTGTAGTGATGTACGATGCTGCCGGCGTACGGCGTGCTGTCAGTATCCAAGCTCGGATGTTGAACCAGATGCTGGAGGAGGCCTTTAAAGGTCATCCCATTGGAGAGCAGCGTCTGCGCGAACTAATAGGTCATACCCCGATTCAGGTCGTGGTTGGGGGACTACTGGGCATTGCGATCGGCTTACTCGTCACCGCTTGAACAAGGTTGGTTGTCTCTAACGGCAGAGCTGACGCCTGTTCTTTTCGCGATGTTGAGGAAGTGAGCAGCTCAGGAGGCGGAATCCAGAAGGAGCGCAGTAATGGAGCATGTGAGTCGAAAGGATGTCTTTATTCATCCAACGGCAGAGGTTTCGCCGGAGGCGCAGATTGGGGCTGGTACCCGTGTCTGGGGGCTGGCCCAGGTGCGTGAGGGGGCTGTGATTGGAGAAGAGTGCATTTTAGGGAGAGGGGTCTATATCGATACGCGGGTGCGTGTTGGGGCACGGGTTAAGATCCAAAACTATGTCTCGGTCTTTGAGGGAGTAACCATTGAGGATGGGGTCTTTATTGGCCCGCATGTTTGCTTTACCAATGATTTGCTGCCGCGGGCGATTACGCCAGATGGGCGCCTGAAAGGGTCACAGGATTGGCAGATTACGCCGACACTGGTACGCTATGGGGCTTCACTGGGTGCGCGGACAGTAGTCGTCTGTGGAGTAACCATTGGAGAGTTTGCCCTGGTAGGAGCCGGTTCTGTGGTCACGCGTGATGTCCCGCCTCACGCTCTAGTCTATGGTAATCCGGCGCGCCAGCATGGCTATGTCTGTCGCTGTGCACGGCCTCTCAGCGAGCTTCATGAGCAACAAGGGCAGCTCGCCGGCTGGTGTTCGGCTTGTCAGCGTCTTTGCCTGCTACCTGCTCACTCCTGAGGGTGGAGGTGAACAGGGAGAGGCAACGGGGTAGTTCGCTGCGCTTCCCTGCTCACCCCGCAAGGTCAAGTGGCAGCCGTGGACGTCACGGCGCCGGGGGAAGGGGGGGATAGTAGTGGGG
>NZ_JADGHT010000069.1 GCF_019683755.1 Thermogemmatispora sp. | reverse complement strand
CTGCTCTCCTGCGCTCCTTCCCTGGTTAGCCCGTTTTGACAGCTGGCCTATATGTCCATATAATTCTACCTGTAGGAGAGTGATGCGCGATTGGCTCGTGTGAGATGCCATCCCAATCACCTGCTCGTTTGAGAAAAATTCTAATCACTCATGAAGAGGATGCAGAGATAGGACATGCTGAGGTGGTTTCGCCGCAGATCTACTCGGTCTCGCCTTTCTACCCCCAAAGTCTATGACTACGCCAACCGATCCATCAGTCTCACTGAGGACGACGTACCCGTTCCTTATATGCTGCCCAAGGATGACCGCGAGATTAACCGCCTGGATTTCCAGCATTACATGTTGCGCTACGCCTTGCGTAGCAACTACCTGGCCCCAGTTGTGGAACCGAAACGCATCCTTGATGTCGGCTGTGGTACCGGGCGCTGGCTGGCTGAGATGGCTCAGCTCTTTCCGGAAGCGCACTTGATCGGTTTCGACCTTAATTTGCCACCCGCCTCGCCTTCCTTCCCGCCCAACTGTACCTTTCGCCAGGGGAATCTGCTCGATGGTCTCCCCTTCGCCGCCGGCAGCTTCGACTTTGTTCATCAGCGTCTACTCGTCTTCGCTTTGCCGGCTGACCGCTGGCCGTTGGTGATTCAGGATCTGGTGCGCGTGACGCGCCCGGGCGGCTGGCTGGAGTTGGTTGAAGTTGATCCGCTCTTTCAGCGCAGTGGCCCGGCCACCACGCGCATGTTGCAGCTCATCGTGGCCGCCTGCCAGAGCCGTGGCATTGATCTAAAGATGGCGCTTCGCCTGGAGCCTCTGCTGCGCGAGGCCGGCTTGCTGCACGTGACGGCCCAGGTGATTTCTATTCCCATCGGCGATTGGGGCGGTCGCCTGGGCAATATGGCCCGCACCGATTTCGCTGCTGGCAATCAGACCATCGCGCCTCTGGTGTCAGCCGCTACGGGCGTGAGCACTGAGGAGTATCTGCAGCTCGCGGCTGCCTGGCTGCATGAGTGCGAGCAGTACCGCACCTACTGCAATTTCTACGTGGTCTATGGCCAGCGCCCGCAGTAGTGATCCCTCCCCTGGCCGCTCGCTCCTTGCGCCAGAATTGCGCCTGCTGGTATCGTAAAGGAGAGAAGACAGGCAGGTAGTACGGTCGTCTTGTTGCTGTGCAACGAGCGGGCTACTGTGGCTACGGGAGAAGCTGATGCATTTTGAGAATGAGCTGCTGATCGCGTCGCTACTGCTGCTATTGAGTATCGCCGCCTGGAAAGTTGCTGGCCGGCTGGGAATTCCAGCGCTGCTCCTCTTTCTAGGCCTGGGGATGTTGGCCGGCTCAGACGGTCCCGGTGGAATCTATTTTGACGATGCCCAGCTTGCTCAGTCGGTGGGGATTGTGGCCCTGATTCTCATTCTGTTCGCCGGGGGATTGGAGACGCGCTGGTCAGTAGTGCGTCCCGCTCTCGGCGGCGCTTTGTTGCTCTCGACGCTTGGTGTCCTGCTGAGCGCTGTGGTTGTGGCCTTCTTCGCTGTCTGGCTGCTCCATGCCTCTCCCTTGGAGGGCCTCTTGCTGGGCGCCCTGATCTCGGCCACCGACGCCGCCGCGGTCTTTAGTGTTCTGGCAGCGCGCAATTTGCGCCTAAGTGGCCAGTTACTGCCTTTGCTGGAGCTGGAATCGGGCACCAATGATCCTATGGCGGTCTTTCTGACGCTGGGCCTGATCCGTCTGCTCAGTGAGCCGCAGTCATCACCTCTGAGTATACTTTTGCTCTTCGTGCAGCAGATGGGCATCGGGCTGGTATTGGGGTTGGTGATCGGCTGGCTGGCAATCTGGCTGATCGGACGGCTGCATCTGGATGTAGAAGGCCTCTATCGTGTGTTGACCATCGCGCTGGCGCTCTTTACGTATGCAGCTACGGCGCTGCTTGGTGGCAGTGGCTTCCTGGCCGTCTATCTGGTGGGGCTGTTGTTGGGAAATAGCCAGGTGGAAGGTATTGAGCGTATCGGACGCTTTCATGATAGTCTGGCCTGGCTGATGCAGATCGCTATGTTTTTGATCCTGGGTCTGTTGGTTTTTCCGTCGCGTTTGCCGGCGGTGGCTCTCGCCGGGGTGCTGATTACGCTGGCAAGTGTCTTTGTGGCCCGCCCGCTGGCTGTCCTGCTGGCGCTGCTGCCTTTGCGGCGTATGCCGCTGCGGGAAAAGCTCTTTGTGGCCTGGGTTGGGTTGCGCGGCGCGGTGCCGATTGTCCTGGCGACCTTCCCGTTGCTGGCCGGGCTGCCGCGCGCGGAGCTACTCTTTGACCTGGTCTTCTTTGTGGTGCTGGCTTCGGTGCTGTTACAGGGCACGACGGTGCCGCTGGTCGCCAGGTGGCTGGGCGTGGCCAGGCCAACGCTAGAACCTGGGGAGGCTGAGGTTGCTACTACTTCTTCCTCAGCTCCTGATTAGATGAGACGAGTGCGCTTTCCTGGAGCCTGACCAGGTCTGCTCTGCCGCGCCGAGTTGGGCCACTGTGCCGCTCCGTGTCATAGCCTTCCTTCCATTCGTCGGCGTCCAGGGAAAGATAAGGTCTCTGGTTTCTCCCCTGACGACTGCCTGTGTGTGTGCAGCCAGGTCCGTCAGGCCTGAGCCAGGGCCGCTCTGAAGGCTTCTTCGGTCAGCGGTCAGTTGAGCTTGCGCCCTTTCTCCTTTCCCAGGTAGGTGAGCATTGGGCCAACAGGATCTACGGCTCAGTGGGAGGCTGCGCCAGGCCCGTGCTGGCGATGGATGCCTTTGCCTTGAGAATGAGCCAGCGATTCTGCTGGCAGGAGGTGCCAGAAGCGCTGCTTGTTCCCGCTCTGGCTCGCTCTTCATCCCCGGCGGCAAGCAGATCGCGCTCACTGGCTTAACGCGGCGGGGCGGGCCGGCGCCGCTCCAGGAGCCGGATGATCACGACTGCCAGGCTCAGGCTGGCGAGGGCGATGAGAGTCAACGACCAGTTGAGAGCTGTCGGCTCCCAGAGGCGTCCTAGATAGTAGGGGGAGAGCAGGAGGAGCAAAGCCAGGGTGAGCCAGAGGCTGAGGCGGGCGTTAGTGCTAAGGACTCGGGTGCTGATGCTGGCGCCGAGATAGCAACAGAAGAGAGTCACCAGGCCACGCGCTAGCCCAAAGAGCTGGCCCAGTCCTACAAGCAAGCAGAGGCCTACCAGAAGGCTGGTATTGGCAAGGATGAAGCCTGTGATAGTTTGACGCCGCTCGACATCGAGGGTCGGCAGCCACCAGGTCAGTAGGGTGGCCGGCCCACTGAGCAGCAGGGCCGCAAGGGGCGGTTGCCACCAGGCCGCCAGCAGGTCCGCCAGCAAGCTGGTGCCCAGCACCACCGCCGGGGCCAGCGCTCTCAAAACAATCACCGCCTCGTCAGGGTGCTGCGCTCTCGCCTCCTCCAGACGGCTGAGGAGGATGAAGGCCAAGGGGCAGAGAAAGAGGGGCCAGGTCAGGCCGATGAGCGCGCACTGGAGGGTAGCCAGGTAGAAAGCGGTGGCGATGAGCAAGGCCACCAGGTAAGCACCAGGCGGCGCGCCGGTTCCGATGAGCTGGATACAGAGGGCCAGGAGCAGGAGGGTGGTGGTTTGCTCGGCGCTCTCCAGGATGTGCCGGGAGACCAGCGGAGTCAGGCAGACCGAGAGTACCACCAGGCCAACGCTGACTGGGATGATGATCAGCATAAGGCTGGCGAGCAGGCGCAGGCCGCGCTGTTCTTCCCTGCCTCTGGTTGCTCTCGCTGGGTCGGGTCGCATCTCCTGGCTCGTCTCTCGCTCTTCGCTGAGAGCGCTGCTTCAGGGCCGATCTCTTACCAGCGAGTGTAGCAAGGGGCCATGACGCTGTCAATGTTGTCCCTTTGTATTAATCCTTAATTAGGAGAAGGGCCTGGCCAGGCAAGGGCGGCCTGGGATTGCCTTTGCCCGGACCAGGAAGGAGGCCAGCGGCAGGACCCGGCCACCGCCTTTGTTTGTCTGGATCTGGGCCATGGTTTCTGGCGACTGGCTGCTCGTAGCTCAACGACGCAGTGGTTGCGACGGGGACGGCGGCGGTGTTGACCACGATCGCGAGGCAGGCGCCAGCCCGGAGTGTCCTCCGCTCTGAGCTGGAAGCGTCAGGCCGCTGCCTGGTCCCAGAGCTGCCGGGCTTGGGGAGTGCGAAGGTATCGCTGTCGCTGCCGGCTGCGCCGTCTCGGCTGGGCGCCTCTGGGCTTGTAGACGTCTCTGAAGCTGTGCCCGCTCCTGCCGAGCATGCCGCGCCGCGGAGATCCGTCGCCAGAGCAGCCAGCCTACGGCCCAGAGGCTTCCACCGTAGAGCGCCAGCGCCCACCAGCTTTGCGTATCGCTACCGCTGCCCAATCCATGCAGGGTTGCCAGTGCGAAGAGTACCAGCGTGAGCAGGTGCAGTCGGCGCCACCAGCGATAGCCGATGTAGGGACGCAGTAAGGTGGTGATGCCAATGGCGATGCCCAGGTAGAGGGCGCAAATGCCCAGCGCCATCCAGAAGGGTCGGTAGTGGCTGGCCAGGGGGATCAGGATCTCGTTCCAGCCAAAATGCGTAAAGGGATCAACCCAGACGGCCAGAATATGGAGGCCGACAAAGATGGTGGCCAGCAAGGTCAGAAAGTTATGTAGTTCATTGTTGACCAGGCGTGGCCAGCGCGCCGGCGATTGTAGCTGCGCCGAGAGCGCTAGCCCTGCACAGACTGCCAGGGTCAGCAAGAGGTAGGCTGTCAAGCCACCCGCCCGCGCTACATTCCAGGTTATACTCTGCCAGATCGTCTGCATATATATACTCTTCCTTACTGCATATGTTTTCTTGCTCGCTAGATCGTCAGCTCAACATCTAAGCGACTACCATCACAGTGCGGATGCGCAGCCTCCATAGCGTATTTTATCCTTCTTCTGGCAGTGGTTGCTGTGTTCTCTCTTCCCGCCAGGCGGTCATGAGGTGTATTGGCCAGGGGGCAACGCTCTCCCAGCGTCCATCTTCATAGACCAGGAGGCCGGCAAGGCCATGACGGCGCAGGAAGGCCGGTCCTTGGTCGGGGCCAAGAATAAAGGCTACTTTGGCTGCGACTTCAGCCTGTTCACAGCGGTCGGCAACGACGGTCACCGACCACAGGCCGTTTGCCACGGGGAGCCCGGTGCGGGGATCAAGTAGGTGATGGCGCAAGGCACCGGCCTGCCACCAGCGCCGGCGCGCGATACCCGAGGTGGCCATTGCCCCACGACGCAGGGGGATGGTCCAGCCGCCCTGGTGCCCAGGGACAGCAATGGCCCAATGCTCGCTATCGGGCGGCAGGCCGGCTACGGCCAGGTCGCCGCCAGCATTGACCAGGGCCGGCATCATGCCCCGTCGGCGCAAGGCTCCTAGAGCCGTATCGACGGCCATGCCCTTGGCAATGCCTCCAAAGTCAAGCTGCACTCCTATCGGCAGGCGCACCCGTCGTAACACGGGATCAACCTCGATGTGTCGCCAGGCCCCACCAGCTCGCTGCTCGCTCTCGCACGCTTGCGCTTGCCCCGCACGGCTGCTTTCTCCAGGGCGGGCCGCCTCTCCCGCTTGTTCCAGGAGTTCAAAGCTGCGATCGTAGCCAAGCTGCTGGAGCTGGGGCAGCAGCGTCGGATCATAGAGGCCGTCGCTGGCGGCAGCGGCTTCCAGGGCGTGGGTCAGCACCACGTAGAGTAGCTCGCTCACCTCCACCCACTGGCCAGCGCTGCGATTGAGACGTGCTAGTTCGCTTTGGGGGAGAAAGCGGCTGAGGACCGCTTCCCAGCGGCTAAAGAGGTCGGTGATCAGCTCGCCGCCACGCTCGCCGTGCTCAGCGGGTAGCAGGTAGCTGACCGTTGTCCCCATTGCCTGGAAGCTGCCGCGCACCAGGCCTGGCGGCGTAATGTACTCAGGAGACGCCGCTGCCGCTGTGGCCCTGTCCTCCGAAAGTTGGCTGGCTGCCAAAGTTATCTCCTCCTTGCTGATTGAAGAAACCATTGTTGTCTTGGGTTGAGCTGCTGCCCGCTGAGCCAGAGACAGATGAGTTGGCGCCCGCGCTGCTGCTATTGGAGTTCGACGACGATGATGATGAGCTACCGCTGCTGGCGGGCGCACCGACGTGCGAGCTGGAAGACGACGAGGTGGAAGGGGTGTTTTGGCTGGCACTGGTGCTGGCGCTGGCTTGATGGAAAGCGACTAGCCCGCTGAAGGCGCCAAAGCCCGCGATGGCGAGCGCCACCGCCCAGCGCTTCAGACGACGCGCCAGGCGCTGCGCCTGCTCTTTTGGCATGCCAGGCTCCTTCTTCTGCTTCTGGCGCGCTGATACGCCTGCCGGGGTGGCGGCTGCTCCCCCCACTCTGGCCGCTGGTGGCGGAAGCTTTTCGGTCCCCGGGCCGCTCCACGGTGAGGACGGTTGATGCCAGGAGCCAGCGGTCGCAGGCATGGGCACTGTCTCCCATCCAGTGCGCTGGCTGTTTCCTGGGCCGTAAGAGCCGTAGGGAGGATAGGCATAGGGAGCGTAGGGCCTATAAGGATTCTCTCCACGAGCATCGCTCGCAGGAGGATAGGGTCCGCCGTAGGTCGCAGAAGCTCGGTAGGAGCTGGAAGCGCCATAGCCGCTATAGGGGCTGTTGGCGCTCCCTGTCTGCGCGGCGACATGGCGTTCTCGTGTCTCATCGTGCATGGTTTCACCTCTCGTGTGTAGAGTGCCTCGCGAAAGTAGAGCATCAGGCTGAACAACCTCTAGCTTATCAGGCCTTTCTTGGGCTTCTATTGGACAGAGATGAGAAGGTTCTCACCAAGGCGCTCAGGATTGGGCCGGTGTAGACTTCGCTCGCTGGTCAGTACCTTGCATTCCTGTGCGCTGCTCTGCCGATGGCTCATCCTTAGCTATGCCACGCTGCGATGAAAATTGCATTGGATCTAGATGAGAAATTTCTCATGCATTTCCAAGAGAGGCGCGCGGGGCGTCAACAGTTGATCAGCGGCACTGCACCAGTGTTGTGGAGAGAGAAAGTGGTGCTCAGAGGCCAGGCTCAAGGTTCACGCCGGCCCGGGGGCCGCTCTGCCGGCGTAACCAGTTCAGCGACTGCTGGCGAGTTAAGGAGGCAAGACAGGCCTGGCTGTCAACTATGGTTGATGACGTCGTTCAGCAGCAGTCTACCAGCTACCACCCATGCCCTGCGGCCTGATCCGGGAGTCAGGCCGGAGAGAGACAGGGCAGGTAACTGCTCTGGCCCGGCCAGGCTAGGCCAGGCTGCAGCTAACGCCGTTGACGCTAAAAGACGTCGGGTTCGTATTGGCCGTTGTCCAGGTGCCGTTGAAACCGGGCGCCGGGTTGACGCTGGCACCGGCTGCCACGCTGCCGTTATAGGAAGCATTGGTCACTGTGACCGTGCTGCCCGACTGGCTGAATGTTCCATTCCAGCCCTGGGTCACTATCTGCCCGGACGGGAAAGTGAAGGTCAGGCGCCAACTGCTCCAGGCGGTCGTTCCCGTGTTGGTGATCGTCAGGCTGGCCGTAAAGCCGCCCGGCCACTGGGCCGTCACCGTATAGCTCACGCGGCAGCTCGTACCAGCGGAAGCCGTCGGGGTCGGCGTCGGCGTACGCGTGGCTGCTGCCGTTGGCGTTGGCGTCGGCGTTGGCGTGCGTGTAGCGCTTGCTGTCGGGGTCGGCGTTGGAGTTGCGCCGCCGCTGGAGCCGTTGCCGCTCACGATGCCCACGCCGGAGTAGGTCGTCACCTCATTGATGACGTCGCTGGTCGCATCCAGCGTGTAATTGTAGGGAGCCGTCGTAAAGGTTCCGACCTGGGTGATATCAACCGTCGCGCCGCCGTAGTCGTTGCCGCGCGCGTTGGCGAAGCCATCTTCGGGGCTATCGCCGGTCGTCGTCAGGGCGACATCGACATTGCGGAAGACGTTGTTCTCAACCAGCACCTGGGCGCCCATGCGCGAATGGATGGCGCTGCCATCTACGTTCTGGTAGTAGTTGTTGTAGATGTGGCCGGTGCCAAAGCGCAGGCTGGGCAGGCGCGAGTTGACGTTATAGAACCAGTTGTGGTGATAGGTCACATGGAGATGGCCGGTGTCCTCCGAGGCATTCGAGTCGGAGTGGCCCACCAGCGAGACCTTGTAGTGGTCGTGCAGGCGGTTCCAGGAGACCGTGATGTAGTCGGAGGCGTGGGTGATGTCGACCAGGCCATCGTAGTAGTCCTTGCCGTGATCCATGTCTGAGAAGAGATTGTTGTGGTCTACCCAGACATGCTGTGAGTGCTCGATATGGATAGCATCCCCGCTGGTATTGCCGTCGGCGCGCACAAAGGAGATGCTCAAGTTGCGAATGATCACGTTGCTCACATCCTTGAGCGAGAGGCTGACGCCGACCAGCGAGGCCGTGGAACCCACACCAATGATGCTGGTGTTGGAGCCAACATCGACATCGGTGTCGCCCGTGATCGTGCCGCTGACGTAGACGATCTTGGGCGAGGAGCCTTTGACGGCATTCTGTAGAGCAGACAGCGTGCTGACGGTGGTCACGCTACCGCCGGCGCCGCCAGTGGTGCCGGCTCCATAGCCCACAAGCTGATCAACGGGAGCCGCCGCCGCCGTGTGTGTCCCCAAGAACACGGGTACGAGGGCTAGCCCGCCTCCCACGAGGACGAGCAGCGTCAGGACAATTACCCACAATAGCTTCCTGCTTCCAATTCGCTTCATGCGCACATTCCTCCTTGATGCTTCGATTGAGGGTCCTCCTCTCGTGGCTGCAGCACAGGACGCTATGAGGGTCGTTCGTTCATCTATTCATGAGAATGAGCACCGCGGTCACTTACAGCAATGAGGCTCTCGCCCTTGTGCTACAGCATAGATCATATCAAATGTGCAGTTTCACAATAACAGATCATGGGGCTAGCGTCAAGATTCTGTTCGCTTCTCCTGCTACAGCGGGCGGTCTTGACACAGACGTTTATGGTGTGAATCCAGTTCTCAGCTTGCTTCATTGATCACAGCTCATCTATTCCCAGAGCATACCAGAAAGTACCATTAGTGGTAATGGCGTCTAGGGTGAGCGAGAGGACGAGTCGAGGAGAGCAAGCGGAGCGGGTCGGCTCTCGCTCTAGATGAGCAGAGGGGCCGACCCGCTCGCTGGAACAAGGTAGGACAGGACAGGTGAATGGGAGGGAGCACGAGGCGGGGCGCCGGTGGCGCCCTAGTAGGAGCGCGAGGGCCAACGCCCGCCTCGTTGGATATCTGCTGTGTTAGCTGCCGGTGTATTCGTAGAGCTGGGCGCCGCCTCCGAGGCCACCGAAGCCGCCGTCGCTGCTCGTGCTGGAGGATTGCCAGGCGCTGCTCGGCACTTGCTGGCAGTGCTGGACGATCCAGTTAATCAGCTCGCTTTGGCTCCCACCGCCGAAGCCGCGCCCGCTACCATTGATCAGGAAGAAGCGTACCTGACCGCTCTTGACGAGCTGGGCCAGCTTGGCCGGCGTGAGAATTGGATCGCTGCCGGAGAAGCCGCCCATCGCCATCACCGGCTGGTTGGTGGCCAGAATAATCGATTCAGCCTCGTTCGAACTCATGACGGCAACCAGGTACTTGGCGCCATTGCGATGGGCCTGGAGGTAGTTGATGAGGGCGGTATTGACGCTGAGGCCCTCGGCGCCGGAGCCGTTGGGAGGCTGAGCGTTCTGCCCCGCGGCAGCCCGCTCGAAGTTCTCAAAGTAGGAGCGGAAGCGCTCGGCGGCGCTGCCGTTGCCCGCTCCATTGAAGGCCCGGAAGCCGCCGGTTCCCAGGCCGCCAAACTGGTTGCCCGGGCCAGCCGTGGGAAGGCTGGCGGCTTCGCCGCGCAGGACAGGGATAAAGGACCAGACCGCCGGCGTGAGCTGCAGCGCGATGAGGGCCACGACCAGGGCCGGCACCAGCACTTGTGCTCGCTCGCGCAGGAAGGGGACAAGGCGCGCTATGAAGAGGATGAGGGCCGCCAGGGCGCAGGGGACGGCGATCAGGGGAAGCAGCCAGGTGCCCCAGGCCGGATTGCTGGTGATGATATGGAGCTGCTCTAGCGCTGTCAGGAGCAGGGCCAGCGGCAGTAGCCAGCCACGCCAGCCGCGGCGACGGTAGTCGTGCCACATGACCACCACGCCTATGCCGAAGAGGGCGGCGACCGCTGGGGCCATGGTGGTCAGGTAGTACTGATGGAAGAAGCCCGCCACCGAGAAGAAGACCGCTGTGGTCAGCAGCCAGACGCCCCAGAGGATCAGCCCTTGTTGCTCGGGGTCCCCACGGAAGCGTGGGCGTCGCTGCCAGGCAATGGCCACGATAGCGAGCAGGGCCAGCGGCAGCAGCCAGACGATCTGGCCGCCGAGGGGTTCGTTGAAGAGGCGGAAGGGGCCGGGTGTGCCAGTGCCAAACATGCCGCCTCCGTTCGCGCCTCCCTGGCCCTGGGGAGGCTGCCTCACATTGTTAATCACGTATTGATTATTACCGGGACCGGCGTTGTTTTCAGGAGTGGTGGTCGGGCCGTTGCCCGGCGCTGCGCCTTCAGGCGGGGTGGTACTGCCCTGCGGGGGCGCCTCCTCAGCGCCCGCCGGCGGTTGCTCGCCCGGCTGGAAGTAGCTGCTAGCGGACGGCGTCGTGGCTGTGCCATTGGTACCGCTGCGGTTCGACAAGCTCCCGTTATTGGAACTACTGCTGCTGGAGCTACTGCCGTCAATCCGCTCAAAGCTGGGAGAGCCTATATTGCCGCGCGCGCCCGGCCCTAAGCCAAAGTGGCCCAGGAGACGCTGAATGCCGTTGTAGCCCAGGGCCAGGCTAATCTCCGAGTTGTCCTGGCTGGAGCCAACGTACGGACGGGCTGAGGCTGGGGTCAGGTCGACGGCCAAGGCCCAGGAGAAGGAAACGGCCAGCATGAGTACGGCCGCCAGGGCTAGATGGCCGATGCGCACCCAAATGCGCCGCGGTGCCGCCAGCAGGTAAAGCAGGCCGTAGGCCGGCACCACTAGATAGGCTTCGAGCATCTTGATGTTGAAGCCTAGGCCGATAAAGAGGGCGCACAGCAGCAGCCAGCGCAGTTTCCCTGTCTCGGCGGCGCGCATGACGGCCCAGGCGCCGAGCAGCATGACGAATACCAGCGTGCTATCGATGGTGTTGTTGCGGTTGGTGACGACGCTGATCGGGCTGATGGCCAGGGCCAGGGCCGCTAGCAGGCCGGCGGTGGTTCCGAAGTGCCGCCGCACAAGGTAGTAGAGCAGCAGGACGGAGAGGACGCCCGCCAGGGCCTGGGGAAACAGGACGCTGAAAGGCGTGAAGCCGAAGATTTTGGCGCTGGCAACTTGCAACCAGAAGCCGAGTGGTGGTTTATCGATAGTGACGAAGCCGCCGGGGTCGAAGGAGACGAAGAAAAAGTTGTGCCAGCTATCGAGCATGCTGCGTACGCCGGCGGCGTAGTAGAGATTGCCGAAGCCGTTGGCGCCGAGCTGGTAGAAGTTGAGAAAGACG
Source organism: Thermogemmatispora sp. (assembly GCF_019683755.1). Taxonomy (GTDB): domain Bacteria; phylum Chloroflexota; class Ktedonobacteria; order Ktedonobacterales; family Ktedonobacteraceae; genus Thermogemmatispora. The sequence continues at coordinate 5,359 of NZ_JADGHT010000069.1, read as the reverse complement.
GAGAGCAGGGCAATGGCCGCCAGGGCGAGGCGTCGCCAAAGGGGCGGCCAGTCCCTCTTTGTGGCTGGCATTGGGGCCGTGTCGGGGGCCAAAGGTTGTTCGATCTCCGGTAGGGCTGGCGTTGGGGTCGGTGTTCCCATCATAGCGTTTCGGGTCCTTTCCACATCCACTGTGTATGGTCTGCGTGCGGTGTTGTCGTTGCTGTCGTTGCTGTGGGGCCGTTGCTGGCAGAGGGCTGGTAGCCCTGGTCTGGCAACGTTTCCCACTGTGAGCAACGCGCTTGCTGCTGGAAACGATGCGCTCTCGGGAGGCTTGCCTCAGGACGGCGCTGGACGAAGACCCATAGCCGCAGGCCAAGGTAGGAGATGAGGGCGGTGCCGCCAATGGCTACGACTTTGGCAGCGTTGGCCCAGAGGGCCGGGTTGACCAGGACGTGCTGCAGGGCCAGGCCCGCTAGCCAGAGGATGCTGCTGCTCCACAGGCTGCCACTTAGGGTGATGAGGGCGAAGCGCCAGAGTTCGCCGCCACTGATCGGTTCCTGGGTGTCGAAGGTCCAGTATTTGTTAAGCAGGAAGCTGTTGACGGCTCCGGCGCAGTAGGCAATGATGTTGCAGGCGAGAAGCAGCGGCGTGCTTTTGACGTTCAGCAGCCAGATGAGGGCATTGAGGACCAGGATGTCGATGACGGTGTTAAGTCCACCGGTGATGGCGAAGCGCAGGAGCTGGCCAATGTTCCAGTTCCTCTGGTGCCGCTTGCCATCGGCGGCGCTGGCTATTGCTTGACCTCTCTGGCTGATGGCTGGCTCGAGCCGATCCTCCTTCGCCAGGCTGGCGATGGGGGCCTCTTCCTGGTCGTGTGGCCCGAGGGCAAGGGAGATGGCGGCTCCTGGCTGCGTCTGGATCAATCGGTAGAGCCGCGTGGGTCGCAGAGGCCGCGGCGGCTTCAGGGTTTGCTGTGACTGATAGCCGCCTGCTCGCGGGCGCTGGCCCCTGGCTGGCTCTCTAAGCGGGGTGACCCGCGCGCAGGCTCTGCAGTGCGCTGAGGCAAGCGCTGCGGACCGACTCCCATAGCGCGGCGCTTGCGCTGCTTTGTTGGTCGGTCCGCTGGCTGGCCGTTCTAGTAAAATCAATGTGTCTCTCCTCTTTTGTTGTGGTGCTCTTCGTTGCCGTTTTGTCTCTGTTTTATGTGATCTATGACTAATGCTATGTTTGGGCGTGCTGCTCGCTGTCTGATCCGCAGCTCGCTATCGTCCTGTCCGGTCACGGCCTCACTGTCAGGCGCTCGCGAGCCGCTGACTAGCTGCTGACAGGCCGGCCACCCGCCCGGCGCTGCTGTGTCGGCGCCCTCTGACGCCAGCATGGATGAGTCTGGCGCCCGTCCCCAGGGCCTGCCCGTCGCCTTTAGCATAGGGGCCTTTTTTTGAAAGAAGATTGGAAGAAGATGAGAATTTTCTCATGAATGGGAGGGCGTGGCCTGCTCTGGGGCTATGCCCGATCTGCCGGCTGTGTGGAAAGAGACCGGCTTGCCGCTCTTGATCTATAGAGGCCAATATAGTACAATTGGGCAGAAGTTTCTTGGTCCTGATGAGTTTTATGCCTGGTAAGGAGCAGCCTCGTGAGTGGTTCGGGTCGTGGCTCTAGGGGATCGCCGGGGTTCCCCTCGCCCGAGGAGCGTCGCGGGCTTCGGCCTTGGGTGCATGAGGAGTGGTCACGATTGCTGGCTGCTCATCCTGATCTTGTACAACAATTGCGAGAAGGTTCCCTCTCCAGGTTACCTCCTGAGCTGCGCGAGCGTTTGCTCGCGTTAGTGGGGCCTGCCCCCTCTCCAAAGGTCCTGGCCTCCCTTGCTGAGTCTCCTGAGCGCTGGCGGCTGCCTGACTTTGAGGCTGATCCGGCGGTGGTGCGCACGGTGGTCGAGGGTGAGCGTCTCTCTTATGCCTATTTATTTAATCCTACCTTTGCATCCGAGGTGGCGCTGATTGATCCTCTGCCCCATCAGCGGATCGCCGTTTATGAGCATCTGCTGCCGCAACCGCGGCTGCGCTTTCTGCTGGCGGATGATGCGGGGGCTGGGAAGACGATTATGACCGGCCTCTATATCCGCGAGATGCTGAGCCGTCGCCCGATTACGCGTGTGCTGATTGTCTCTCCTGCGGGTCTGGTTGGTAACTGGCGTCATGAGCTGCGGCGGCTGTTCAATCTGCCATTCCGCATCGTGACGGGGAGTGAGGCGCGTGGGAGCAATCCCTTTGTGGGGCTGGAGAGCAACCTGCTGATTGTGAGCGTGGATACGCTGGCCGGCGAGCGTCTTTTTCGGCGTTTGCAGGAGGAGACGGTTGAGCCGTACGATCTGGTGGTCTTTGATGAGGCTCATAAGCTGAGCGCGAGTTTCGACAGCGATGGGCGTTTGCGGGCCACAGATCGCTATCGGCTGGCGGAGGCGCTGGCTGGTATTCCCACTGATGAGGCGCGCTGGTCGCTGTCGTGGAGCTGTCATCATTTGCTGTTGTTGACGGCGACGCCGCATATGGGGAAGCCTGATCCTTATTATTGCCTCTGGCGCTTACTGGAGCCAGAGCTGCTGTCAACGCCGCAGGCTTTCGAGCAGCTCCCGGCTAAGGAGCGTCAGCGTCATTTTTTGCGCCGTGTGAAGGAGGAGTTGGTGACGCTCGATGGGCGCCCGCTCTATCCGCCGCGCCTGGCGACAACCCTGCGCTACGAGTTGAGTCCGCTGGAGCAGGCTCTGTATGAGGAGACGACGGAGTATATCCGCACGACCTACAACCGCACGAGCCTGCTGAACCGCCAGGCGGCGCGTCTGGCGATGAGCGTTTTTCAGCGCCGGCTGGCCAGTTCGACCTATGCCCTGCTGCGTTCGCTGGAGCGTCGTCTGGAGTGGCTCGATGAGCTGATCAAGCAGGTGCGTCGGAGAGAGCTGCCGCCCGGGCGCTTGCGGCAGTTGACGCAGGCGGCCTTGTCCGAGTGGAGCGATCCGCTGGAGACGAAGACCGCCGATGAGGAGGAGAGTGTAGCTGGCCAGGAGGAGCATGAGCGGGCCGAGGAGGAGATTCTCCGGGCGGTGCTGGCCTCCTCGTTGCAGGAGCTGGAGGCGGAGCGCGCGCAGGTGGCCAGGTTGCTGGCTCAGGCTCGCCAGGTCTATGAGCGGGGCTCGGAGGCGAAGTTTGAGAAGCTGCGCGAGGTGCTGCGAGATCCGCGCTTCGCCGGAGAGAAGCTGATTATTTTTACGGAGCATCGCGATACGCTGGAGTTTTTACGGCGTCGCCTGGAGGCGCTGGGCTTTACGGGCCAGTTGGCGGTGATTCATGGCGGGATGGACTATGAGGAGCGCGAGCAGGCGGTGGCGTTTTTCCGCAGGCCACTCACCGAGGGCGGGGCGCGCTATCTGTTGGCAACGGACGCCGCCGGCGAGGGGGTCAATTTGCAGGTGGCCTGGCTGCTGGTGAACTATGATCTGCCGTGGAACCCGGCCCGCCTTGAGCAGCGCATGGGGCGTATTCATCGCTATGGCCAGCAGCATGATTCGGTCCATATTGTCAATCTGGTGGCGGGCAATACGCGCGAGGGCCGGGTGATGGAGCGCCTGCTGGAGAAGTTGGAGGCGATCCGCCAGGAGCTGGGGAGCGATAAGGTCTTTGATGTGATCGGGCGCCTGCTGGAAGGGGTGTCGTTGCGCGAGTATATGGAGCGGGTGGTCTTGGGGCCGGCGGAGGAGACTGGGGAGATCGAGCGGCGTCTGGAGGAGTCGCTGACGGCGCAGCGGGTGCGCGCTGAGCAGGAAGAGGAGCGCCGACGCTACGGGCTGAGCGAGGGGGCGGCAGGGACAGGGGCGGATGCCATTAGACGAGAGCTGCCTCGCCTGCGCCAGGAGTTGGAGCGGGAGCGCTATCGCCGCTTGTTGCCGGGCTATGTGCGGGCTTTTGTGGAGCGGGCGGCGCCGTTGCTCGGGCTGCAGGTGGAGGACTATGGCGATGGGACGTTTGGGCTGCGTGAGCGGACGGCGGGGGCCTTGGAGCAATTGACGCCGGCCCTGGAGCGCTATCCGTTGTCGTGCCGCGGGCGCTTGACGGTTTATCCGCCAGGCGCGGACGGGGAGGCGATCTTTCTCTATCCGGGGGAGCCGGTCTTTGATCGGCTGCATCATCTGATCTGGGCCCGCTACGCTGAGCAGGCTGCGCGCGGGGCGGTCTTTATCGATCCGACGGCGCGCCGCCCGTATATGTTCTTTTTGCTGCGCCTGGTGGTGCGGCGCGAGGCCGATGCCAGTCTGCGGGCCTTGCAGCGGCCTGAGCTGGTGCGGGTGGTGCTGGTTGGGGTGCGCCAGGAGGAAGATGGGGCGCTGAGCGAGTGCCCGGCGGAGCAGTTGCTGCTCTTGCGCGATGGCAGCGGAGATGAGGATCAGGCGGTGCGGGTACGCCAGGCGCTGGAGGTTTGGGCGCCGCTTTGGCCGCAGCGGGTGGTGACGCTGGAGGCTTTTGTGCGCGAGACGGTTGGGAAGCGTCTGGTCGAGGAGCGGCGCGCGGCTCTCTTGCAGACGCTAGCGGAGCGGCAGATGTTCTTGAAGCGCGCGTTTACTTATCAGGAGGGTGAGTTAGCTGAGCGGCGGCGCCGTCTCCATGAGAAGGCTCTCGCTGGCGATGCGCAGGCTAAGGGCGAGTTGACGCGCGTGAAGGCTTTACAGCAGTCGCTGCAGAGGCGGCGAGAGGAGGCGCTGGCAACGCTGAGTCGCGAGCCGGAGCTGTTGGGGGTGGGAGAGGTGACGCTGCTGGCGCAGGCTTTGGTTTTGCCGTCGGTTGATCCCGAGGATGAGCGGCGCTATGCAGAGGCGGTGGAGGAGATCGCGATGCGGGTGGCCCGGGCCTATGAGGAGGGGCAGGGGGCCAGGGTGTGGGATGTGTCGACGCCGGCGAAGGCGCGGGCCGCCGGGTTGGATGCCTGGCCGGGCTTTGATTTGCTCTCGCGCTATCCTTCGGGCGAGGAGCGCGCGATCGAGGTCAAGGGGCGCGTTGGGATCGGCCCCATCGAGCTGACGGAAAATGAGTATCAGCGCGCGCAGAATTTGCAAGAGCGGTATTGGCTCTACTGCGTGTTTGAGTGCGAGAAACAGAGACCGGTCCTGCGGCGGGTGCGGAATCCGCACGCGAAGCTGATCGCCTATCCCAAGGGGGGCGTGCTCTTCTCGCCGGCGGATATTCAGCGCGCCGCCGAGGAGTGAGCTGCTTTCTCCTGGGGTATTTCTTTCTCCAGTATATCGCTGTTAAGGAATATGGTTATGCATGAGGAGCGTCGCCTGATTGAGGTCGATTTTCCTTTGAAGCAGACGTCTCTTGATGCGGTGCATG
>NZ_JADGHT010000068.1 GCF_019683755.1 Thermogemmatispora sp. | reverse complement strand
TAGCTCAGGATGTCCACCATATCGCGGTCGTCATCCGCTACCAGGATCTTCACGTGTCTTTCCTCCTGATTTGCAAGCCTGTAGCTGCTCTTCTCCCCCACTGGGGACGGATCGGCGTGTGTTCGTGGCTGTAGCTAGCCGGTCAAGCTTTCACTGCTAGTAACGGGTCGTATTCAGGGTGGTAACAGCATGATACAATCTGGGCTATGACCAGTCACCTGATTGGCTACCTCGCCGTGCGAATCTTGGACTCCTGGTGCTAGGAGATTAGCCCATCCTATTGAGCTGCTCATGGGCAGACGGACCGCTATGGGGAAGGCTTGCTAGGCAGGTAATGCCAACCAGGGTGAGAGGAACAGCTAGACGAATAGGAAACGGATTGCACAAGGAGGGAGCGCGAGCCCAATGACAGGGGAGCAATTCGGAGTCCCGGAACGAGCAGCCCTGCTGGAGCTGGCGCGGACAACGGCGCTTCAAGCCTATGCCCCGTACTCTCATTTTCGGGTCGGTGCGGTGGTAGTGGCTGATGGCCAGCTCTATCGGGGGGTCAATGTGGAGATCTCAAGCTATGGTCTGACGCTATGTGCTGAGCGCGCGGCTCTCGCCTCCGCTCTGAGTGCTGGAGCGCGTAGGATTACGCATGTGGCTGTGGCCTGCATTGATGTGCCTCCTGCCGCGCCCGCCTCGGCGCGTACGCCCTGTGGAGCTTGCCGCCAGTGGCTAGCTGATCTGGCTCCACAGGCCACAATCTATATTGATGGCCTGGAGGAGAGCTTTACGGTCGGCGATCTCTTGCCCTACGCCTTCGGCCTCTAGGCGCTGTTCGGGCCGTGCCTGGCTTTCCCGACCAGGCGCAGCCCGAACAGCGGCAGGGCAACGGCTGCAGCGCTGGCGCTTAGCCTGCTCCGTTGACCAGTATCAGATGCTGGCTCTCCCTGTTCTTTCCTCAGCACCTGCTTTTATCTCCATCGATGCGATATCTGGTGAAAATGATCGACTTATGGTACAATATAAGCAGCGTGTTCCAGCATGGCTGATTGCCGGCCATGCCGGCCCCAGTAAGGAAGTCTACCTTGCCAGCCGGTTGCTTGTTCCTTCAACGCTGAGGAGGACATATGTTCCGAACATTCCAGCTGCCTACTCCTTCCATTGGAATTGAAGAAGAGTTCCAGCTTGTCGATCCGCAGACGGGCCGCCTTGTGCCTGGCGTCCACACCATCCTTGAGAAAGGAGCCTCCCAATTTGGCGAGCAGATCAAGCCCGAGATGTTGCAGTCCACGATTGAGCTGATCAGCCCCGTCTATCCAAACATTGCTGCGGCTCGTCTGGAGACGCAGCAATTACGTGCGCGGCTGGCGCGGCTGGTGGCTCAGGAGGGTCTGGCCTTGGTCAGCGCTGGCACGCATCCTGGCGGCTTGTGGCAGGAGCAGCAGCGGTCCAATCATCCTCGTTATGTCGAGCTTGAAGAGGAATTTCAGGATGTAGGTCGCTCGATCCTTATCTTTGGGCTGCATGTCCATATCGGCGTCGAGAACAACGACATCGCCATCGCCCTGATGAATCAGATCCGCACCTGGCTTCCTCATCTGCTGGCGCTGTCGGCCAATTCTCCTTTCTGGGGCAACCGTATCACCGGCTTGAAGTCGTACCGGGCTGTCGTCTGGAAGCGTTTCCCGCGCAGCGGCCTGCCAGAGGTCTTCCCAACCTGGGGCGATTTTGATCGCTATGTGCAGGCGCTCATAGAAAGCGGCTGTATTGATAATGCGAAAAAGATTTGGTGGGATCTGCGCCCGCATCCGTTCTTTAAAACGCTAGAATTTCGCGTTTTCGATATGCCAGCGACCATTGAGGATACGCTGGCGCTGGCAGCGCTCTGTCAGGCGCTTGTGGCTAAGTTGACCTGGCTCTATAAGCATGGCATGGGGCTGCATGTGATGCCACGCGATTATCTGGAAGAGAATAAGTGGCGCGCTATGCGCTATGGCCTCGATGCCCAGGTGATCGATTTCGTGAACCATCGCACCTTACCCATGCGCGAGGCTATCCATGAGTTGCTTGACTTTGTCGATGATGTGCTTGACGATCTGGGCACGCGCCGCGAGATCAACTACTTACGTTTCCTGCTTGATGATCCTCGTGGCACCGGCGCTGATCGGCAGATCGCTATCTGGAATGAGACGCATAGTTTCCTGGCTGTTATCCGTTATCTGATCGAGACAACACTAGAGGGTGTTCCTCTCGACTCCGCACCCGATCGACAGTCTCTGGTGACCCGCCCTGACTAAGGGCCTTCTCTGACTCTTTCCCGCCTGGCTGCTCGACGGCTGTGCTAGCGGCGCAAGCTCGTATGTGCTCTTATGCTTTTCCCGAGGTTGACGATGGTCTTGAGCGCGGACGGAAGGAGATCATTGTCTCTCGCTGCGAGGGATGGCCTGTGATCTGGCTCCTGGTGCGCTCATGCTGGCCGACTCGTCGGCAACTGCTTTTCTGCAAGCTGCGGCTTGCGCTTCCCCGCGAGAAGGTGTATACTTCTCGGGAACAGACCACTAGCCAACACTGCGGGGAAGACTGGGCGCTCATTCTCTTTCAGGGTGAGTTGCTCGCTGGTCTTCCCCCTGTTCCAGGAGTTTCGAGTAAGAACGATGAAAGTCATTCTCCTTCAGGATGTAGCGGGGCTGGGCAAGGCCGGCGATGTGAAAGAGGTTGCCAACGGCTACGCGCGTAACTATTTGCTCCCGCGTAAGCTGGCGGCTGGCGCTACGCCTGCGTTGCTGGCCAATCGCGAGCAGCGTATAGCGGCGGAACGACGCCGGCTGGAGAAGCAAGAGCAGCTTAACCGGCAGCTTGCGGAGCGGCTAAGCCAGGTCACTTTGACCTTTAAGGCACGTGTGGGGCGTAACGGACGGCTCTATGGCTCGGTGACAAGCCAGGATATTGCCGATGGTCTGCGCCAGGCTGAGGGCCTGACGATTGATCGCCGCATCATTGATCTGCCCAGTCCGATTCGCACAACCGGCACCTTTGAGGTTCCGGTGAGAGTGGCTCGTAATCTTGTTCCGCGGATTACTGTGCGCGTGATTGATCAGGAGGCCAGCGAGACCGAAGGCGCGGCGGAAGCCGCCGCCAGCGGGGTCGCCGAGCAGGCCGAGACAGCGCAGGCAGAGTAAAAGGGCGCCCAGCTCGACCCGCTCTGGGCGCCCTCCTTTCTCTATACGTGCAGCGCAGGCGACAGGCTGGGTTAGAGACGCTCGATGATGGTTGCAATTCCCTGGCCGACGCCGATGCACATGGTGGCCAGCCCATAGCGCCCACCGCGACGCTCTAGCTCATGGAGAAGCGTGACCATGATACGGGCGCCGCTGCAACCCAATGGGTGCCCCAGGGCAATGGCTCCTCCATTCACATTCAGTTTCTCTTCATCGATTTCCAACTCACGCACGCACTGCAGCACCTGGGCGGCGAAGGCCTCATTCAACTCGATCAGATCGAGATCGTGGATGCTCAGGCCGGCGCGCTGTAGGGCCTTACGGGTCGCCGGAATTGGTCCCAAGCCCATGTAGGCCGGGTCGACACCAGCGACCGCCGTGGCAACGATACGCGCGCGGGGACGCAGGCCCAGGCTGCGGGCCCGGCTCTCGCTCATCATGACCAGGGCAGCGGCACCGTCATTGATCCCGGCTGAATTGCCCGCGGTGACAGTTCCTCCCTCACGAAAAGCGGGTTTGAGGGCAGCTAGCTTTTCCAACGAGGTATCAGGACGGGGATGTTCATCCTTGCTGACTAGCACGGGGTCACCCTTGTTCTGAGGGACGGGTACCGGGACAATCTCCTCTGCAAAGCGTCCATCTTGCTGAGCGGCGACGGCGCGTTGGTGGCTACGCAAGGCGTAACGATCCTGCTCCTCGCGGCTGATGCCATAGCGCTCGGCCACGTTCTCTGCTGTCTCGCCCATACTATAGGGATAGTGTAGCGCGGCGAGCTTAGGATTGATGAAGCGCCAGCCCAGTGTAGTATCGTAGAGGGTGGCAGTGCGGCTAAAGGCGCTCTCGGCCTTGCCCAGCACGAAGGGAGCGCGCGTCATACTCTCGACGCCACCGGCGACAAAGGTATCGCCTGCGCCGACCTGGATAGCCTGCGCGGCGCTGTTAATGGCTTGTAAACCAGAGCCGCACAGGCGGTTAACAGTTTGGCCTGCCACATGGATTGGCAGGCCTGCCAGAAGCAGAGCCATGCGCGCAACATTGCGGTTGTCCTCGCCTGCCTGGTTAGCGCAGCCTAGAATGACATCTTCTACGCTGCCTGGCTCGATACCGGCGCGGCGCACAGCTTCAGCGATTACCAGAGCTGCCATATCATCGGGGCGCACATCTTTGAGCGCCCCTGCATAGCGTCCAATCGGCGTGCGTACTGCTGAAACGATTACCGCTTCTTCCATAGCTGTGGCCTCCTCTCTGATTGCTGCTGAGGCTCCGCTGACAGTTGAGAGATCAAAGGGCGCCTGGACTGGCCTGAAATCGGGCTGCAAGGGTGTTGCCCAACACCAGACCAGACCAGCGCTCACCAGGCCAACCCGTCTTAGCGTCCCTGGAATTGCGCGCGCCGCTTTTCGAGGAAGGCGCGCATACCTTCGCGCTTGTCTTCACTGGCGAAGAGCAGGAAAAAGTTCCTGCGTTCAGCCTCTAGCCCCTCTGCTAGCGGTGTTTCAAAGGCAGCTAGCACGGCTTCTTTGGCCAGACGAACGGCGATAGGAGGGCGCTCGGCCAGCTCTTTGGCGATCTTGAGCGCCTCTTTGAGATGCTCGCCCTGGGGCACGACGCGATTCACCAGACCCAGATCGGCCAGCTCGCGGGCACTGATCTGATTGCCCAAGAGCACCATCTCCATCGTGCGGTATTTCCCGAGGGTGCGCGCTAGGCGCTGAGTGCCACCGGCTCCTGGGATAATGCCCAGAAGAATTTCCGGCTGACCAAAGCGGGCATTCTCGGAGGCCACGATGATGTCGCAGTGTAGTGCCAGTTCACAGCCTCCGCCGAGCGCATAGCCATTGACGGCGGCGATGAGCGGCTTTTTGATGCGCCTGATGCGCTCCCAGGCCTCAAAACCGCCCGTGAGCATGTCGATCGGCGACTTATCCGCCATCTCTTCAATATCAGCGCCAGCAGCAAAGGCGCGCTCACCGGCTCCAGTGATGACGATGCAGCGGATGGCTTCATCACGGTCAAGCTCTTCCAGGGCTGTGCTCAGCTCGGCGACGAGCTGCGTGTTGAGAGCGTTCAGCTTCGCGGGACGATTGAGGGTGACAATGCCGACTCGCTCATCGCGTTCGACGAGAACATATTGATATTCAGCCATGCCTCTCCTCGTTGCATTGATCTGGGTTGTCGTGTATGGGGCCACAGTGTGGCGCCAACGCTGATCTTGCTCCGGCTCCTGGTGAGCAAAAGGCTGACCTTCTCTCGCCTGCAGCCGGAACGTGCTAAGATTAGCTGGTCCAGACGCCATGAGGATCGCATTCGCGAATCAGGCGTAGCTCCTCTGGTGTAGGTGGAGCTGTTTCAGCACAGTCGGGAGCAAGACGCAAAGGCCAGCCGGTTTGCTCCTGAACCTGCTCAATGCTGCTGCCTGGATGGTATGACTGGAGAAGGGCTTCGCCGCTGGAGGGATCGAAAGTAAAGACCGCCAGCGTGGTGATCAGCACCGCTGGCCCTCCGCGCGGCAAGCCCACCCGCTGCCGCCAGGCTACACCAGCAGGCCCATGTTCGTCGGGGTAGCCGTAGCCTGGACTGGTGACAAAGTCGACGCGCTCACGTAGGCGGTGACGTTCATGGGGCATAATAATGGCCAGCCGCTGAGCCAGCGAGGCGATATCTGCCCCGCCTCCGCTACCAGGCAAGCGGACGCGGGGTTGCTGCCAATCGCCGATCAGGGAGGTGTTGAGGTTCCCGTAGCGGTCAATTTCTGCGCCACCAATGAAACCAAGCTCAATTTCGCCCGCGGCCATCAGGCCAATGACGTTGATGGTACTGGTGGCCCACAAGGCTCCACAGATGTTAGGAGCATCGCCCATTGTGTAGAGTAGCTCGCGGGCTGGTGTATCGCGAATCAAACCTGTTTCGAAAATACCGATGCAATTGGGGGCGTGGGTGCGCTTGGCAAGGGCGAAGGCCAACAAAGGCAGACGCATGCCCACAAAGACCCGCTCGCCGTCGCGGATCTGGCGCGCGGCACAAACGACCATCAGCTCGCGGGGCGTGTAGTCCATTTCCCTTTCCTCCTTACCTGGTAGCTCTCTCGCTCATGCATGGCGAACACTGAGGCATGACGCTCGTTGGCTCTGGTCTTGGCCAGCGGGCACGAGAGCTGAAGGACCCTGCTTAACCTGCCTTAGTCAGGCTCCTTAGTAGCCGTAGTCAACTGGAGCGGCGTAGCGATGCTCCTTGACGCCCAGGGAGCGACAGCGCGTCTCTCCCAGCTTCGCTACATATGCCTGGCGCGTCTTCAGACCAAGTACCCACTCATCTAGCCACTGCTGGAACCCCTCTGGTGTGCGCGTGCGCGTATGGTACTCGTGGTAGAACTGATGGTCGCGGTCGTAGTAGCCTTGGACGGCGGAGGGATGTGCGCCCCAGGGTTCATGGACAACCGCGCAGACCTTATAAGAGGGTCCAATGACGCGATTGGGGTCGCTGATGATGACTTCACGCGATACGATTTCTTCAGCGACGATGATCACCCGGCGTGCGGCTAGCATCGCTTCTTGACAGATGCCAAGACTACCCCAAAGGTGAGCGTTGCCATCTTCATCGCTGCGCTGGACGTGGAGGATAGTGACATCGGGCTGCAAGGCCGGTACCAGCAGCAGAGGGCTGCCATCGAAAGGAGAGGGAGCTTGCAGAAACGTCGGATTTTTTCGCGGGAGGTCGCTCCCCAGCAAAGAGCGCGTGGGAATGTAGGGGGCGCCCAGGCTGGCAGCGCGCAAAGCCAGGCCGATCGTGAAATTGCTGTGGTCCTCAGTGACAATGGGACGAGGCAGGGCCTGCTCCGTTGCTCGACGGTAGCAGTGGCCTAAGCCTTCGCTGACGTTACCGACCCAGGCCGCTTGAATTTTCGCCACGCAGCCGGCTCCGATCAACTGATCGAAGAGAATATCGGAGATCGGTCCGATCAGAGTCAGATCGCGGCGCCCCTGGCGAATGATTTCGTGGCCTGCGGCGAAGGGAATACACGGCTCCAGGGCCAGACCCAGTGCTACCGAAGCCCCGTCGGGGACATAGCGTCTGATCGCCTCGGTCATAGAGAGCAGCTTACTCATGTCGGTGTAAACTCCACGATCATGTTTGCATAATCATCGGCCACGTAGATACGGTCATGCTTGTCGATGACCAGTCCCTGTGGTTCAATAAAGCCCTGGCTCGCAAGCGTTTCGCGCTGCCCGGTAGCCAGTTGCAAGCGGATCAGCGCATGCACGGCTGGCGCCAGGTCGATCACCAGCAGGTTACCATGCCCGTCCCAGGCCACGTCGTCTGGCATGCCGAAGCCACCGAAGCGAACCTTGTGCCCGTTGGGACTGATTCGCCAGACCGCATGGCCGCATTCGTCGGCCACATAGACGTTGCCTGCCCCATCAACGGCTGCCCCTACTGGGCGCACCATGCCGCTGGCCAGTGGCTGCAGGGCGCGACCATCCAGGCTCATGCGGTAGACCTCGCCGGTGGGGCTGTCTGGAACAATCAGGGTCTGTGTTGTGCTATCAAGGGCAATGCCGTCGATGCCGGCTTTGCATGGCTGGTTACTCGGTGTGCCCGGTAGGGTGCGCAAAACCAACGGCATCTGCGCGCCTGGCATTAATTGGAGTAGCCGGTTAGTGCGTTGTTCCGCTATGATGATTGTACCATCCTGGAGCACAACCAGCCCTTCCGGCGCCGCCAGGCCACGCGCGAGCACGCTCACAGAGCCGTCCTGGTTAAGACGGTTGATGGTGCCATTATGAGCGTCGCTAAAGAAAAGGTTGCCTTTGGCGTCAAGGGCCAGGTCGTCTGGCCTGCCATAGCCACGCAAGAGCAGATGACTGCGATAGTGCGGCGGCGCTGCTACCGTGCCGCTGGCAGTGGGGATGACGCTGGCAGAAGCTGGCTTCCCCGGTGATGGCGAGCGGAGAGCGCTCGCCGTAGAGGATGGCGTGGACCTAGGCAGAACAGCGGAGCCGGCGCTCCCGCAGGCGCTCAACAGGAGCAAACAGAGGAGCAACGCCGAGAGAATCCTCGAATGCTCGCTTTGCAGCATAGCGTGTCCTTCCCGAAAACCCCGATATGTGGTGAGCTGCGGACCTGGAGCAGCGTCTGCTCCTAGCCTGGAACCGAACCTGCACGGCTCGGTGAAAGGAAAGCTGGTCACTGTCGCCAGCCTTGAACAGGCACTGTCTCCCTTGCCATCGTATCACAAGCGGGCGTCTTGAGGGAAATCAGGAGCGGTAAGCGGCTGGGGGTGCCTCCGTCCTCTGCCAGGAAACAGGTCAGATCCTCTGGCCTCTGCTCCACCGTTCCTGCACTCGCTCAATCAGGTCGTTACGGGAGCGACTTCCTCAATGAGGTGGTGGAGTGTCTTGAGCGGAGCCCCAGTGCCTTTGGTACCCGTACGCCTGGTCATCACTAACTCTGCGGCAATGCTCAGGGCGATCTCTTGAGGGGTAACCGCGCCGATGTCGAGGCCAATCGGCGTGTGCACCTGCTCAAGGCGCTCGCGCGGAATGCCAGCCTTGAGCAAGTTGCGAAAGATATTGCGAATCTTGCCAGCGCTGCCGATCATGCCTACGTAGGCGGCCTCACTCTCTACCGCGGCGCGTAGAGCCTCCTCATCGAGCCGGTGCCCGCGAGTGACGATGACTACCCAGGTTGAGGCATCCGGTCGCAGCTCGCGGATGGTCTGAGCAATATCTCCAAAGACAAGCTGGACCCGTTCACCGAAGGCGCGGGGATCAGCTAGATCGCGACGATCATCTACCACAATGATGCGGAAGTCGAGGTCGGCGGCGAAGCGCGCCAAAGCCTGGGCAACGTGACCAGCACCGGCAATGATCAGCCGCGGCTCCGGTGAAATGGCCTCAACGAAGACTTCCAGAGTGGCGCCGCAGCTACCAACGGCTTCATCGGGATCGATATGAATATGCGTGAGGAACGAGTGCCCTTCCTGGAGGGCCTGCTGCATGGCCTTGATCGCTTGCTCGTCGACGCGCCCTCCGCCAAAGCTGCCGCTCGCGCTGCCGTCGGCGTGAAGCAGCATGCGCGCCCCTACATCGCAGGGGGCTGCTCCAATCGTTTTGACCACGGTGGCTATGCCAATGCGCTCGCCTCGTTGCAGCGCAGTTTGAATGGCCTCGTAAACGGCTGTGGGGCTGATGGCACTCATGGTTCTTTCCCGTCCTCTGTCCTGTTGCTCTCTGCCTCTCCTGCTCAATGATTGAGCAGAACACTCTCCATTATAACATAGCATCCCTGCCGCCTTCTTGCTTGACAGGCCGGGCGGACTGGCCTCCCCTTCATTCTCGCCCCGGCTTATGCCTGGCGCTCCCTTATGGAAAAGCTGCTCTCCCAGTAATTATGGCCAACGATACAAGACTCTCCAGGATTAGATGCTGTTCCTGCATCTCAGAATAATTCTTATCAGGTCAATAAAGATCATCTTTTGTGTGATAGAGATCAATATGCACTTCCATTTTTACTACTCAGCATTGGAACGATTCCTGAGAAGGATTCCTGACCAGGTGCCTCAGTCTGCGGGTAGACTGCCAAGCAAACAGCCAGCTTGACAGAGGCTCCTGCCGCCGGGTACAATTCTAGAACATTAGTTCAAGACCCTGATGAACGGGCGTGCCTGGGCGTACAACCGCACCAGCGCTCCGGTTTCGACGGGAGAGAGATAGCGTGTGCTGCGCCGGTCTGTCAGGTTGCTCATGGGGACCTGCTGGCCGGGTGTAGTGCGCGCAACAACCAGAAGGAGGAAGCAGCATCTATGCCATCTGTTGGAGAACAACATCAATCCCAGGGCCAGGATGAGCAGCGCCCACGCTTCAACCCCAGCGAGCATCTTGTACAAATTAGAGGTGGTAATCGGGGCGAGCTGCGTGACTACTTGCCTGTTCAGTGGCGACTCGTCTGGTTTCGCGAACTCTGTCCACAAGGCACCATTGAGACCGAGATGGTGCACTTGGATCTTGAGCGTGAGACCGAAGAGGAGTACTACGCCTACAACAGCGAGACCCGACGTAATGAAAAGATGGTGCGTCGAGCCAAGGGCTTCGTCATCTTCCGTGCTGTTGTCAAGGATGGCAAAGGTGGCGTTGCCACCGGCACCAAATCGGAGAAGGCTGCCAGCTTTCCCGATTTCATCGAGAAGGCCGAAACGGGAGCTATCGGGCGTGCACTCGCGGCCTTGGGCTTTGGAACCCAATTTGCCCCAGAGCTGGACGAAGAGCATCGCATCGTCGATAGTCCCGTTGAGCGAGCCTCAACGACTATAGCTGAGCGTCCCCCTGAGACGGCCACTCCGGCTGAATCAGAAGCTACCACACGTGGGTCTACTGCCGCAGCCTCCCGTCAGCGTATAGCGCGGTCCAGCGGCAACAATGGCAATGAGCAAGGCCCTATCACTGACCAGCAGCTTGCCAGCATTCGCAAGCTCTGCAATACCCTTGGCAAACCAGAGCCGGGCGACCTCGCTAGCTGGGACTACGCGGCGGCACGCGAGCTTATTCAGCAGTTGAGCCGCGAATATCGTCAGCGTGGCGAGAGCCGCAAGGCTTCCTAGTGCTCAGAAGTGGGGATGAGATCACACATGTCCTTAAAGCAAGTGCACTATGCCGAAAAACGCCTGTGCAAGCTCTGGCGCGCAATGGTCCTGGCCAGCGAGCGAGGCGCCTCTGCGCTTGAGCTAGAGCGCCTCTATGATGCCTACGCGCTGGCTTTGCAGAGCTACCTGCGTTGCTGCGAAGCCTATTATCGGGAAGTCGCTGGCATTGACATTCATCGCTGTGCCTGAACAGCAGAAAAAGGCCCAGGCTACACCTGCTCTAGCGGCACTCGCCCGAGTCCTCAGCGAGGCCGCGCAGAGAGAGCTGTGTAACAGCCTGGGCCTGGGGAACATGGAGACCTGGGACCTGTCTGCAGTGATCGGCTCTGCTTCTCCTGCCCCGCTACCAGGCTACCAGCGGCGGCTATGAGCGCCCTGGCAGAGAGGCGACAAACTCACGAATGGCCTGAGCCACCGCCTCTGGTGCATCGAAAAGCACCAGGTGACCGGCTTGGGGAATGATGCTCAGTTGCGAACCAGGGATCTCCCGATGTAGCCGCTGGGCGTACTTGAGCGGAATCTGACGGTCCTCCTCTCCCCAAATGATCAGCACAGGCTTGCCTACGCGTTGCAGATCGCTCGACACCGAATTCACATAATAGGGGATAAGATTACGGATGTGCTGATAGAGCACTTCCTTATGAAGCTCGCTATTCCAGTGATTCACGAAATCGTCCAGCATCTGCTGCTTAAACTGCTCAGGCCGTGTTGAAGCTGCGGGCAGAGTAGCACGCAGATCACGCAGCACATCCTCGACGCTCGCGCGCTTTGGAGCATCATACTCCTGACGCTCCTTCATTTGCGGCAGCGGCCAGTCCTCCGCAAAGGCATGGAGATAGCACACCGTATCAATCAGCACCAAAGCGGCCACGCGCTCGCGGCTCAGGCGTGTGGCCAGAATCTGAGCCACCCCACCGCCAAGGCCATGCCCTACCAGCACCACATTGGTCAGCTGCAAGGCATCCAGGAACATAGCCAGATAGTCGGCGTGGCCCCAGACGGAGGTATCCGCCGGCCAGGGATGGTCAGAGAGGCCGTGACCGAGCAAATCGAAGACATAGAGGGCACGTCCAGTGCTGGTCAGCGCTGGAATGACATCGCGCCAGGCGAAGGCGCCCGCCAGCACATCGTGAAGCAGCACCAGCGCCCCATCGGTGCCATGCTCGGCCCCATAGACATAATAGGTCAGATTATAGTGGATCAGGCGAATCGTGCGCCGTTCACCGGCGCCCCCCCCCAGTGGTATGTTCGCAGGACTCTGTGTCATCGCTTCTTCCTCGCTCTTCCGTGGGCTGCGAGCGAGCGCCCTGATGCCCAATCTCGGGAGCCATCCTGACGCCGCTTCTCACATCCGCGCGTAGAGTCCTGGGACATTATAGAACGCGCCGAACCCCGCATAATGGGCCGTGCGCTCTCCTAGCTCTTCCTCGATCACAAGCAAGCGATTGTACTTTGCCACGCGCTCGCTGCGGGCAGGAGCTCCGGTTTTAATCTGGCCCGCATTAGTTGCCACCACCAGATCGGCAATCGTCGTATCCTCGGTCTCACCTGAGCGGTGAGAGACCACTGCCGTAAAGGAAGCGCGCTTAGCCATTTCGATAGCGGCCAGTGTTTCCGTCAAAGTGCCGATCTGATTGAGCTTAATCAGGATGGAATTGGCAGCTCGCTCCTCGATGCCGCGCTTGAGCCGAGCAGTATTGGTCACGAACAGATCGTCCCCGACCAACTGCACACGTCCGCCCAGACGGCGACAGAGCAAAGACCAGCCTTCCCAATCATCCTCTGCCAGGCCATCCTCAATTGAGATCAGAGGATACTCATTCACCCACTGCTCATAGAGGTCGACCATCTCGGCAGATGAAAGCGTACGGCCCTCACGAGCCAGCACATACTTGCCATCCTGATAGAGTTCGCTCGCGGCGGGGTCCATACCAAGACAGATATCGACGCCGGGGCGATAGCCCGCCGCCTCAATAGCCGTCAGCAATAGCTCCAGCGGCTCGCGATTCGAGCTGAGCGACGGTGCAAAACCGCCCTCATCACCGACATTCGTATTATACTTCTTGCTGTGCAAGACCTTTTTCAAACTCTGGTAGACCTCGGCCCCCATGCGCAGCGCCTCGCGGAAAGAGCGGGCCCCAACTGGCAGAATCATATACTCCTGCATATCGGCGGAGTTATCAGCATGCTTACCCCCGTTGAGAATATTCATCATTGGCACAGGCAGCACACTAGCGGAGACCCCGCCCAAATAACGATATAGCGGCTGACCAAGAGCATTGGCGGCCGCATGGGCCAAGGCGAGAGAGACCCCAAGGATGGCATTGGCGCCAAGTTTGCCCTTATTCGGCGTTCCATCGAGCTGAACCATCAAGCCGTCAAGGGCCACCTGATCCGTGGCATCTTGGCCGATCAAGGCCTCACGCAGGGTCGTATTGACATGCTGGACTGCCGTGAGCACACCTTTACCGCCATAGCGCTGACTGTCGCCATCACGCAGCTCTACCGCCTCATGGGCGCCAGTTGAGGCCCCCGAGGGAACCGAAGCCACACCATAAGCGCCGCCCTTCAGCCAGACCTCCACCTGAACCGTCGGGTTGCCACGCGAATCGAGAATCTCGCGAGCCACCAGGTTCGCGATAACTGTACTTTCTCTACTCACACCAGGCATAGAACAATACCTACCTCTCTCAACGCTACTCGGATCTTACGGGTAGAAGATGAACAGTCGATGATAGCGCGGCGTTGCCCATCATTGCCGGCTGTATTGTAACGCGCGCCATTGGGCGTGGGCAAGCATTTTGTTGCCACGTGGAGCGATCCAACAAAACGCGGACTAGCTCATGGCGGTTGCGATCGCGGGCGCGGAACAGGTAGCGCATTAGTGCGGCTAAGAGCGAACGGACATCCGCCAGATGCAAGGCGTAGACTGCCGGCCTATCCCAGAGGAAACGATCGCCGGCCTGGCTGAGCTGCCTCATCGCAAGACCAGCCCCTTCCTGATAGGAGCAACAGAGCAAGCCAGGCAGCCAGGCCGGCTTAGCATTGCCGGGGCAGCGGCTACGGCTGGTTCAGCCGGCTCCGTCGGCGCTGCGGAGCGCCCTCCCGGGCCGCACTTCAGCCAAAGCGCGCGCCAGCAAATCGGTATGCTCCGGCAAACCTACCGTCACCCGTAGAACGTTCTGCAGATACGGATGTTGGAAATAGCGCAAGAGAATACCATACGCCTCAACGCTTGCACGGACATCCTCCACTGTAATTTCCTCATCGCAGACGCGCGCCATGATAAAGTTCCCCTGAGATGGCACCGGCGCCAGGTACGGCTGAGCAGCCAAGACCTGGAAGAGGCGTTCGCGTTCCTGAATCAGACGCTGCACGCGCTCCCAGACGCAGTCGAGGTGAGCCAACGTCTCTATAGCAGCGATATGGCCAGCTACATTCACTTCAAAGGGGCACTGAGCCCGACGCAAGTAGCTGGCGATCCACTCGGGGAAAAGTCCATAGCCGATACGCAAGCCGGCCAGGCCGGCCCACTTGCTGAAAGAGCGCAGCACCACCAGATTAGGGTGCTCAGGAACCAAGTGAGCCACACCCCGCGGCTGCTGTGAGAACTCCACGTAGGCCTCATCGACCACTACAATGCGCCCGGACTCCAGCAAGCGTAAGATATCCTCCTGGGCCACCAGGTTGCCCGTAGGATTATTGGGAGAGCAGAGGACAATGAGCTTGGTTTCAGGGGTCAACGCGGACAGGATGGCCTCGACGTCGATGTCATAAGACTCTGTCCGCGGAACCTCGATCACATACGCGCCGCAGAGCGTGGTCACTGTTGTATAGAGCGTAAAGGTAGGAGGACAGCAGATAATATTATCTCCGACCGATAAGAAAACATGCCAGAGCAGATTGATCAGCTCATTGCTACCGTGGCTGAGCACAATGTAACGCTCATCGAGGCCCGTGAACTCGGACAGCGCTCGCCGCAGGGCCGTGGAATCCGTATCGGGATAATTGTTGTAGTGTACATAGCGTCCCAGAGCGGCCAGCACTGGCGGGATCGGGCCATAGGGATTTTCATTGCTATTGAGCTTGATCAAGCGATCGATCGGAATACCGGTTCTTCGCGAGAAAGCTTCTAGTGATTCTCCAGGCACATAGGGAGCAATGCGTTCGATCTCTGGACGGACCTGAACAACACGCGAGGCATATGGTTGCATGGGCTTATATATCCATCCTACTTTTCAGTATCAGCGTCCACAAAGATCTGAGCGGGACGGCGGATCAAGGAATTGCGCACGGGGGAGCTAGCGCCAGTATTGCCGCGCAGAGTGCCGCTGGTGCCAAAAGAGCGGAGGGACGTATGAGGGACAACAGGCTGCATTGCCGAAGTTTCCGGCAACTGGCCGCCGGTAGCCTGTAACATCTCTAGGCCGCGGCGCAGAGTCATCATATCCCGCAGGAAGCAAGCGACGGCGGAAGCAGCAGAACCCTTTTCGCGAGCGCTTTCGAAACGGCGAGCATTGGCCTCACCAGCATCCTGGGCCGCCTGAGCCAGGGGATCAGATGTGCGAGCGGCAAACGTATCCTGGAAAATATCGTCCCAGCTTGACCAGCGCCCACGCAGCGGCTTCCAGCCGAGCTGGCTATCGCTGACCGTGCGCCACTTTTCCTCAGTAAACTGAATCCAATCCTCGATCAAGCGAATGCAGGACTCCAACTGCTGGCGCAGACGCTCCTCCTCAGCGCTGCGAGACTGCGAGCCACTCTGCTGCAGGCCCTCGGCGGAAGGTGCAGTCTGGCCGTAGAAGCCACTCTGAAAGTAGGCAGGCGCCTGCTGGACGCCGGGGAAGAAACCGGAGTTACCGGGCAAACTGGCGTAATCTGCTGCCCCCTCTGCTCCCTGACCAACCTGAGCCATAGGACCCGTCTGGCCCGTTTGGCCAGCGGGTAAGCCAAGGAATGGACCTTGTGGGGAAGCCAGCTCGCCCGTTACGGTTACTCCCCCGAAAGCGGGATTGAGACTCAGGATCGAGGAGCCATCGGGCATCAGCATGCCTTCAGGAATGGTAGGCAGACCACCGATGACGATTTCCTCATGCCCGATTGCATCCAGAATGCGCCAGGCCAGCCGTGGATGCTTGATGGCCCACCACAGACGGCGCGCTAGAAAGGTACAGGCAAAGGTAAAGTTGACCAGCAGCCAGACCAGCCCGCGCACTGCCAGCCAGTTCACCAGACCAATCACGATAATCCAGTACCAGGGATCATGCTGTCCTGCCTCCTCAATGATGGTCAGGACAACCGCCACCGTCAGGCTAGGATCGCGCAGAGGATTAATCACATCGATGATACGCCAGAACCATGCACGCTCTGTCTTTTTCAAGATACGCTCCTCTGACATCACACTACGATGCCGCTGTCTCTTTTCCTTTGCTTAACTCACCGCCCGCTCTCAGATCAAGCCAACGGGCTGTCCAGGAACCCAGATCGCTAGATCCAGGCGCTGCGAGCAGAACTGAGCCTGCTACTCTTCCAGTACTTACCCTGCTGTGGCCAGTGCCCCTAACCGCGCTTGCGCCTGATGCTGGTGCTTATACCGTGCTATACTGGCCTTTAGGCCTGGGCTATCCCGCCTCCTCTTATCTACCGCGAGGCTGTGGACGAGATTGGCGCGGCCTCCTTCTAGGCTCAGCTACTCCCCACTGACGAGCGAGCTATCCTCATGCTTGGCTGACTCGTCTGCCGGCTATCCCGTTGCTGCTAACTTCTCGGCGTCTCTGCGGGGTGATCCCTACTTCCTGCCCCTGTTGCTCTACTGGTGTTGCTGTCAGCGAAGCTGATGCAGACGAGCGGCCTTCTGCAGCTAGCGCTCTCGTTTGGCCATTTGCGGGACGATTCTAACATGGGCCCCTGGGACCTGCAAGCTTTATCGGCAGGGCAGGGGCAGATTGGGCTATCCTGATACACCGCACCGATGCCATTTTTATTGTACCAGAGCCACGAGCAAGGTAAGGAAGCAGGCTCCCTTGAGGAGGGGGAG
>NZ_JADGHT010000480.1 GCF_019683755.1 Thermogemmatispora sp. | reverse complement strand
TCTGCCTGGCAGGTCAAAGCGACTACTCCCATTCGATGGTTGCAGGCGGCTTCGAGGTGATGTCATAGACGACGCGGTTGACGCCAGGCACCTCGTTGACGATGCGATTGGCGACGCGGGCCAGCAGATCATAGGGGAGGCGGGCCCAGTCCGCGGTCATAAAGTCCTCGGTAGTCACGGCGCGCAGCGCCACGACCTGAGCGTAGGTGCGGCCATCGCCCATCACTCCGACGCTGCGTACGGGAGTGAGCACGGCGAAGGCCTGGCTGACCTGACGATAGAGGCCGGCGCGGCGGAGTTCCTCGATGAGGATGGCGTCGGCGGCACGCAGGGTCTCCAGACGCTGCTCGTCGACAGCGCCGATGACGCGGATGGCCAGGCCCGGCCCGGGGAAGGGATGGCGCCAGACCCATTCTTCGGGAAGTCCCAGGGTCAGGCCAATCTCGCGGACCTCATCTTTGAAGAGCCAACGCAACGGCTCCACAAGCTGCAGCGTCATCTCTTCTGGCAGCCCACCGACGTTGTGATGGGTCTTGATGCGCGTAGCAGTACTGGCGGTATCGCGCCCCGCGCTCTCGATAACATCGGGGTAAAGCGTCCCCTGAACCAGAAAGCTGATCGGCCCCTGCTCCTGCGCCAGGCGGACAGCCTCCTCTTCGAAGACGCGAATGAACTCCTCGCCGATGATCTTACGCTTCTGCTCGGGATCGGTGATCCCTTCCAGGCGAGCCAGAAAGCGCCGGCGCGCGTCAACGGCGATCAGGGGAATATGCAAATGGCGGCTGAAGGTCTCCACGACCTGCTCAGGCTCGCCAGCTCGCATACAACCAGTGTCGACGAAGATACAGGTGAGACGCTCGCCGATGGCGCGGTGCACCAAGAGGGCCGCAACTGCAGAGTCGACGCCACCGGAGAGAGCACAGATAGCGCGTGCCTGGCCTACGCGGCTGCGAATCTGGGCCACGGTCTCATCGATAACTGAGCCAGGGGTCCAGTCGGCGCGACAATCGCAGACGCGGAAGAGAAAATTACGCAGGATCTCCCGCCCCTGCGGGGTATGGGTGACCTCTGGATGGAACTGCAAGCCGACAAGACCGCCAGGTCCGGCTATAGCCGCACAGGGATTGCTCTCGCTGCGCGCGAGTAGACTAAAGCCTGGCGGGAGCTGGTCAACGCTATCGCCGTGGCTCATCCAGACTTTGAGGCGGCGACCTTCTGAGGCAGTGCCTGCCTCCGATAGGCCGGCAAAGATTTCAGCGGCGCGTCCCTGGTCGCCAGCCACAGGCAACAGTTCTATGGTCGCCGGACCATACTCGCGCCGCCCCTGAGCCGGAGCGACGTGACCGCCAAGCTGATGCGCCAGGAGCTGCATGCCGTAACAGATGCCTAGCACAGGCAGGCCGCTCTGGAGGATGGCCGGATCACAGCGCGGTGCCTGGGCATCATAGACGCTGGCCGGTCCTCCCGAGAGGATGAACCCTTTGATCTCAAGATGAGCCTTCTCACGCTGCAGTTCCTCCAGGGTGGTTTCGGCTGGAACTAGCTCGCTGTAGACATGGTGTTCGCGGATGCGCCGCGCGATGAGGCGACTGTATTGGGAGCCAAAGTCAAGCACGATAATGGCCTGACGACGCGCGTGGCTGGACACGAGGCTATCTTCCTCCCCTTTTATGGCCTGAATCAATAAGACTTTCCCCACTTTATGAAGTAATACGTGTCTGTATTTTAACTCTTCACGCAACCTTATCGCTATCCCCAGAGGAGCCAGCCCGCGCCCCATCCGCCAGTCCGATCCAGCTCACAGCCTGGAAAGCGAAGAACCGGGGTCCGCTCGCCAACAAGGCGCGCCTCCCCGGTCCTTCGCCCTTCTCACCTGGTTGCCTGCCAAGGGCCGGCTGATTGTGTCGAGGGAACGCCGGTGCGCTATTGCTCAGTCAGGAGCGCGGCGCCGGCCCACCCGAGACGTAGATGATCTGCCCATTGACGAAACCGGCCTCTTCCGAGGCGAGGAAACAAATGACGTTGGCTACATCGCGCGGCTGCCCCACACGCCGCACGGGGATGCGTTTGGAGGCTTCGGCAATGACTTCCTCGGGGTCAAGGCCCTGGCGACGGGCGGAGGAACGGGTCATCTCGGTATCGATAAAACCAGGGGCAACGGCGTTGGTCGTGATCCCAAAGGGGCCTAGCTCGATGGCCAGCGTCCGAGTGAAGCCTTGCAGGCCCGCTTTGGCCGCCGAGTAGTTGGCCTGGCCACGATTGCCTAGGGCCGAGGTCGACGAGAGAGAAATAATGCGACCGTAGCGCTGCTGTACCATGTGCTTCTGCGCGGCCCGACTGCAGAGAAATGCCCCTTTGAGGTGGACGGCCATCACGGCGTCCCAGTCTTCTTCACTCATCTTGAAGAGAAGGTTGTCGCGAATGATCCCCGCGTTATTGACGAGGATGTCGAGCCGTCCGAACTGGCTGACGGTCTTTTCTACCGCCTCCTCAACCATAGCGCTGTTGGAGACGTCGCAAGACAGCACAAGGCTCTGTGCTCCCAGGCGCTCTAGCTCCTGCGCGACCTGCTGGCAGCCCTCTACGTCGATATCAACCAGGGCAACGCGCGCGCCCTCCTCGGCCATGCGCAGCGCTGTCGCCGCGCCGATTCCGCGTCCGGCACCGGTTACAAAGGCAACTCGTCCATCAAGTCGTCCCATCGTATACTCCTTTTCGCAATGTGGTGAAGGCGACGTTGATACAGGTTACATTAAGTATAGTATATCTTTAGC
>NZ_JADGHT010000479.1 GCF_019683755.1 Thermogemmatispora sp. | reverse complement strand
CTGCTACGGTTCTCTATTTCAGGTAGGGGGACGAAGAAGGAGCGTCAGGCGGGGAAAAGGGGAGCGGGACGACCCGGGATGATGGAGTTGCGTCGCAGTCGCTTCCCGTTGATGGTGATGGGAACGGCTTGCCATTGGCCGTTGATGGCGCGCTCGGCGTGCAGGTGAATGTGGGGCTCGCTGGTGTTGCCGGAGTTGCCGATACGTCCCAGGTAGTCACCGACACGGACCTCTTGCCCGGGCCGGACAGCGACGCTGCCTTGCTGCAGGTGGGCCACGAGCAGGTGCACCTCGGGCCTGGCAGCGCTGCGCATGAGGACGTAGTTACCGAGGGGACGCTGAGGGTCTGTGCTGCCGATGGGCTGATCGGGTAGACGGTTTTCGCAGTTGAGGACGATGCCGTCGATGGGTGATAGCACCGGCTGCCCAAAGCTGTGGTAGGCCGTCAGCGGGCGGGGAAAGAGGCTGAAGCCGGACGTTCTGCGGCCCAGGGCATCGATCACGGTGAGATCGAGGGCATAGGCCTGGGTGGGAGCTTTTAATCCGTGGTAGTTGACCAGGCGGGAGTGGCCGCCCTGCCCAACGAAGAGACGTCGTGGACAGGGCGAGGCCAGGTCAAGGCCCGGCTGCCCAACGTTGCGGCGAACCCTCCACTCGAGCAGCAGCCAGGCCCCCACGACGAGCGCGATGGCCAGCCAGTCCTGTTTGAAGAGCAGGAGAGCGAGCAAAGCCAGCAGCCAGGCGTACTGAAGGTAGAGACTGAGCCTATCCCACATCGTGATGAAGAGGATCCAGGTGAGGGCCAGGGCCGCGAGAGCTGGCCCCAGAGCCAGAGGGCCGCTGGATAGATAGCCAGTCAGTATCAGCATCCCGAGAGGATAGACTACCCCCATCACGAGCAGCCAAAGCCTCATCGATGTGAGATTGAATTTCACGGGTTCCATTCTACACTTCCTCCTTGCCAGCGAATCCAGTTTTCTGAGCTTCTCGACAGGTGAGATCACACTGACCGACGGGAACGAAGTGACGATTCCTGGCAATGACATCGTAGAGAGGCTGACCCGCCCCAAGCCTGGAGAGAAGCCAGCAAAAGGCTGCCGCTGGCCAGAGAAGTGGCACCCTGCTCATGATCTGCACCAGACTATCACAGCCGTTTACGTAAGCTTCAGAGGCACGTGAGGCATCTTCGGCCAACGATAGCAGGTAAGCTGCCAATCAAGGGCGGCCCCACCTCAGAGGGAGGCAGGGCTTAGCCACTCAGCCACCGCCGACCATCGTGACCAGCTCCAGGCGACAGCCCTCGTGCAGGCGCGTTTCGGCGAAGCGCTCGCGCGGCACAATGACACCGTCGAGCATGGCCACAACGCGGCCCGGCGTCAGGGCGAGCTGCCCCAGAAAGTCGGCGATGGTGCTCTCGCGCGGGACATGCCAGGGCTGGCCGTTCGCGACGATGGTCATCAGTTCCACCTGGGATGCTGCATCTTCTGCCATTGGTCTATATGTCCCCTCCTTTCTTGCTTGCTTGCTTGTTTGTTTGCTTACACTTTTCTGTGGCTGGCTTTCAGGTTGCCGGACTGTTATGGGATGCCGTCGGCGGGCCTGGCTGCCAGCGGGCCCGGCTGCCAGCGGCCAGAGCCTGGCGTAGCGCATCCACGGCCTGGGCCACAGAGGCGGCACCGTAGATGGCCGAGATGACGGCGATGCCGTCGGCTCCAGCGGCAATGGCCTGGGCGGCATTGGCGGCGCTGAGACCGCCGATGGCCAGCAGCGGCAGCCGAGGCCAGCGGTCGCGCAGTTGTCGCAGCAGCGTGGGGCCAGCGCCGGCCTGGCCGGGATGAGAGGGTGAGGGGAAGATGGTGCCAGCCAGCAGATAATCGGCGCCGGAGGCAACCGCCTCTTCCGCTTCGGCCAGCGAGTGGACGGAGGCCCCGAGCAGCAAGGATTGCCCCCAGCGCTGGCACAGGGAGCGGACGACGACCAGCGGCAGCGAGCGCCTGCCGAGCTGGACGCCGTCGGCGCCGACAGCCAGGGCCACATCGAGGCGGTCGTTAATGATCAGGCGGGCACCGTGCTGGCGCGCCAGCGGCCCCAGAATGGTCGCCAGCTCGTAGAGCCGGGCCGCTGACAGCCCCGGACCGCGTAGCTGGAGGAGATCGATCCCCGCCTCCAGGGCCTGGCGCGCGACCTCGACCAGGGCCGGATGTCGCTCATCGGTGACCAGGCAGAGCAGCGGCCTCTCACCCAGGGGCAGACCCGCTGTTCGCTCTCCTCCGGCGACTGATGCACTCTCTTCCGGCATACACCGTTCTCACTCGTTGGCTCGCTCAGGATGGGCTGCCGACCAGGCCAGTCAGGGGGCTGCTGGCCACGGCCTGGGGACGGCGCGGGATGCGTCCGGCCAGGAAGGCGGCCCGCCCGGCTTCGATGGCCAGTTTCATGGCGCGCGCCATCAGCACAGGGTTGCCGGCCTGGGCGACGGCGGTATTGATCAGGCAGGCGGCAGCCCCCAGTTCCATCGCCAGGGCAGCATCCGAAGGGGCGCCGATGCCGGCGTCGACAATGACGGGGACACGCGCCTGCTCGATGATGATCTGGATCTGCGGCAGGTTGAGCAGCCCCTGACCGGAGCCGATGGGTGAGCCGAGGGGCATGACGGTGACGGCGCCGGCATCCTGCAGGAGCCGGGCCAGGACGGGGTCGGCGTTGATGTAGGGCAGGACCTCGAAGCCCTCTTTGACGAGCTGGCGCGTGGCTTCCAGGGTGGCGACGGGATCAGGCA
>NZ_JADGHT010000067.1 GCF_019683755.1 Thermogemmatispora sp. | reverse complement strand
CGGAGAGGGTGGAAAAGAAAGAAGCCGTCAAAGGGAAGGGAACTCGGAGGAGCAGCCCGAGCTGATCGGCTGAGCGGTTGGCTACCCATACTTTCACTCGGTAGTCTCAGAACTGCGATCTTCCATCCAGCTCGCTCCAGACTCAGGCTCGGGTGTCTGCTCTTGCCGTCAGTCTTTGCACCTCTCGCTTTGCCTGCCTGCTTCCTTTTCTTTCCCGCCCTGAATCGGCGCGGTTCACCTTGTGAGTTAGAGGCTGGGCGCGTACTAGCGTAGTGGTCACCCATTCATTTAACCAGCCAGTCGGCTTGTCTAGAAGAGCGAGTCGGAGTGAAAGCGTCCCCGAGGAGTAATATACTCCTTCCCACTGAGCACTTGGACCCCGATCACTTGATAAGGCTGGGCAGGCCGCTCCCTTATTCCTTACACAAGCGAAGAAAGCGCCAAATAGGCCAAAGAACGAGAAGGAGAAGCTCCTTTGACAAGGAGGGGAAGAGCTACAGAAGCAGCTCTACCAAGCTGATGAGCAAGCGGAACACGCCGAGCCTGAGCGTTGCCAGTGACTCAGCGCCTGTCAAGCGGCCAGCAAGCTAGCTAGAGGACAGGGGAGATCAGGAGCGGAAACCACTCACTGATTCTCCTGTTCCTCGTAGAGCCAGGTCTCTGTAGCCAGCCGGTAATCAAGTAGCTCTTCCGGCTTAAAGAAGAGACTGATCTCGCGAGCGGCGGTCTCGGAGCTATCCGAGCCGTGAATGATATTGTAGCCGATCTCGAGAGCGAAATCGCCGCGGATGGTACCGGGGGCGGCCTCGGCGGCGTTCGTTGCCCCCATCATCGTGCGTACCATCTTAATGGCGCCGCGGCCTTCGACCACGCCGACCACCACTGGGCCAGAAGTAATATGCTTCACCAGGCCTGAAAAGAACGGTTTCCCTTTATGAACGGCATAGTGCTCCTCCGCCAGCGCGGGGGACATCTGCAGCATCTTCAGGCCTACGAACTTCAGCCCCCGCTGCTCAAAGCGGCTAAGAATCTGCCCGATGAGGCCGCGCTGGACCCCCTCGGGCTTGATAATAATCAGTGTTCGTTCCATCATCTACGATCAGAACTTCCTTTCCGCCTAAATAAATACAGAATCAAGGGATGTCCAAAGCCGGCCCGGAGAGAAGAGGCGCCTACTGGCTCGTCACCAGAGGAAGGATCTGGCGACAGGCCTTCTTCATCTCCAGGCGCACGCGTCCGAGATTGGGAGAGCGGGTCTGCTGAGTAGTCACCACGAGGATCAGGTCGCCCACCTCCGCCATCTGGATCGTCCCCTGTTGCGTTTCAATTATAGCATGGCGAATCTCGCCCTGGTTAATTTGCTTGCTATAGGTGCTGAGGGAGCCAAAGGCGGTAGCGGACAGGGCACCGATCATTTCCTCATCCTCGCTGTGCAACGTGCCACTGACGATCAGCCCGTCCTTGCCTACCAGGATAACGCCTGAGACCTCATCAAGCTCGGTCAACCGCTGTAGAATCGTCTCCACTGATGACTCCTTTGGATGGTAGCTAGATTCTTCT
The DNA here is from genome assembly GCF_019683755.1 of Thermogemmatispora sp. Lineage (GTDB taxonomy): Bacteria > Chloroflexota > Ktedonobacteria > Ktedonobacterales > Ktedonobacteraceae > Thermogemmatispora. The sequence continues at coordinate 15,357 of NZ_JADGHT010000067.1, read as the reverse complement.
TCTCTGAGCCGAGAGTTGCTCACCTCAACGCGCCAGAGTCCAAACGCACCTCTACCAGCCCACCTGATGGGCGGAAGAGCCACAAGTGCATAATGGGAGGGAGGCGAGCCAGACCAGTTTCCAAACCGGCCAATCAACGCGCCTCTCTCCTCTATGCCTCCTGTATACCTCGTGCTGGCTGCTCTTGCCGCTCGCCGGGTGAGGTCGACCTTGCCTCCTACTAACTTGCCCCCGTGGCTAAGAAGCCCCTTGACCCTTGGCGCGGCGCGTCATGGTCAAGGCCTTATTATAGGCCTCCATAGCCTGCAGGTACTCGCCCTGGCGCATATAGGCATCGCCAAGGACGCGGTAGCCGGGCGCATATTTGGGCGCCAGCTTCAGCAACGCGCGCGTATTGCTGATGACCTCGCTCAACAGCTCCGGCTGATTGCGGATCACAATGCGATACTCCTGCATGGCCTCATCGTAGGCGCCGGCAAGCTGGTACTGGTAGCCACGGATCAAGTGCTCCTTGTAGTTCACCTCACCCTCCTGCGGACTACGGGCTGTCTCACTGCCAGGGCCAGTCGTGCCAGAGCTGGGGGCCTCGCGACCGGCGGGACGGGCCGGAGAAGAGCGCCCACCTGGGGCCTGCGGGCGGGTCTGGGCAGGCTGAAGGCGGAAAACGGGACGCTTCATAGTGGTCTCTAGCTCGTCCTCTAGCAGGGCATCGGGCCGATAGCTCGGCAGAGAAGGACCCTGGACAGGGCCTTGAGCGGGAGACGAGCCTGAGCCAGGGGTTGCTGGCCAGAGCGGCTCGGGAGCCTGTTTCAACTCCTCATAGCGCGGGGGCTGCCCGAGCGGTGCGCGTACCGTTTCTTCCAACTCAGGGGCCGGTGGGGGTGCTGGTGAAGCCGGAGCCTGACGCTGTTCATCGTGAGCTATCCTTGGTGGTTGCTCAAAAGCTGTGGCGGTGGGCTGAGCAGGAGGCTCTTGCTGAGCAAAGCTTGCCAGCTCACCTGGCTGCAGCGGTACAAAGCCCTGAGCATAAAGCTGCTGTTCTAGATCTTCCAAAGTTGTCACCAGCCGCTGTTCAGCAGCGGGCGGGCTACTCTGCTCTGCTGAGCGCTGGCTGGCACTGGCGGCCAACTCGGCCAGCCATGAAGAAGCAGACTGCCCCTGAGGTGGAATGGCAGGCGAAGAGGCTGGCTCAGAACGCGACGCCTGTGCCTCGAGAGACGATGGTGGCTGAGTTCCTGTGACAGCGCCTGCTGATCCCTCAGAAGCTGTCGACCAGCCGGCAAGCTGCTCAAGCCAGGGAATGCCAGCCTCCGCTTGATCTGCACCCTGGGGGGAGGCTGAAGGCCGCGAGGCCAGGGGCGTAGAAGCTGCGGCAGACTGAGCAGGCTCCTCGCCCCAGATCGAAGCTGCCGGCGGCACCGCTGTCGGGCTGGAACTAGAGGAAGCTAGCGGCTCCTCTGGAGGCCAGAGCGGTCCAGCACTTGCCTCCTGGCTCTCAAAGGTGCTATGACTAGCCTGTAGCTGCTCAAGCCAGGCCGGTTTCTCCATAGGGGCAGAGAAGCCGCCACCTGTTAGCTCATCCCAAGTTGCAGGGGACGAGTAAGCAGGCCCTGAATAGTCCTCCTCAGAGGGGCGGCGAGCTGTGGACCCAGAAAGCATGTCCGCCTCAGAGCGTATATAGCTCTCTGGCTCTGCAAAAGCCAGCGGAGCTGCCGGCTCCGGCGGTCTCTGCTCTGTCAACCCGGAGATGCTCCCTACCTCCTGGTTTGGCTCCTCCTCGGGTTCGCCCCAGACTGCTCCACGTGGGCTGGAGACGGAAGGAGATGACTCAGAAGCGGACTCCTCCATTGTCTCTGCTCCCAGCGACTTCAGCCACTCGGGCCATCCCTCCTCTGGGTCGCTCCCTGCCTGCATGAAGGGGAACATCTCATCCTCTGCCTCCTGCTGCTGCTCTGTGGGCTGCTCTGCCTGGGGAGAGGTAGGCTGAGACCGCGAGACCTCAGAGACCTCCTCCACGCGGGGGCTATCCAAAGCCTCCTGAGCTGCAACGGCCTCCGTCGAGGGGGAGGGAGCAGGAGGAGACTCAGGCTGAGGGGTTGGGGTTGGCTTAGCCAGCGACCCCGAGGGCTGGCGGTAGAAGGGCGTATCGAGAGCATCTAACCAAGCAGGATGGGAGGGGGCCTGGTCCGCCGGCAGACCCAGGTCCTCCTCTGAGCCTGCCGCTCTTACGGATGACCAGGAAGACTGCTCCTCCCAGGAAAATTCCTGCTCTCCAAAGGCGAGGCCGGGGCTGGAGAGAGACCAGGATGGTGAGCTAGAGCGCTGTGCCTCGTCGCTGCTTGCAGATATGGACGCCTCCGGCTGTTGTGAAGACAGCGAAGACGGGGCGGGAGTTGGGGAAGAAGCCGGGGGCGTTGTCAGAGTCAGCGGATAAGGATCGGGGGTTGTCCAGCCAAAGATCGGCTCGCTCTCCTCGCTCTCCTGCCCCTGCTCTTCCGGCAAAGCCGGCCCGGACTCGGGAGAAGCTCCCGAGGCAATCGAAGCAGAAGAGGAGGACGAAGGCGCGGACCGTCCGGGAGGGGGGATCAGAACGGCATCTTTGCGCACAAGGGACAGGAAAGGATCATCGGGAGAAGCTGCCATCAGATCGCCAAACAGCTCACGGGCCATCGTCATCTCAGGATCAAGTGCCTCGGCGCGCTGGAGCAGCTCACGGGCACGGGCCGGGTTATGGGGGAAAGTCATGTGTGCCAAAAGCAGCAGCGCTTTCAGGCAGCCGGGGATCTCCTCCAACAAAGCGGTCGCGATCTGTTCGGCGCGCTCATAGTCACCATCGCGCCAACAGGCTTCCAGCAGACCGGTGCGCGCATCCAGGCGATCCGGGGTAGCAGCAAGCACAGCCTCCCACTCCTGAATTGCCTGGAAAAGCAGATCGCCGCGCATATAGAGGCGAGCCAGACCGGCGCGCGAGAACATAAAGCCGGGCTGGCCGCTGCGAGCGCTCAACTTATTAAATTCTTGACGAATCTGGCTATTACCCCGGCTCAGCTCATAAGCCTGCTGATAGCAGTCAAGCGCCGTCTCCACATCCCCCATGCGTTCGCTAGTCAAGGCGCGGTTGCAGTAGGCGAGCACATTTTCAGGGTCATTCGTCAGGACCCAATCGAAAGTCTGCTGGGCCTCTGTCAGGCGATTCTGGGCCAAATAGATCTCTCCGAGGAGGCGATGAGCCTCGAGAGAATGAGGGAAATGCGAGAGCACATACTGACAATGTTCAAGGGCCTCCTCGATGCGCCCGGCGCTGAGGGCATCCTCCGTATACTGCAAATACTCATGCAACGTAGACAATGTTTTCAGCATAGAACCTGGTCTCCTCTTCCCGCGTTAGGCAGCTGTCAGCAACTTCTGAAAATGGTCAACCTGTCGAGGGTCCTCGGGGCCAATCAAGGCCAGGCGGCGCCATTCGGGAGCGAAGCATGTGCGTGCCACGCGTTGCAGATCCTGGGGAGTCACGGCCTGAATCTGGCGGATCATCTCATCCACATCGACGACATGGCCAAGCAGACATTCCTGGCTAGCGAGCCAGCTCGCGACCTGTTGGGTGCTTTCCAGCCCCAGAATCAGGCCGCCGCACACATAGGCCTTAAAGCGCTCCAACTCCGCCGTAGAGACGGGCACCTCACAGAGCCTGTTCAACTCCTGCACAATGGCGCGCAAAGCGGCCTCCGTCTGAGAAGGGTCGACCCCTGCGCTCACAACCAGATTGCCCGTCTCATAGTAGCTGCTCGTATAGCTACCGATATCGTAGGCAAGCCCGCGCTCCTCCCGAATACTCTGGAAGAGGCGTGAACTCATCCCCTCGCCCAGGATGGCATTCAACAGCATCAGCGCGTAATAATCAGGAGAGGAATGAGCAACCCCCAGGGTGCCTAGCGAAAGATTCGTCTGCTCCGTCTCCTTATAGACCACAGCCACGGGCGGCACATCCCGCGGCGGCGGGCAGGGCGTCCAGGTTCGTAGCGGACGCGGCTCCCAGTCGTGAAAGAGCCACTCGATCAGCTCCCGTACCCGTGCATGGTGAAAATTCCCGACCACGCTGACCACCAGGGCATTCGGGCGATAAAACTGCTCCTGGTAGGTCAACATATCCTGACGACTGATCGTGGCTACTGTCTCGTCGCTTCCCGCATCGTCGCGCCCCAGTGGCAAACCGGGCCACATAATCTGGTCCAGTAAAAGACCTGACCACTCCTGTGGGTCATCGCGTGTCGCACTCAACTCCTCGATGATCACCTGCCGCTCCTTCTCGATTTCCTGAGGATCAAAGAGCGGGTGCCGGATCATATCAGCGAGTACCTCGATTACTACATCCAGATGCTCGCAGGGAACACGCGCGGTATAGCTGGTTAGCTCCTTCCCCGTGCTACCGTTAAAGACTCCCCCTACCCCCTCGATCGTTTCCGAGAGAATACGAGCGCTTGGATAGTTTTTTGATCCTTTAAAAAGCATATGCTCAATAAAGTGAGATATGCCGGCCAGGTGATCCGGTTCATAGCGTGAGCCGGCGGCAAAGAAAAAAGCGATGCTGGCCGAGCGGATGCCCGGCACGCACATCGTTAGCAAACGCAAGCCATTTGCCAGCGTAATTCGCTCGTATTGCATCGATGCAAGCGTTTCTTAACTGATTTGAGCCGCTCAAGAGCCGATGAGAAAACAGGCAGGTGAGGCACGCCCGCGCGGCTTCTCTTGAGAATGATACCCCCTGTTGCCAGACATTATAGACCGTTTACAGGTGTGTCGCAACAAGGCAATAGAAGAAGTTAGGCAGACTAGCCCATCTGGGTACAGCCACCAGGAGACTGGCAGACAGAGGGCTAAAAGAGAGCGCGAGAGAGCGAGCACCGACCTGGGATCGAAACCGGGGCAGTGCTCCGGTCCGATCCCAGTGCCAGCAAGCTTGCGCGCCTAGGTTTGGATAGCGGCCCGCGTGCCAGTCCGAGTGTGGCTGCGAGCCGTCAGTGGTGGTCAGATGAGACCAACATCGTCCGCTAGGCGGCCCAGGTCGCCCAAGATGCCACCCTCATGCTCGTGATGATGGTGGTGGTGGTGGTGGCCATAGTCATTCCCTTCTAGGGAGCGCTCCAGGCCGTGTAGCAGCATCTCACCACCAATGACAGCCGCTGCGCCGCCCAGGGCCCCCATCGCCAGCTTACCGCCATCGCTCTGCAAGAAGCCGCCAAGTCCGCCCTGCTGATTAGGAGGCTGCTGGACGGTGGTGGCGGGCACTGGAGCAACACCAACCAGGCTCGTACGGCAGCCTGGGCAATTACTGGTTCCCACGGGGGAAATTGCCCAGCAGACTGGGCAGCGCAGCACCAGCGGTGTCTGAGGCGGGTAAGTGCCGGCAGGGAGCGCGTTAGCCGCGCCCGGTGCGACTGATCCTCCGTTGGGATAGGCTCCGTACTGAGCCGGGGCCTGGGCTGTCGGGGAAGCGTAGGCGGGCGAGCCTGCTCCAGGGGCCGCATAGGGACCGGCTCCCGCTGTACCGTTGCCTGCTGGGGCTGCTGGATACGGACCCACAGTCGTCACTGGCGGTGCGGTTGTGGGTGCTGGGGAGGTCGCCGCTACTGTAGCATTCAGCTCTGTTCCGCAGGCGCTGCAGAAACGGGCCCCACTCTGCTGAGGCTGGCCACACTGGGGACAAAAGCGTGGCGTCGCAGATTCTGCTAGAGCAGCACCGCAGTTCGTACAAAAAGCATGCTGGGCAGCTATTTGAGCATGGCAATGCGGACAGAGCCGCATGGACGGAGCTGCCGTAGCAGAGGACGCTGCCGGGCGTAGAGCATGGCCACAGTGAGAGCAGAAAGCTGCCCCAGGCCGTACCTGACCTCCGCAACGCGGACACCATTCCCCCTTCACCGCCATTGGTTGTCCGCTCGCAATAACGGTCGACTGCTGTAGTGGCTGTGGCTGCGCCTGTGGCACGGGTGTGCCACATTGTGGGCAGAAACGCTTACCGCTCACATCAGTACCACAGGTTGCACAAGGTTGCATGCGCCGAAATCTCCTCTCACACAGAAGCAAGCGCTTCGTAGCAAACTCTCGTCTCTTCCTGTCACTCTCTCGCAGTCTATCACAGAGCCTATCCCTTCGTCGAGGGTGGGACTGATCTGCTCTGATCTGGTCGCGGCCATCATAGAAAGCAAATGCATGTAGGAAGAGAGATGGCAAAGGTGTCTATATCGCTAAGGGAGGGCACGAGACTAGGGAGAGAGTAGGGAGCGCGTTGCGCCTTACGAAGGGGAAAAAGATTACAAAAAGATAATCCATAACAAAGGGCATGGGTCGATGTGTAGACTTACCCATGCCCCCTTGAGTGACAAAGAGAAGGAGCTATTATGTGCTCTCCTAGCTAGGTGCCTTTCATCTGCTTCTCTTCACTGCTGCCGCATCGCGATGACAGAGCGGGCCAGTCCACCTTGCGAAGCCGGGCCGCTAGTCAGACACACTCGCGCAAAGAGGTGTTGCCACTAAAATTGCGCAACTTCATCAGCGCTACCACCTCGAGCTGACGGACGCGCTCGCGTGAAATGCCCAGTTCCTTCCCGACCTCCAGCAGTGTGCGGCTACGCCCATCGCCGATGCCGTAACGGAGTGTGATCACTGCGCGCTCGCGTGGTGTAAGTGTTGACAGAGCGCGATGCAACTCCTCGCCAAGCAAGTGCTGTGAAGCGGTCTCGGCGGGAGCGGGGGCGGTGCTATCCTCTAGAGTATCGGCCAACGAGTGGCGGGCCTCATCATCGACGGGGGCATCGAGAGAGACGGGTTGCTCAATCACACTCAGCAGATCGATGACTTCGTTGACGTCAATATTGCACGCTGCAGCAATCTGCTCAGGCTCGGGGTCCAGACCGCTCTCTTGAGAGAGCTGAGCGGCGACGCGGCGTACTTTGCGCAAGCGGGTTGCGACGTGCTCAGGTAGATGGATCAAGCGAGACTGCTCACCGGCGGCGCGGCTCACCGCCTGGCGAATCCACCAGGTAGCATACGTACCGAAATGACACCCACGACGATAATCAAACTTCTCGGCGGCGCGCATTAACCCGAGGTTGCCCTCCTGAATCAGGTCCACCAGAGGGACGCCTGTGCTTGTATAACGCCGGGCGATAGCAATCACCAGGCGCAGATTCGACTCGATCAGCTTGCGACGAGCCAGCTCATCGCCCTCGGCGGCGCGGCGAGCCAGCTCAAGCTCCTCCTCGTGAGTTAGCAAACCCAGGCCACGAATATCGCGCAGGTAGCTCTGAAAAGCATCTTCAGAGCCGAGAGCCTGACGCACACTTGAAGAGCGGCGCTCAGGGACCTCATCCGTCAGGTCGGCCTCGGCGCTCTCCAATTCCAGCTCATCGCTGCTCTCCAGCAACGGATCGAGGGCCAGCTCGGCAGAGACATCGCTCTCGGGCAGGGCGGCCTCGTCCTCGCCCGTGGCCAATAGAGCGGTCCCACCTTCTATCTCCAGCGTGGCCGCCTTGCGACCTGCGCGCCGCCTGGCTGACTGGCTGGCCGATCGCGTCCTGCGGCCATCGCGTACAGGATCTGCAGCAGCTATAGCCATGATTCCACGCTCCCTTCGGGAAACTCACCGACAAAAACCAGCTTGCCGGCCTCCGTTCGGCCTCGTGGTCGGCATTTGGTGCCGGGTAGGCCCATTCCTTCCTGGCATCCATCCAGCGGCTTTTATTCTACCTGCAACCCGGGTCTACCAGCATCAGGTGTTTACCTTAAATTCTCTCAGGTTCTAACCGTATCTTCTCCCCGGCTGCTCCCCCGTCCACGGTCCTGGCGACCCCTCTGCTAACTTCCTCTCTAAAGACGCCTGCCGTGACCAGAATAGGTAGCGGTGGAGCGGATGGGCCGCCTATCGCTGTCGATCGGTGCCGTGGGCCAGGCGAGGCTGCTCACCTAATCCCGCTCGGGATCGAGCGGGTCCTCCACCCCATGCCCCCGATCGTAGAACGTTTGCAGGACATCACCAGGATGCTGTTCATAGGCTGGGCGTTTGCGCCACTGCTCATCTCGCGCTTCGGCTGCGCTCATCTTGAGTATCACGCTCCGACCCTGTCGTCCGGCAATAGCCGTATAGGGGTAGAAACGGTCTGTCCAGAAGAACAGCGGCCCACGGCGCACACGGACACTGTCAGGATAAACCGCCACTACCTGGCCCAGATGATGCTCATCTGCGCTATAAACCTTCAAACCTTTCTCAATATCAGAAGCACTCCAAGTCTTCATAAGCTCTTTGCTCCTCTCCAAGATGGCATGACTCTGACACGGGAACGCCCATCCCTATCACGCCCTGCTGCCAGGGAAGCGTTTCAGCCCATCAGCGTATCTGAGCGGAAGAAAGCGGCGGGTGAAGGACATGATCGCAAGCCTGGGCCGCTGCTTCCTGAAAGCCAGCGGCGGGGAGGTTTTAGGGAGGCGATAGAGGCGAGCTGCTGGTACTCGACCGGCTCCGATCTGGTGGAGTAGCCGATCAGCAGCTCCTGACCTGATGGCAGCTTGGCGCCGCTGAGCGGAGAGGAGCCAGTCTAGAGCCGCGATGGACCTTGCAGCAGTGCAGCAGCCATCAGTAAGCAGTCCACATACAGCCACGCGAGCTAACTAGCTGAGAGAGGTCGTAGAGGGAGAGCGCCGGCGACGGTTCGCTCCCTCACATTGGAACAGGCAAGCTCCGACGGAGACTCAGGCTGGCTCGATTGCCACCTCGCGTCTTATCACCGACTGGTTAGCGCCAGGGAGACTAACCGATAGCGCTTGAGCCTGGCCAGCTCCGGAACCTGACCACATACTGCCTATAACAGAACGGTACACGCCAGCTAGCCGGCCTCTGATCCAGCAAGGTCCACCTTTTTGAGAAAGAGCTGTTTCTCAAGCGCGGCGCCCGGTAGCCTGCCGGTTCCCGTCCCGGTCTCTGGCGAAACGCGACTCCATGCCGGCGGGAGCCGAGAGCAGGAAATGGGTACCGACAGGCTGGGACAGATCTGCGGCTAGGCTAGTGCTCCCAATAAGTAGTGACCCGCCAGTAGCGCCGCGTCGTCAGGTTATCATCTGGCTGGTTACTGCTGGCTGCCACGTAACCAGCAAACTGCAGATGGCGTAAAACCTGTAGGAGCACTGCAGGACGCTGATAGGTTGGGGTGAGCCGGTAGCGCTGGACCAGGAGCTGGCGAATCTCGCTGAGTGTCACGGCCCGCCCCTCATCGGTTGGAAGGATGGTAAGGATACGCTGGCCCAGCTCTTTTAAGGCGTTCTGGTGAGTCTGCTGCTCAAAAGCATTAGCTCGCGCCTGCTCCGAAAGCTGCTCCGCGCTTCTGGAGTTGCGGGCAAAGGTGGCCTCGAGGCGACAGACTGAATCACCGCGCTTCATGCAGCTCTGCTCGTAAATGGCAACTTCCTCCCCGTAGCGTTCGGCCGCTCCCTCAATAGCGCCCCAGAGAACGGCGCATAACTGCCGGGGACTGTCGTAGATCAGCACAACGCTGCGCTCGTCAGGTGCGAACTCATAGTTGAAGAGCGGCGGAGTTAAGCCCGCCGCGGTCTTGCGCAAACGACTGTGAACATCTCGCATCGTTAGCAGCAGATCATAAGCACTATTGACACCAGAGAGAATATACTTGCATAGATGGCCAGTAAGACTGTTCAGAATAAAGTAGCGTCCGTATTCGCGTAGTAGCTGATCAGGCGAAAGACCGCTTAGACGGCTGGCGGTAGCTACTCCCTCTAAGAGGACATGATCATCGTAAAAGCGACTGACTAGCGGCGTGGCACTTGGTGACTCGCCAATAGCCTCCCGGTAGGCGCTCAATAGGCCGCCGCCGAAACGCTCAGCCAGATATTTTTCCCAGGTGGCAAAAATGAGACCATGCATATGGGGCCTCCCTCTTTCCTTGGCCTGATCCCGCCCTGCTTCCCCTATAGGGGCGGGTGCGGGGCGGCCTGGCTCTGTCCCCCCTCCTGATAGTGGGCGCGTGCCAGAACCAGACTGCATAAAGACACTACGCAGCATGCTTGCTCTTCAGATGAAGACATAGGCCAGAGGTACCACTACTTTTTGTGCGGGTCATGATTAAGAGATAGTAGAAGCTTCTGCAGACACAAATCTCTGCAATTGATCGCGGCTCATTCCGGGTGCGGCAGACAGCCAGGCATTAGCCGGGAGAGACAGGAGAAAAGGGCATTGGATCTACAGGGCCTCGCATGAATATTTCTCAACTGCAAAGAGAGACTGCCTCTAGATCTTCATTACATCTCAACGCGATATTCACCGAGATCGCAGCTCGCTACGTCTATTGTAATGGCTGGGGTTGACAATGGGAGGCAATCCTTGGGGGACAAAGGCACGAAGTGATTCTGCAGGCGGGTTTGTCGTGGGGAAAAGGGAGGGAAGGAGAGGCGCGGCCCTGAGCGCTCTCCTTCCCTCTTCTTGTTATTGCTATGGATATCCCTCAGCCTTGCATAAGGTGCGCCTGTGCGGCCAGTCGTCTAGCAGCGACCAGAGGGAGCTATTGCTGATTAGGAAGAAGCAGAAGCAGAAGAGAGCGACTCACCCCCGAAGGAAAGAGAGGCAGCCTTCTAAGCTGGGCCTTGTCCCGGCTCAGAAGGCTGCCAGCTTGCTTCAGCTCAGTCCTGACGATGGATGGTTTTCAGCGCTTCTACCTCCTGGATCAGGTCGACCCACTGATCAAGAGCGGCTTCGCGCTGGGCCTGCAGATTATCAAGCTGCTGACGCAGCGCCTCCGATGTGTGCACACGCTCCGTCAGGTGGCTATAGAGGCGCGTCACGATATCGGAGAAGGTTCCGTTCTGGGTCACAGGCTGCGCCTCCAGACGATCGCTATCGTAGACCTGGCGCTCCTGGAGCTTATCCAGCTCGTAGCGGAAGAGGCGTGCAATGCGTTGCTCTGTACTGCGCGCCAGGCCGCTGCAGATAGTATCGAGAATCGGCACCATGAGCCGGCGTGCCTGCTGGATGATCTCCTCAGCCTTGCCCTGAGCATTGGTCAAGCGATAGAGCGCCCCCACTGCTGGATTCTCGCGTGTTGGAGCATACTTTTCCTCGTTGAGCAGCTCACCCAGGGTGACATAGAGGCAGATATCGCGGGCCTTCTCGCGAATGCTGCGCTTCAGCTTATTGTAGGCTTTCTGGATTTCATCCAGCTCGCCACCAAACTCGCCCAGAGCCACCCGATTAATATCGAGCGAGCCATCGACCTCCTCTTTGTATGCGATCGGCATTAAGAAGGCCTCGGCGAGGGTCCGCGCCGGATCATTCAGCTCGCGCTCCAGGGCCATACACAGACTCTGACGCAGGGCTTTAATCAGGCCCCAGCCATCGATATCCGTCCAGCGATTGCCGATTTCCATGGCCGGTGAATCGTCGGGGCGACGATTCCCGACCTTGATATAGTGATCGAAATGGCCCTGTGTGATGCGAATCTTAACGCGCTGAGCGGCGCGCTCGTGAGCCGTTTGCAGCACGCGCTGAAAGACACTCTTTTCGCTGCTAATGGCCGCATCGAACTGACGTAAGGCATCGTTCCAGGCCTCAAGCATGGCGTTCGTGCGGCGCTGCAGGTGCTCAAAGCGGGCGGCGCTGCGGCGAGCCTGGCGCGAGCGCATCTCCTGCTGTAGCTCCTGCAGATCGTGACTTTCGACGCCGAGCTGACTCATCTGCTCCCAGCACAGATCTTCGGTCAACTGCAAAGCCATTGCTAGCTGCGTCTCTGCATGGCGCAGTTGCACCTCATAGCGGTTTTCCGTCAAAAATACCTGCAGGTCGTGAGTCAGCTCAGGCAAGCCACTATACTGTAACATAGCTTCATGCTGCTCGCGCGTTACCTGCTCGAACTCCTGGGCGCTGGTCGTAGGGGGCAGGGAAGGAGCCAGCTTGAGCAGTTCCGGGTAGACACCAAGCAAGCGACCTGCGTACTCGCGGCCCTCTTGTTGCCGCTCCTCATCCAGAGAGGTGCCGGCCAGGCCGAGGGTGGCCAGCAAGGCGTCGAGGGCGCGCAGGGGATAGAAGAAATAGTTATGGCGTGGGCCGTGGCGGTGATAGCTAGCGTAGCCGGGAGGCAGCTCGCGCAGGAAGGGGCGCAGGCTGCCAAGGGCTTTCTCCTGACTGGCTGGCGAATTGATCTCATCCCAGTGTGTGACCACCAGGAAGAGCATGCGGCTCGCCACATCGAAGGCGCGGTTCTGCAGGACGGCCTGGCGTACCTCCTCAAAGATGCGCTGAATGCGCTCATCGTCGCCAAAGCGGTTATTGCCGATTACCAGCAGCAGGGCATCGACCTGCTTCAGCTCCTCGCGCAACATCAGATCGTGATAGATCTGGCCGGCGGCGCCACCGGGTAGATCGACCAGCACGCTATTAGGCGGCAGCACCGAGCGTGGTCCGGCATGCACACGGTACTCCACATAATCGATGACGCGTGTCAGGCGTGGCTCCTCGCTATCGCGGGCTGGCTCCTCGATGTAGCGGCGGCTCTCGCTCTTCCAGCGCTCGCGCGGCACAACCTCGACATGAGGCTGATCATCCTTCAGATAGGTATCGCCGAAGGCCTCGCTAGCCTTGAGCAGAATATTCAGCTCGGCGGCCAGGGCTTCGCGCATCTTCTGGGTTGGGGCCGTTTTAATAGCCTGTTGCGTCTGACTGAGCAAATGACCAAAGGCCGCCCGTGTTAAGAAATGTACATGCATTTCCTCTGGCTCGTCGTCGCGGCAGAGGCGCACACGGGTGCGTACCCCAGTCACAGCACCGCCGGCCAGACGTGGAAAGATATCCTGGCCGATGAGCGCAGCCAACAGTGTGCTTTTCCCGGCGCCGGCGTGACCAACCAGCTTTACAGTATATTCACGGGTATAGTCCAGGGCGCGTGCCGCCTCGGCGATATGGTGACGCAAGCGCAGAGCTTGCTGCGACTCGATCTGCTGGATCTGTGGACGTTCCAACAAGCGAGCGCAGGCCGAGGCGCGCTGGAGCTGCTTTTTCCAGGCATTGATCTTCTGAGCCTTATCGGGCAGGTTGGCAGGAAAATAAATATCGATCTGGCTGATCTGCTCCTCTAGGCGCTGGAGCAGGCTATGGATCTCACCCGGGGCCGGAGGAGGAGCCGTAGTCGGCGTGGCCTTATTACTCTCACCCTCCTCTTCCTCCTCCCCCCCTTCCTCTTCATACTCGTATTCTTCCTCTTCTTCTTCCTCCTCATCATAGGCATCGGGGGCCGCTGTAGAAGCAGAGGGGGCGCCGGGCTGTGAGGGGGCAACGGCCCCCGGGGCTGTTACCGCTGCTGACGCGGCTGGCGCTTGGGCAGTGGTGGGCGGCGGATAGAGACGTGTCCCGCAGATATTGCAGAAGGGTGCACCAATGGGCACGACGTTATCGCACTGGGGACAGGTCATTAATTGTTGTGGTTGCTGTTGGGCCTGTCTAGTAAACTGCATACGTCTTTTTGTGTACTTCCCTTCCACAGATTTTGACCGTTAAGGCGAGATAGCATTGAAATAGGATGCTTTCATGTTAATAGATTTTTGTGGCCCCCGACCCTCTTTAGCATGAAAGTACCACCTGGCCTCTGGAGCCGGCTGCCCTGTTGGGGGATAGGGGACAGGCTTTTTGGACGACGCGTCCTTGTCGGCTGGAGGTCGCGGCGGGGGCTGGCTGCGACCACGGCGGCTGGAAGCTGGCTCAGCAATAGGCAGAAGGAGGCAGGCGTGGTACAATAGGGGCCGGCTTCCCCAATGCCTTGAGAGGCCCTAGAGGAGCGTGTCTTGTGATGCAGGGACAACAACAAGAGTCAACTGTGGTACAGAGAGACCAGGCAAAGCGGGCTATGGTGATTGTGGCCCATCCCGATGATGCGGAATTTGGCTGTGGGGGGAGTGTAGCGCGCTGGGTGCGTGAGGGATGGGAGGTCTACTATGTCATTTGTACTGATGGAGGAGGTGGCGGACCGGATGAAGCCCAGGATGTTGGCCCAGAGGCGCGGCAGCGCATGGTCGAAACACGCAAGGCTGAGCAGCGGGCTGCCTGTCAGATCTTGGGGGTCAAAGAGGTGATTTTCCTCGACTATCCTGATGGCCAGCTCCAGCCAACGCGCGAGTTGAAGCGCGAGCTTGTGCGGCTGCTGCGCACCTATCGTCCTACGCGGGTGGTCTGTCAATCGCCCGAGCGCTCCTGGACGCCGGCCCTCTTGTTGGGCCGCTATCATCCAGACCATCTGACTGCCGGGCGCATGGCACTGGAGGCGATCTATCCCGCCTCCCAGAATGCCTGGGACTTCCCGGAGCTGTTGGCCGAGGGGCTACAGCCGCATCGAGTCCGCGAGGTCTATATTGTCGGGGCGCCTGTCCTTAACCATGCCGAGGATATCTCCGAGACCATTGAGCTGAAGTTACAGGCACTGCGGGCCCATGCTAGTCAGGTTGGAGACCATTTCGAGCAGGTAGAGGAGCGTATCCGTCGGGGGGCTCAAGAGTGCGGCGCCCGTCACCAGTTAGCTTATGCCGAGGAGTTTCACCGCACAGAGAATGCACGCTAGACGTGCCGGCCTGAGTTCCCCCGAGGGATAAGGCTGGCCGGGAGAGTCTTGATGCATATCAGAGCAGAGCAGAAAGGAAGAGGACGGTGTCTATGCAGGAGTCCAGGGATGTCGTTGTTGTAGGAGGGGGACCAGCGGGGCTGGCCGCCGCTGAGGCGGTGGCCAGCCAGGGAGTTGGGGTGCTGGTGCTGGAGCGGCAGAGCGAGATCGGCTATCCGATCCATACAAGCGGTGGAAGCTGGATGAAGGAGATGCAAGAGCTGGGTGTACCTGCCCAGCTCTTGCATCCCATCCCCCAGGTCTTTTTCCTCTCGCCGCGCCAGGAGGTGGCGCTCCGCTATGATCCGCCGGTGGCCTGTGTTCTCGATGTGCGTGGCCTCTATCAGCATCTGGCGGCGCGTGCCATTGCGGCGGGGGCGGAGCTGCGTCTCCGCCATGCGGTCGACCAGGTGCTGCTAGAGGAGGGGCGCGTCAGTGGTGTCACCGTGCGTGACGCTCGCGGACGCCGTTTGACAATCAGGTCCAGGGTAACCATCGATGCCAGCGGCATGGCCCGTCATATAGCCGTGAGAGCGGGACTTGCTGGCGCCTTCCGGCGCTATGGCTATGGAGCTGAGTATGATCTCTATGCGCCCCATTATCCCCAGGAAGAGCTGTACTTGCTGATGGGAAGTAAGGTGGCTCCTAGTGGCTACGCCTGGGTCTTTCCACGCGGACAAGGGCGGGTGCGTGTGGGGGTGGGCGTGATTCATCC
>NZ_JADGHT010000478.1 GCF_019683755.1 Thermogemmatispora sp. | reverse complement strand
ATATATTGGCAACGCGCGCCTGATCGAGATCGCTATCAGTACCCTGGCGACTGACCGCGCCTTGCTGCTCTATGGCCTGCCTGGTACGGCCAAATCTTGGGTCAGCGAGCATCTGGCAGCGGCCATTTCCGGTGACTCAACCCTGCTCATTCAAGGCACGGCGGGTACAGACGAGAGCGCGCTGCGCTATGGCTGGAACTACGCCCGGCTGCTCGTGGAAGGGCCGACGCCGGCGGCATTAGTAGCCAGCCCGCTGATGACGGCCATGCGAGCAGGCAAGCTGGCCCGCATCGAGGAGCTGACACGCATCTCCAGCGAGGTACAGGATACGCTCATCACTATCCTTTCGGAGAAGACGCTGCCCATTCCCGAGTTGAATATGGAGGTACAGGCGCGCAAGGGCTTCAATGTGATTGCCACGGCCAACAATCGCGATAAGGGCGTCAACGATCTTTCAAGCGCCCTGATGCGTCGCTTCAATACGGTGGTGCTGCCACTACCGCAGAATCTGGACGAAGAGGTACGTATTGTAGAGCGGCGCGTGGCGGATCTGGGCCGGGCCCTGGAGCTGCCCGCTGAGAAGCCGGCTCTGGAGGAGATCCGGCGCGTGGTGATGATCTTCCGCGAGCTGCGCGAGGGGAAAACTCTTGATGGCAGTCTGAAGCTCAAGGTTCCCAGCGGCACGCTCTCGACCGCGGAAGCGATCTCGGTCATTAACAGCGGCCTGGCGCTGGCCGCCTATTATGGCGATGGGACGCTCAGGGCTGTCGATCTGGCCGCTGGCCTGACGGGTACCATCGTCAAGGACCCAGTACAGGACCGCCTTGTCTGGCTGGAATATCTGCAGACGGTGATGAAGGAGCGTCATGATTGGCAAGACCTCTACCGCGCCTGCCGGGAGGTGATTTGAGCAGTGAGCTTCCATCTGTTCGGCATCCGCCATCATGGTCCTGGCTGTGCGCGCAGTCTGCGCACAGCTCTCCAGGAGCTGGCTCCCGACCTGGTGCTGGTCGAAGGCCCGGCTGACGCTCAGGAGATTCTGCCGCTGCTCAATCATCCACATATGTGGCCGCCGGTGGCCTTGCTCATCTATCGGCCTGACCAGCCGCGCCAGGCCCGCTACTACCCATTGTCGGCCTTCTCTCCGGAGTGGCAGGCCTTGCGCTATGCCCTCCAGGAAGGCATCGCGGCCCGCTTCATTGATTTGCCGCTGGCCCTGCGCCTCGGCAGCAACATCCAGGAGGTAGAGCACAAGGAAGAGACCTCGCCGTCACCTTCCACCCCCCAGCCTGATGAGGAGCAGGAGCCAACGGAGGAGATCGCCAACGATCCGCTGAGCCTGCTCTCCTTCGCTGCCGGCTACCACGATCACGAACTTTGGTGGGAACAGCAGATCGAGCAACGGCAAAACGCGCAAGGGTTATTCGAAGGCATCCGCGAGGCAATGCGCGCGCTACGCGATGGCCGCCCACCACGCAATCAGGAGGATGCCTGGCGCGAGGCTCATATGCGTCAGATGCTGCGCCAGGCCAGGGCGGAGGGCTTTCAACGCATCGCTGTCATCTGCGGTGCCTGGCACCTGCCGGCGCTTGAAGACCTTGATGCCTTTTCTGAAGCCGATGATCGCGCTCTACTGCAAAGCTTGAAGCGCGTGAATGTTGCAGCAACCTGGATTCCCTGGAGCAATGATCGTCTGGCCTACGCCAGCGGCTACGGCGCAGGCATCGCCGCCCCCGGCTGGTATGAGCTTCTCTGGTCGGCACCGGCGCAGGCCGGGATACGCTGGGTGATACGCGCCGCTGAGCTGCTGCGTCAGGAGGGATTCGATGTTTCTCCGGCCAGTGTGATCGAGGCCGTGCGCCTGGCGGAGGGCCTGGCGGCGTTGCGCGATGCGAGTGCTCCAGGTCTGGCAGAGCTACAAGAGGCTATTCAAAGCGTGCTCTGCCGCGGAGAAACGGCCCCCATGCGGCTGATTGAGCAGCGGCTGGTCATTGGCTCGTGCATGGGGAAGGTCCCGCCGGAAACACCCGCGGTTCCTCTGCAGCGCGACCTGGAGCAGCAACAGCGACGCCTGCGCTTGAAGCCTGCTCCCGAGGTCAAAGAGCTTGAGCTGGATCTGCGCAACGAGACTGACCGCGCCCGCAGCCGCTTACTCCATCGGCTACGTCTGCTCGGCATTCCCTGGGGCGAGCCGCAGACCATTGCGGCCAGCAAGCGCGGTACCTTTCATGAGCGCTGGAAACTGCAATGGCAGCATGAGTTTGCTCTGCTCATCATCGAAGCCAACGTTTGGGGCAATACGCTGGAAAGCGCCGCTACAGGTTTCGCTCTCGCTGCAGCAGAGCACCACGAGCAACTGGCGCAGCTCTCGGAGTTGCTGAACCTGGTCCTGCAGGCCGAGCTGCCGCCGGCCCTTGACCGACTGCTGGAACGCATTCACGCCTGCGCCGCACTGGCCAGTGATGTGCGCCATCTCATGGATGCCATGCCCGCGCTGGCTCGCGTCGCACGCTATGGCGATGTGCGCGGGAGTGACACGCAGCAGGTGCGCACCGTTGTTGAGGCTTTTTTCGCTCGCACACTGATCAGCCTGCCTGGCGCCTGTCTCTCTCTGGACGAGGAGGCAGCTCGGACGCTCCTCACCAGTATCCAGCATATGGACAGCAGTATCCTCACGCTCGCTGACGAGGATCTACACGCGGAATGGTGCGCTCTGTTGAAACGCTTGAGCGAGGAAGAGCAACCCCACCCCCTCCTACGCCAGTCTCGTATACACAACTCCGCGCCCACGAGCC
>NZ_JADGHT010000477.1 GCF_019683755.1 Thermogemmatispora sp. | reverse complement strand
ACGCTGAGCGGCCCAGCGGCCATTGCCATCCATAATAATAGCCAGGTGACGCAGCGGACAGCTTGATCCCTGCGATTGCCCTTGCTCCTGCCCCTGGGCCTGGAAAGCTCCCGCCCGCAGCCCCGGCTCCTGAGAGCGCACCTCTACCGCTGGTTGCGACTGCTCACTCTTTTTCCCTGTAGAGGAGGGAAAAAGATCACGTATCCTGGTCAATGTCAGACCTCCAAAATCTCGTGTTCCTTGAGCTTGCCGATTTTATCCATCTCCTCGATGTAGCGGTCGGTCAGCTTCTGCAAGCGCTCCTGACCCCGCTTCAGCTCATCTTCGGAGATCTCCTTCTTCTTCTCGCGGTCACGCAACTTGTCCTGCACATCGCGACGGATATTGCGCACCGCGACCTTGTGCTCATCTAACTTCTTATGAAGGAGCTTCACCATCTCGCGGCGCCGCTCCTCATTGAGAGGCGGAATCGCTAAGCGGATGACCTGACCGTCACTGCTAGGATTGATTCCTAGATCCGACTTCTGGATGGCCCTCTCAATATCAGGGAGCAGCTTGCGATCCCAGGGCTGGATTACCAACAAACGTGGCTCCGGCGCTGAGATGGAAGCGAGCTGGTTAATCGGCGTGGGGACGCCATAGTAATCGACCTGAATCCGTTCCACGAGGGCGGAACTGGCGCGGCCCGTGCGGATGCTCCCCAAGTCATGGCGGAGCGCTTCCACAGCTTTCTGCATCCGGCGTTCGGCATCTCCGAAAATATCATCTACCATAGCAATGCTCCCATCGTAAGGTACCTTGGATACGCGTGCTGAGCAAAGCGACAGACCAGGGCAGAGTGACCGGCAAGCAAGTCAGCAAGCAAGTCAGGTGCAGCACCCCTCTGCTTGCCTTGCAATTTGCAGCCAGTCGATATTCAGGCGCGCTCGCTGACAGCGCTCTCCTCAAGGTCATGAACGAGTGTTCCGCGCTTCTCGCCACGCATGATAGCCTCCAGTGTTCCGGGCTGATCGAAATTAAAGACTACGATCGGCAAGTGGTTATCCTTGCAGAGCGAGATCGCTGTACTATCCATCACCTTGAGGCCCATATTGAGCGCGCGCATGTAGCTTAACTCTTCGAACTTACGAGCGTTCGCATTGCGCATGGGATCATCATCGTAGACGCCGTCAACCTTCGTGGCCTTTAGCAGCACCTGGGCATTCAGCTCGATGGCGCGCAAGGCCGCCGCCGTGTCAGTTGTAAAGAACGGATTGCCACTACCCGCCGCTAAGATGACCACGCGCCCCTTTTCGAGGTGGCGCACGGCGCGACGGCGGATGAAAGGCTCTGCCACAGGTGGCATCTCTATCGCCGTTTGAACGCGCGTCACCAGGCCGAGCTTTTCCATAGCATCCTGCATGGCCAGAGAATTCATCACCGTGGCCAGCATGCCGACATAGTCGGCGGTCGCGCGATCCATGCCTGCGGCAGCGGCATCTGCCCCACGCCAAATGTTTCCGCCACCGATGACCATCGCCACCTCCACCCCAAGATCATGAACGCGCTTGACCTCTGCCGCGATCCGGCGGACCGCCGCCGGATCAATCCCAATGCGTGGCTCGCCCGCCTCCGCAATCTGGCGGGGGCCTAGTGCCTCGCCACCCAGCTTGAGCAGGATACGCCGATAGCGCAAAGACGCAGCCGTCTGAGATTCAGCCATCTTCTCTTCTACTCCCATGCGCTTCTCGTGAAGGAACGGCCTCGGTCTTGCCTCCCTGGACACCAGCCTATGGCTCGTTTGGCTCCTTCCGCCAAGGAGCAGCGTCGGTGAACAGGAAAAGAGGGAGACAGGCCGGCCTTCCACAGACAAGGCCGGAGCGGGAGCGGATGCCGCCTTGGTCGCCTGGGCGGTCGTCCAGAGCGCATCGCGCTCACCTCCAATCCCACACATAGCATAGCACGCTGCCAGACTGACCAGGAAGTGCCGCTTTCTACTCGCTCAAAGCAAAGCGACAGAAGCGACGAAGCACAATGTTCTCCCCGGTTTCCGCAATAACCTTGCGTACCAAGTCTCCCACCACCTGGCTCTCATCACGAATCCAGGGCTGCATCATCAGCACCTGCTCACTAAAGAGCTTCTGGAGCTTTCCCTGAAGCACTTCTTCACGCTTATGCTCTGGCACACGCGCCATCGAGGGGTCCTCAAGGAGCTGCTGGCGTGCCTGCTCAATGACTTCCGCAGGCACATCCTCGTAATTCACATACTTCGGATCGGTGCCAGCGATCTGCAGGGCCAACTCATTGGCCAGTTGGCGAAAGCTTTCGCTGCGCGCGACAAAGTCCGTGCTACAGTTCAACTCCAGCAAGACTCCTACTCTGTTGTTGTGATGGACATAGGAGAAGATGCCTCCCTGCTTGGTCTCACGACCGGCAGCAATCATCTTCTCGGCCTTGCGATTGGCCTTCGCATTGAGGATCTTGATTGCTTCCTCCCACGACTGTGCCTCCTCCAGCGCACTCCTGCAATCGGCAAAGGTCGCTCCAGTTTCCTCACGCAACCTCTTCACATCGGCAGCAGTATAGTTCATAAGGGTGTTTCTCCTTCAGTGTACTTTGATAGCATACTCAGGTTTCAGTCTGGCTGACAATGACTCTCGGTCACTCGCGGACGGTTTCGAGTGCTTGACAGATACGATACAGTAGGATTCTAGGCCCCGAGTAGCTGGTCACGAACTGGGCCGAAGCGGGAGCAGGTCCGGCTAACGAGGCCGCTCCTTTTGCTTCATCCCGGCCCTCCCCTGCTTTCACAACCTGATCGCTTGCCCCCGTCA
>NZ_JADGHT010000066.1 GCF_019683755.1 Thermogemmatispora sp. | reverse complement strand
TGTCTGGTCAGACAGGCCCATCTCCTGGTCACATCCAGGCCGGCGGGCCTGCCCCCCAACCGGGGGTACCCAACACGCTCCCCTCCCATGCCCGACCATCTTCCTCACAGCACCGCAGCCCATACACGGAAAGAGCAGCACATTCAGGCGCCGATCCCCATCAGCGCTCACCCGTCCCTGTTAACTTCTTCGAGCATCCTGCGGGCTAGCGTCACGCTATCAACCTCATATGTGCCCGCGACGACTCGCGCTCTCAGCATCGCCACACGCTGCGCTCGCTCTTCTTCCAGCAAAGCTGCAAGGCTTGCACCAGATACCGCTGATCCCTCCAGCTCTGAAGCGACAGATGTTTGAGTGAGCACACCGTCGTCACCCAGTCTGTTGCCAGCAGAGGAGGAACGTCGTCTGCGAGGCAGTGCAGACTGCAGATCGTGCTCATCAGGGCGACCGCCTAGCCAGGGCTGCCATATACCACTTTGCTCCTGCCAAGAAGAGGGTTGCCAGCCCTGCCCCGGGGCACTTGCCTGAGCCGTTGCAGCCTTTGCGCGCAGCGCTCGGCTGCGACCTGACTGCCTACTCGCCCGAGTCACCTGCCGAATACGCATCGTGATCAGGACCCCTCTCTTTCTGCCTTACACTCACAGCGTCGCCAGCAACAGACACGGAGAGCCTTGCCACGGGCACCGGCGACGGACAAGTTATTTTCCCACACAGGGCTTGTATCTCTTTCCAGTGTAAAGGCCGAAACCTGCCCGGATAAGAGGTATTTGTCGCTGATTTAAGAGACCAGAAGTCCCTGCTTACCGGTGCAGGCCTCAGTTTGCCGCGCTGCCACCTCATCCAAGGCTCTTTCTCCTCTCCCGCCTCGGGCCGCTGCGCCGCAGTCCAGCCAACCTACTGACAGTAGGCCGGCAGCGAACCACTAAAGCTCTGAGGATGCAGCAGTTGGGCTAGACATTGCAGTCCATCCACAAGACGTGGCCCCGGACGCTGCATGAGATCCGTGTTGAGATGATAGACATGATGCAGCTTGACCGCAGTAATCTGGTTCCAGTTAGGACGGCGATAGACCAACTGGGGATCGCCCCCGTAGCGCGGGTCCTCAGTGAGGATAATATACTGGGGGTTGGCGCGGATCACCGCCTCATCGGTGACCTGGGGATAGCCCCCGTTGCTTGTATTATTGTGAAAGACATTGATGGCATTGGCATCCTGCAGCAGCTCATCGCCAAAGGTTCCGCCGCCAAAGACATAGGGCTTACCAGGCGTACTATCATCAGCCTCCAGCATCACCGTCGGCGGCGTCGTACCCTTAACCGCCTGGCGGATTTGAGAGATGCGCTGCTCTAGCTGCTTGACCAGCGCATTGGCTGTGCTCTCAGTAAAGGTCAGGCGGCCCACAGTCTGAATCTCAGCCAACATCAGAGCAATGGTATTATCCGGTAAATCAACCACATGAAGGCCCAGGCGCGTCAATTGGGCATCGTATTTCTCGGTGAGGCCGCCGGAGCTGAGGACCAGGTCAGGATGTAGCGCCACGATACGCTCAACATTGTAGTTACCATTGGCGTCAGAGATGCGCGGCAGGCGCGTCAGCTGAGCTGGATAGTCCGTATAGTAGTCGACAGCGACAACGCGGCTCTCCAGGTGGAGTGCGGCCAGAATCTCGCTCATGCTCGGCACCAGGGAAATCAGGCGCTGCGGGGCCGCCTTGGGGAAGACCACCGGAGTACCGTAGATATCACGCACCACCGTTGGCGTGGGGCTGGACTGCACTGCGCTGCCGCTGCTCTGAGCTTGACCACAGGCAGCAAGCAGAAGGAAGCTCAGGCCTAGCAAACAAAGAAATAACCGTCTGGAGATGACAAGGATGCTCATAAAGCTCACTCCTCCACAGCAAAAGATAGCCGACCGTCCATTGTCACCTCGCGTAGAGGGGGCGCAACCACAACACAGAAGGACCGGGAACGCCGCGGGTTAGCTCGGTTCGGTGGTTGATAGTACGCCTGCTCCTTTGACGCGAAGGAACATGGGCCACCAGCATCAGGCAGGTCTCCTGGCTTCTGGCTCAAGCGCACCCTGACGCGCCTTCCCATTCCCTTACCTGCACCTGGTCCCAACACAGGCTTACCTGGGAACAGTGGCTTGTTTGCTGCTGGTCCTTGCCTACACCCGCCTGCAGCGAGGAGCAGACGGGCCGTCGAGGTGCTCGCCAGTCACAGTAGCGCGACTGCGCCGGATTTGCACCGGCTTCCCTATTCTGCCGGAAATGAGCACAAAGATTTCCGGCCACCTGATGCGTTGCACAGCTCACTGATAGCAGAGGAAGTATATGCAAGAGGCTAGCGGGCTGTCAACCCATAGCGCTCGCCATTGCGCGCCAAGAAGCGCATCAGACAGGCAGAGCCAGACAGAGCAACAGGTCCTTTCTTAAGAAGCTACCGTCGCGGCATCGAGGCGGGCCGCTACTAGCTCGCGCAGACGCGTGGCATTTTGCAAGGCATAGCCCTCAATATCGTTATTGAAATAGACATAACAGTCACGCCCCTCTCTGGCCTCCCTAGCCAGCCACTCGGCCCAGAAAGTCAGCTCGGCTTCGCTGAAGCACGGACCAGCTTGCCCACTGTGGAAACGCAGGTAGCGAAAAGGGGCTGTGGCTGGCAGCTCCAGCGGCGTAGAGAGCGCGCCCCCAATGGCAATCACCAGGGCACAGCCAGCCTCTGCCAACAGCGCACACAAGCGTTCACCTGCGGCACCTTGCAGCCAGGAAGGATCTCGAAACTCAAAAGCTACCTCTAACTCAGGCGGCAGCAAGCGGAAAAAAGCCGCCAGACGTTCGAAGTCACTCCGCCAGCGCGGCGGAAGCTGGTAAAGCAGAGGACCCAGGCGCAGGCCTAGGCCACGCGCCGCCTCCAGCAGACGCGCTTGCGGCTCAGCTACATCGCGTAACTTTTTCATATGGGTCAAATAGCGACTGGCTTTCACGGCGAAGCGAAAACGCGGATGAAAAGCTACCTGTTCGGCCCAAAGGGCAAACTGCGAACGCGAAGGCAGATGATAGAAGCTGCTATTAATCTCTACAGTAGCAAAATGCTGGGCATAGTAAGGCAGATACTCCTGCGGCGGCAAAGTAAACGGATAAAAGCGGCCAACCCAGTGCGGATAGATCCAGCCAGATGTCCCAATCCAGATGGTCACGGCTCAGCCTCCCTGTATCCCTCAACCCGAGGAGTGCTTTGATCCCCGACCTGCACGGCACCCTAAGGCCGGCCAAGACAGGAGAGCCACCTAGTCCCGGCATACCCACGACTGATCAATCAGGGGCAATCGGCAGCACTCTCTCCGCCCTCCTTAAGATAGAATAGATACTACAGCATTCCAGCCAGCCGCAGAGAGAGCCTGATCAGAGGAGAGAGAAGCCAGCAGTCAGGGGAAAGGCTCAGGCTAACCAGAGACTGCCAACTTCAGGCAGCTACTTGCAGCACCTCGACCACAATGACGCTCACATTATCATCGCCGCCACCATCAAGAGCTGCCTGAATCAAGCACTGGCAGATCGTCATAGGATCGGCATCGAGGCCTAGCAGATGCTCAATCTGCGGATCACGTACCATTTCCCAGAGGCCGTCTGAGCACAGAAGCAGCTTATCGCCCCTCAATAAGGGCACGGCAAAGACATCAATTTCCACCGCCGCCCGATCACCCAGGCAACGATAAATCTGATTGCGGTGCGGATGATGATAGACATCCTCTTGAGAAATCGCTCCCTCATCTAATAAGCGAGCCACGACTGAATGATCTTGCGTCACTTGAGTCAGGCCTGTCGCCGGACGATAGAGATAGGTCCGACTATCGCCCACATTCAGCACATAGGCCGTGCTATCAAGCAGGAGAGCCGCCGTCACCGTTGTGCCCATATCGGCTTTCTCAAGGCGATTACGTTGATAGAGCTTCAGATTGGCGTGTTGTAATGCATCAACCAATATACCTGTCAAGAACGACTCGTCGTTCTCTACTGAATTGGTCAATGCCGGTAGAGTGAGTTCGCAAAACGTCTCTACCACCAGGCGGCTTGCCTCGCGGCCATTGGAATGGCCTCCCATACCATCAGCTACCACGCAGAGGCCAAAGGTCTGACCGGTATGGGCTCGCTGCTGCTGAATAGCAGCAAGATTATCCTCATTAGGTTTATAGCGGCGCTTTAAACCGGGGTCAGTCGCTGCCCCCATGCGAATGACAAGCATCCCTCTGGGGCGGGAGTCAGGAGGCACCTCCCCACGTCGCTCGCTACCGCTTACGGCCGTCAAGGCCTGAGCCAGACCATTGGGCAAGGGAGTCTCTACAGGCAAGGTCTGCTCCTCGGAGGGAAAGGCTAGCTGGTCCTCGGCAGGCGCGGTCACCAGCGCGGACAGCGTGCTAGATGTCGAGAGAGGCAGATCGACCTGTGTCGGGAAATCAGCCCAGAGAGCACGCTGCAGCGATGCCGGTGAGAGAGAGGGGCCTTTCGGCCCAGATGAAGAGGGTTCATGAGAAGAGGAGAGCTGAGATGAAGCCGGCGCACACGAGTCCTGACGAGGGGCAGAGAAGGCTGCCGGGGACCACGCAGAGGAGGGCTTGCGCCCAGTAGGCCGTTGCCCCATTACTGCATGGGTCGCTTGGGCTTCAGCTTCACGCAACTGCTCAAGCTCATGTCTGAGCAGACGGCGCTCTTCCCAATTGCGCCAGGCAGCCCGTAGGAGACGCCAGCCGGCTAGCAACAGCCCTATCCAGGCCCCAGCCAGCAGGAGGGCAAAGACCGCCAATCCCAAGAGAGGGAGAAGAAGAGCAGGCCCGCGGAGCGTCCATAGCGCCGGAAGCTGCTGGAGCGTCTGCCAGAACAGCAGCCAGGCATGGGGAGGGAAACCTTGTGAGACCCAAACCAGAACGGCCAGCGCACAGAGCCACCCTAATGCCCGCACCAAAAGCGGGAGCCGGCGGACCCCATAGCCGATGTTGAATTGCCCCAGCATCGCTTCGCTATCCTCTCTTTACCAGGCCGTGCCGGGCACTCACGATCAGCTCAACGTCGTGCTTCTCTTGCAATTCTTGCCGACAATACTAAGTATACTCCACACTTCGCGTAGTGTGCAGCATGACCATCCAAATTTCCTGGTACATGCGCCTGCAAATGCCCAAGAGTAGCAACCTCCGCTCAGCTTCTTCGACTGGGGAAGCCAGCTCCAATCACCTCACAGCCAGCGCAAAAAGGGGCTTGACAATCCGCAACAAGTGGAGTATCCTTGTTTGTGACAATCGCAAAGGAAGCCTTTACCACACAAGGAGAGGTCGCATAGAGGCCTAGTGCGGCGGTTTGCTAAACCGCTAGGGATCAAAAGTCCCTCGTGGGTTCGAATCCCACCCTCTCCGCCAGATCACCGCTCAGTGGTCTGTGTACAGGGGTGTAGCTCAATGGTAGAGCAGCGGTCTCCAAAGTGCGCCCCTGTGGTGCTTCTGTTCTTGTTGCGGTAGTGCAACATCACTGAAGCGGGTGTGATTAAAGCACGACCTTACCTGGCTACCCGAAAGGGAGCGGGGACAACAGCATGGTCGAAAAGTCCGGCGCCTCCCCTTCCGCCAGACAATGGTAAGCGCCGGGCAGCTAGGCCGGGCATGGTGAAGGCTGGATTGCTTGAACCTCAGTCGCCCGCTTCGCTGGATTGCCAGTTGTAATTTGGAGGGCTGGTAACCGCTTCTCCAGTGAAGCTCTCGTCCATTAGTTGACGAGCGCGGCGGCGAACGAGGCACCTAAACCCGGAGCGGAGCAGAAGCGCAACTGGGGGATCGCCTAAACACCGCAAGGTGCATGGCGACGGAGCATCCATAGTACTCAAATGCTCAGGGTAATGCCTGAGACAGGGGGAAGGGATGCAGGAGGTCAGTCCACTGGCTCAGCTACGCTCGACATGCTCGAGCGTAGAATGTTGTCTATGGCCTGAACCTCTGGAGAGCCGGATGCATCGAAAGGTGCACGTCCGGTTCGGGGAGAGCGCCAGCAGCCCTTGAACGTGGGCTGCGGGAGAGCAGCTCCACACCGCAGGTTGCGGGTTCGAGTCCTGCCGCCCCTGCCTTAGTAGCTATCTGAAAGGCCAGTACTCACAACAGCACTGGCCTTTTCGTGTGCCTCTTTCGTCTAGCTCTCTCTTCCACCCTCCGCTGGGCCTGTACTCACGGCCATTGCTTCCCCGTCTGTTCCTCTCCCCCTAGTGGCTTGGGGTCCCTTCCATACATTGCCCCATCTCCAGCAGGTATGGTATCATAGGCAACAGAGCAACATGCCAGACGGCCCGGAGTGGCTATAGCAAGAGCAGAGCCGGCAAGCCAATCAGGCAGGCCTGCAGCAGTCAGAGTCGTGCGGGGAAAGGATGCCAGCAAGAGAGTCAGCCTTTCCCCTACCTGGTAGCTGATCATCTGGCTTTCTTGACTGCAGCAGCCCAGCCGGATGGGTAGCCGTCTCTCTGACTGTCTCTTGGGCACTCTCCTGATCCCGCTGGCAGACGCAGCGGTCGTCAGTCACTCGACAGAGAGATAGACAATGGCCGCTTCAGCATCGTGAAGGGATGTTCGTGTGAGCAACGCAGAGAAACGTCAACGGATTGCCGTTTACCCGGGCAGCTTTGACCCGCTCACGCATGGTCACCTGGATATCGCGCGGCGCGGCGCCCGCCTTTTCGATACGCTGATCGTGGCAGTCTACGCTGTTCCCGATAAAAACCTGCTCTTCTCTGTCGACGAGCGGGTCCAGCTCTGGGAGGAGGTCATCGCCGCTGAGGGCCTCACCAATGTCCGCGTGGAAAAATTCTATGGTCTCGTAGTCGAATTTGTGCGTTCAGTTGGCGGCTCTGTAATCATCAAGGGCCTCCGCTCTCCCAACGACTTTGAGGCAGAGTTTCAGCAAGGGCTAATGAATCGCAAATTGGCCCCAGAAATAGAGACTGTTTGCCTACTGACCAACTTGCAGCATCTCTTTGTCAGTTCCTCCTTGCTGAAAGAGGTAGCCCGCTTGGGGGGGAACGTCAGCGATATGCTGCCGCCGGCAGTGATCAGAGCCTTGCAACGCAAGTTTGGTCACGGCGAGGCGTGAATTGAGCAAGACCCCAGCGCTGAGGGGGCGTTTGGAGACGGCCTTAGCCAGTCTGTCGGCTGGCTGAGCAAGGAGCAGCAATTGCCTAGTTCGCGCGATCACTGCCTCAGGCTCTGCTGCAGCCAGTCGCTGCTCCGAAGAGGAAGCTGGTTGGCGCACACGAGACAGGACAGGTCGAAAGGTAGACAGTAAAATCGACTTGCCCGGCTCGCGTCTTGGGTGGCCACGCAAGTCAGTGTTCCGTCTTTCCAGCCACCTACCAGCCAGAGGGCAGAGGGAAGACGAGCAGAGCAGAGCAGAGCTAAGTGAGTCGAGTCAAGCTTGCTCGGCAGCCGTCCTGTCAGTCAGCCGCAAGAGAGCACGAGGAAGAGGAAGGGTCAGTGTGGATATACTCTATCTGGTAGATCGCTTGGAAAACCTGATCGCCAGTAGTCGCAGGATGCCGTTTGTCAATCAGATTATGGTCAGGGAGGCCGAGATTCTGGCGATCCTTGATCAGATGCGCGCAGCGATTCCCGAAGAGGTCAAACAGGCTCGACGCCTCCTCCAGGAAAAAGAGCGTATTCTGGCCCAGGCGCAGGCGGAGGCGGCCAGCATCCTGGCCAAGGCGCGCGAGGAATCCGAGCGGGTGATGGACCGCGAGGGACTATTGCGCCAGGCTGAGGAGCGCTCGCAGGAATTGGTGCGCCTGGCAGAAGAGCAGGCTCAGCAGCTCAAGAGTGAGGCCAATGCCTACGTTGCGGAAACCTTGCGCTCCTTGCATGAGCACCTGACAGCCATCGAAACGGAAATCAGCCGCACCATCTTGAGTATTGAGAAGGGTTTGGAAAGCCTGGGGGCCTCTCCCTATCGCGAAGAGGAGGGCGAGGACCAGGCCGCCGCAGCCTTGACCGAGGCCGGCTATGACTTCTACGCCGATGAGGAAGAGGCGGAGGATGCTCTGCCCCCCCATCCTTCCCCGCGCCGCTCTTCCCTGGCCGCCGATACGATGGGCGGCCCAATGCTCGGGCGCCCAGGCGAGCCACCCCATCGTCCTGAGCCAAGGGCTTGACACACCTTCTCAGGGTCACCTATAATGAACCAGCGTACGTGAGAAGCTGAGTATCTTCCAGACTTGCGCCATCGACAGACAGCCTGACCTGTTCAGCACTATTTGTAGCCCTTCTCCCGTTCAGTCGTCTACTTTGGGGCAAAAAGTGAGGTTCTGTTTCTTATGCAGTACAACGTGGCGCAACTGCTGAAGGCGTCCATCGGTACCGCCTTCCAGGCAGATATTCACGAAGAAGATGTTCAGCTGGATAGCGATCTAAAGATACTCGGCGCTGTCAATGGCCACGTCCGCATGCGACGTACCGACTACGGGTTGCTGGTCGATGGCTGGGTGGATCTGACCCTCCCGATGGTCTGCGACCGCTGCTTGAAGCCTTTTGAGCAGCCCATGCATATCACCTTCGAGGAGCTATTCTATCCTACCATCGATGTCACCAGCGGTATGCCTGTTCCTCCACCCCTGGGTGAGGATGAGGGCTTTCCGATTGACGAGCACCACCAGCTCGACTTGAGCGAGGCTGTGCGCCAGCATCTGCTGCTGGAGCTGCCTATGCGCGCGCTGTGTCGCGAGGACTGCCCAGGTCTCTGCCCACAATGCGGCCATGATCTTAGCCTGGGCCCTTGCCAGTGCCAGCCGGAGATTGATCCCCGCTGGAGCGCGCTGGCCGAGCTACTGCAGCAGCGCTTGCCGTCGCAAGCTTGACGTGCTCGCAGTGCCCGCTGTTGCGCTGGCCACCTGGCTCGTTTCCGCCAGTTAGCCCGATGTAGGAGATAGAGGAGGAGCCTTTTCTATGGGCGCATTACCAAAACAGCGAGTTTCTCACGCGCGTAAGGGTGAGAGACGCGCGCACTTTCATTTGAAGCTACCTCAGTTGGTGCTCTGCCCACAGTGCCGCTCGCCGCGACTCGCCCACCACGCTTGTCCAAAGTGTGGCACTTATCGCGGTCGCCAGGTCTTCTGGCCCAAGGAGCGTAAGCGCTAGTGCTGCGAGCGCAGTGCGGCAAATCGCACTCCACTGGACTGGGACAAGCAACCTGAAACCACGACGAGAAGAGGAGAGAGCGTGAGATCAGGCAGGCCCGCGGTCGAGCGAGGCAAGGTCAGGCCAGGTGAGATTCAGCAGCAGATGCAGGCTGAGGCCTCGCTCGTGCCGCGCTTGTCTCTCGCGCCAGCGTAAATTCTCTATGGAAGCACAAGGAATAGCTTTCCTCTTTCCCGGGCAAGGCAGTCAGACGGTCGGCATGGGGGCCGATATTTATGAGCAGTCACCGGCTGCCCGCCAGGTCTTTGAGCGGGCCGATCAGGCTCTGGGAATGGCGTTGAGCGCCCTCTGCTTCCAGGGACCGGAAGAGCAGCTCCGTGAGACGATTAATGCCCAACCCGCGATTGTCACCGTTAGCCTCGCCCTGTTAGCCGCTCTCCAGGAGCGGCTTGCTCCCCGCCATAGCTGGTCGTCACCTTTGACCCCAACCTTTACTGCTGGTCACAGCGTTGGTGAATATGCGGCTCTGGTCGCCTCCGGCGCTCTTGACCTTGAAGACGCCGTACGCCTGGTTCGCGAGCGGGGACGTCTGATGCACCACGAGGGAAGCATGTGCCCTGGTGGCATGGCGGCAGTCATTGGCCTGGATGAGGAAACCTTACAGGAGATTTGCCGTGAGGCTTCCGAGGAGGCCTTACGAGCCCAAGAGTCGGCCCAGCTTCAACCGATACCGCATCCTGGCTGGGGCAAGGTCAGCGTGGCAAACTTGAATGCCCCTGGCCAGATTGTTATCTCGGGTGAGCAGCGTGCGCTGACTTTGGCAATGGAGCGCGCCAAGGCTCGCGGTGCTAAGCGGGTAATCCCCTTAGCGGTAAGTGGCGCTTTCCACTCACCGGTCATGGAACCCGCCGCTGCCGGTCTAGCCCAGGTATTAGCTACTACGCCATTGCGCAATGCCAGCATTCCTATCATCAGCAATATTGAGGCTCGACCGCTGACCGATGCCGAGGCGCTGCGCCAGGAGCTGGCGCGCCAGATCGTTGCTCCCGTGCAGTGGGTTCGGAGCGTCGAGTACCTGGCCGCGGCCGGCGTCACCGTCTATGTGGAGATCGGCCCCGGCTCCGTGCTGACAGGCCTGGTCAAGCGTATCGTTCGTGAGGCTACCACCCTGACGATCAGCAACGCCAACGATCTAGACAAAGCGGTTACAGCCTTGCAAGAGCAGGGCCTGCTCCAGCCCTGATGCGGTATAATAAACAAGGGTTGCTGCCTACAGGGCAAGGCGGCAAGGAGGAAAGGCGAGGATAAGATGGCATGGAGCGGCCAGCGTTCCACTAGCATGCTGCAGAGTAGAAGGGAAGCACACTATATGACCAACGAGCCTCCAGGCGTGGTGCGCGTCGCCCGCCAGGTCTTGACCACCATTGTCTCCAACGCGGCGCTAGGCGTGGCCGGCGTCGTCCGTCTGGCTCGCGGTAGCGAGCGCTGGCCGGCTTTTGCCGGTCGCGAGATTCCTCGCCAGGGGGTGGCTCTGACGGTCAAGGACAATACCGTGAGTGTTGACCTCTATCTGGTCCTGGCTTCCGGCGTGAACGTCGTCGAGGTCGCCACTGCCGTTCAGGAGGAGGTAGCCGCCGCCTTGGAGCATATGGTCGGGATGCAGGTGCGAGAGATCAATGTCTATATCCAGGATGTGGCTTAGTGCCTTGAGAAGAGGCAGGAAGAAAGGTTAGACAAAAGGCCAGAGCTTCGGGCAAAGGAGCCATCGGTCAGTGGAGAGAGCGGGTGAGAGAGAAGGAGCAGCTAGTGGTGGAGAAGGGGGAAGGCAGACAGGTTGGTAGAGAGTGGATGGAGATGAGGCAGACATGCTGAGGCAAGTTCAACAGAGGTTGGCTTCCTGCTTGCGGGCAAGTGCACGCAGCCGGACAAGACCAGTGAGGTAGACCAGCGATCGGGTGAAGACACTATGCCGGTAGGGATACGCAGACAGGCCAGAATGGTCGCGCTGCAGGCGCTCTATGAGTTCGATACGGTACGGCATCCCCCCGTCGAGGTGGTGCAGCGCCATGCCCAGGAGCGCAATCTGCATCCCCGGGTGGTGGACTATGCCCTTGAGCTGGTTGAGGGCACCTGCGCCCACCTGGAGACAATCGATGCGCAGATCCAGAGCGCCGCACGCGAATGGCCACTTTCTCAAATGGCCCGCATCGATAAAAATATCCTCAGACTTGCAATCTATGAGATTCTGTTTAATAATACGGTACCAGCAAAGGCAGCCATTAATGAGGCGGTCGAATTAGCTAAGCTCTTTGGCAGCGATTCGTCAAGCCGCTTCGTCAATGGTGTCCTTGGTACTATATTTGCGCGGGCACAGCAACAGCAGCCCACTCCAACTGCGGAAAGTGAGGTGACATCCTAATGGCTTCTGGCTCTGGCTCCGGCTCCGGCTCTGTCGCCGAGCGCCTGAAGCGGATTATCGTCGAGCAGCTCGGCGTCGACGAGAGCGAGGTGGTCCCCAGTGCCTCTTTCGTCGAAGATCTGAATGCGGACTCATTGGATCTGGTGGAGTTGATTATGTCCCTGGAGGAGGAGTTTAAGCTCCAGATCTCGGATGAGGACGCCGAGAAGATCACGACGGTGGGTGAGGCCCAGGAATATATCGAGGAACATCTGCGCTGAGCTGCCCTAAGCTGCGCTGATTTGATCCGCGCTCGCTCCGCTCTCTCGAGGGCGCGAGCAGCGACAGGCGGAAAAGAGGAGGCGGCGCGCTGCTTGCTCACGGTTCTATTTGGTGCTCCTCCTCGCCTACCTACCGATCGGTAGGCCGTGGTGAGGTTGCTTTTCTCTATACCGTGCATGCGTCAGCTGCGTCGGTCTGTCTGCTGCCAGACAGCCGGTCAAACCGCCTCTCTGCTTGTTGCCCCTTTGCTCTCCAAGCGGTCCGGCTCGGCTCGGCTCAGCTCGGCTCGGCTTGGTGTCTCGCCTGGTCAGTCAGGTCAGGCAAAGAGCCTGAGAGCAGTGTCTTTGCTCAGCAAGATCAGATGGCTTACGTGGCGTGGGATGGGTGGGGCGGTGGTTGCCGCTCATCTCCTCTCTTCCCCCCTCACCTTTCCCGCTGTCACATTTCCTCTCCCCCAGGCATCTCCTTAAGTAAGGAGAGATTCCCTCCTCTAGCCGGCATCCTCAGCTCCGGCTGACGCAAGTGAGTGTGTGAGGAAACAGAGAACGATGGTACCCGCGGCGCAGGCCGTCGAGGCGCTTATCCAGCAATACGGTAGGCTGGTCTTCCATACGATCTATGGCCTGACCGGCGATTGGGAGGAAAGTCAGGACCTCACCCAGGATACTTTTCAGCAGGCGCTGAAAAGTATTGAGGCTGCCCGTACTTCCAGTGGCCCTCATTTTAATGCACGCGCCTGGTTGCTGAAAATCGCTCTCAATACGGTCCGCATGCAGGAGCGCCGTAAGCGCCTCTTCCGCTTTGTGCCGTTCTCTTCTTTGGGCAGACAGCAGCGACGCGATCAGGAGCCGGAGGGCGAACATCTGACGGAGGACCTCGCAGCCCAGGCGGTACCCGTCCAGCCTCAAGGCTACGGAGCCATCTCCGGGACTGATCCCGGTGAGTTGATCGCCGAGCGCGATGCCGTGCAGCGGACGCTGCAGCGCCTGCCTGAACCACTGCGTGTCTGTCTGCTGCTTTCCGTAGTGGGCGATTTCTCTAGCGCGGAGATCGCCCAAATGCTGGATGTCAGTGAGCCGGCAGTGCGTCAGCGCCTGGTGCGCGCCCGCCGTCAGTTCCAACAGCTTTATGCTCTAGAGCGTGGCGATGGCCCCCGCCAGCAGTCAGGCCTGGTGCCTGCGCCTGCCTGCCAAGCCGGCTCTTCGGCTGGAGCCTCGCCCCTTCCTCCCGCCGAAGATCCAGAGGAGGTGGCAGCGCATCAACCTGAGCAGATGTTTCAAAAAGGAGATGCTGCCAGCCGAGAGAGGCCCGAGCGATTGGTCTCTGGCCCTCCCTGGCACGATGGGAGACCTTATGCAGCCTTTGGATTCTGTTGAGGTGCTGCTCCTACGTCACTATGGTGAGCAGGCCCCCACTCCCCCTGGTCTGGAGGAGCGCCTGCGCGCAAGTGTCATCAGAGAGGCGCTTTCTCTTGAAAGCGACCAGCGCATTGCTCATCTGTTAGGCGAACGGCGTTTGAGTCGCCGCCGCGCTACCGCTCTCGTGGCCCTGGGCGCTGCGGGCGCGGGTGTGCTGAGCCTTGGTCTGGCGTGCGTGCAGTCTCTGCTGACTCCTCCTCAGCGGGAGCTGTCCTCTTATCCTACCTATTCCGGCTAGCGCTAGGCTGGCTGGGTAGGTTACCAGGTTGCCAGTGCTCGTTAGGGCACCAGTGGCTCTCTGTCCCTAGCAGTTGGTTATGGGCTACCGCTGGTCAGCAACTGCAGGTGTGAGATACAATTAATCAGAAGAGTGTCGTTGCTTTCAGAGTGCATAAAGGCACGCGGCTCGTCTCAATAAGGCAAGACAAGACAAGAAAAGAGAGGGTGTAACTATGGTCCCCGGATTCCACGGCTTCGATCTGATTGTTATCCTGCTCGTTGCCCTGCTGATCTTTGGCCCGAAGCGCCTACCCGAAATGGGATCAGCGATCGGAAAGAGCATCAGGGAGTTTCGTAAGGGAATGAGTGATCTCACCAAAGATAAAGAGGAGCATGATCCTCTCGATGAGCCTTTTTCCCCTTCCTACGCGGCGCGCAATAATCTGAATCGTCTGAGCAGTGGGAGCACTCTGCGGCAGGACCAGCTCTTTGAGCCATCTCCCGAGATGGTTCGCGAGATGCAGCCTCAGTCAATTCAGAGCCAGACCTCTCCTACGAGCACTAGTAAGACAGAGCCGGCCAGCAGCGAGGGCGGGCAAAAGGCTGAATGAGGCAGTAGCTATGAAGAGTAGGCGTATCCAGTCGCTTCGGCCCGCGCTGCGCCGCCGGGAGTGAGTAGAGGGAGAGCATGGCTACGGGGAATTTGCAACGACCTGACCTGATGCCCGACCTTGATGAGACCTTTCACCTCGAAGAGGAAGAGGAAGACGGCGCTTCCATGACGCTCGTTGAGCACCTGGAAGAGCTGCGCTGGCGCATTTTTAAGTCGCTGATCGCCGTCGTCGTGGGGGCGATTCTCGCTTTTATCTTCCGTGAGCCGATTTTGCGCTTTTTGACGCTGCCCCTGCCAAGGCTGGCGGATAGCTTGCGCCTTGGCCCTCATGGCGAGCTGGCAGGGAAAGGTTTGATTACTATCGGCCTGGCCGAGGGCTTTACTGTCTTCCTCAAGGTCTCGATTGCTGTCGGCATTCTGCTGGCTATGCCAGTGATCCTTTATCAGGCCTGGGCCTTTATCGCCCCCGGTCTCTACCGCCACGAGAAACGGGCTGCCCTGCCCTTCTTGATCATGGGGAGCATCCTTTTCGTGGCCGGTATTGCCTTGGGCTTTGTGGTGCTCCAGTACCCAGTCCAATGGCTGATTGCTTTCTCCGCCGGCGACTTCGTGGAGCTGGTCTCAGCAGATAGCTACTTTACGTTTGTGGCCTTTTTCTTGCTGGCCTTCGGCATCGTCTTCGAGATTCCTCTCGTGTTGACTTTCCTGGCGAAACTGGGTGTGGTGAACGTCGAAACCCTGAAACGCCGCCGCGCCGCAGCCCACGTCGGACTCTGGATCGCTTCGACTTTCATAACCCCCGGGGCGGATTTCTATAGCCCGATTATCCTGGGCGTCACGATGTCCTGTCTGTATGAGCTGACAATCCTACTTATTCGTTTCATGGTCCGTCCCAGCCAGGCAGGCACCTGAGCGAGTCTGCGCGAGCCTGCTGGATACGTAAGTGCCTCTTTCACCTTACTCGGCTCGCCAGGCTCGCTCGGGGACCCGCTCCTCCTTCCTTCTACTCTCCCCTCGCAAGGACTACGGCGACCGCGTGATGGTCTTTGCGTGCAGGACCGCTCTGGCCCAGGGCGCTGGCTTCTATGATGGGCGCGATCCGCAATGGTCCAGCTCACTCGCTTCAATGAGGCTCGGCTGTAGCTTTGACCGCTCCCTTTTCTGTTCGCTCCGCCTGGGCCTCTTCCTCTGGTTGACGATCACGCCCAAAACCACGCCAGAGCACGAGAATCGCCAGGCTATAGCTGATGGCCGCCAGGAGAAAGATGCTGGGATAGCCCTGCCAAACAATGATGATGCCTCCAAGAGGGGTCGACAGCGAATAAGCAATCCAGTAGGCAGCCTGGTAGCTGCTGTTGGCCAGACCACGCCAGCGCGCCGGTACCACTTCCATTGAGAAGGCCTGGAGTACTCCCATCGTCATGTCCATCGCTCCCTGCCGTAGGGGATAGAGCAAGGCCGCCAGTAGCAGTGAGCGGCTGAACCCTAACACAAGCATGAGTGGTAGACTAAGAGCCTGGGTCAGGACAACCGCCCGCGCTTTTCCCAGACGCGCAGCTAACCAGGGCGCGAGCAGGGTCGCGCAGGCTGTGAAAGCGGTAGCAGCCCCATCAATCAGGCCAAACTGCCATGAGCTGGCTCCCAGCTGGTGCACAAAAAAGAGATTGAAGTAGGGGATAAAGAGGCCAGCCCCGAAGCCAATCAGCCCCTGTTCGAGAGTGAGCAGAACCAGAGCATTGCCTAGCCATAATCTCCATAACTTTCTGTCCAGCCAGTGCCTCCAGCCAGCCACGATCTCACGAAGATGCTTTCGGAGATTGCTGGCTAGAGCGCATAGCGTGACCTTCTTGGAAGACTGCTCCTCCGGGGGCCGTGGATCAGGGTCGAGTAGAAAGAGAGGGACCAGACTCGGAATGGCCAATAGGCCAGCACTCATGAGTGCGAGCTGATAGACCCGCGCTTCCGGCTGAGGGGCCAGTAGAGCACTGAGAGGAAATGGTAATGGCTCTATCAGCCAGGGAATCTGCCGGAACCAGACAGGCAAAGCTCCGCCTAGCAAACGCCCAGCTACCGAGGTTACCAGAGTTACTACAAGATTCAGGCTGAAGAGATGAGAGCGCTCCGCCGGCAAACTGTTTTGCGTGAGATAGGGGGCATTCACGACGAGCAGGGCCGCGCTGACTACTCCTGCCAGGAAGGCTGTGATTAGCAAGGGCAGAGGCTGCCGAAAGAGGATTTGGCCAGCCCCAAGTAATCCTATCAGGAGGCTGGCCACAATCAGCACTGTCTTGCCTCCTAAACGGTCAATGCAGAGACCCGCAGGAAAGATGGCCAGTCCCGCCCCGACCGTAGCCACGAATTGGACCGCTCCGATAAAGTCAGCGCGATAGCCCAGCGCATCGAGATAGAGATTATAGAGCAGCAGCAGAATGCCAAGCGAAACGCCGCTGAGAGCGTTGCTGATAAGATAGAGGCGAGCATTCCGCTGCAGATGGACAAACTGACGCACGTAATCAATGAGGAGCGACATGGCGCATAGACTGCATCGCCTGGCTGGCAGGCGTCTCCTCGCGGGCGGGAAGCTGGTCGATGCCGCCGCGCTGGCCAGAGCCTTCAAGCTCTGAGGCAGTTGATAGGCCATCAACAGCACTGTGACTCGTCGGCAGTGGAACGGCCTTCCATGACCTCTCACCGCTGGCAGCAGCGCGAGGTGCATCAGTGCGAGCTACCTCTCGCCTTACCAAGCCCGGTAAGAAAAAGGCTTTGGCTATCTCCTTCACCATCATAGTGCGCGCCCGAAACTCGATGACCGCCTCTGCTACCCGATCGCTTCCCTGCTCAACGCGCCGATCTATGGCACGCACATGCTCTGGAATGCTGACCACTCCCTGCACCAGACTCTTATACACA
>NZ_JADGHT010000065.1 GCF_019683755.1 Thermogemmatispora sp. | reverse complement strand
GGCACGGGCGTGGTCCACAATACACTGATGTTTTCCCGCGCCCAAAAGTCTGTTCTTCGCGGCCCTTTCCGCACTACTCCGACCCCGCCCTGGTTTGTGACTGAGGGACGTAAGGCTTTGAAGATCTTCCCGAAGTTGGTCGAGTTCCTGGCCGCGCCTTCACCGACGAAGCTCCCGGCCATCCTGTTGGCAGCCACCGTCGGCTGATCCAGCAGGCCGCGACAACTCCTCATCGCGCTCGCTGTGCTCGGCCAGCTATGGCCAGGCTCAGCGAGCACACTCGATGCGAGCTGTCGCTCGCGGCAGCGGCGCCGCTCTCGTCCCTGCGTTGTTTTTTGTCATCGGTCAGTTCATACATCTTAATATTCTGAAGGAGGATAGTGCCTGTCTTTTGGCCAAGGATGTCACCTTTTACCTGGTCGCGACGTACCAGAAAGAGGATGACTGTTTCGTCTTGACCAACTAAGCAGGCTCTCAGGGAAGAGAGATGTATTGTCTGAGATGT
This sequence comes from Thermogemmatispora sp., assembly GCF_019683755.1. Taxonomy (GTDB): domain Bacteria; phylum Chloroflexota; class Ktedonobacteria; order Ktedonobacterales; family Ktedonobacteraceae; genus Thermogemmatispora. Next base: position 16,491 of record NZ_JADGHT010000065.1, on the reverse strand, counting down.
GCCAATCACAAGAATTTCATGAAGAGGAGGTCTTTACATGAGTAAGGCAGCAACGCTTCTGGCGCTAGCCGCGGCTCTGGAGCAAAAGGACTACCAGCAAGCCGCCGCCTATCTCGCTGACCACTTCGTGTATTACGGCACTGGAACTCAAAGTCTCAGCAAGTCTCAATTTCTTGAACTGCTGCAGACACTTCAAAGCGCTCTTCCTACCCTGCGTTTTCACCTTCAGCATCTGTGCGAAATGGGGAATCGCGTGACTGCGCATCTGCGCTTTGCTAGCCTGTCCGTTCAGTCTTTGGCGACCGAAGATAGCCCGGCATCTCAGCCTGGCCTGGGCCACGGCAGCAAGAGCGACCCCCTAGAGGCCGGGCTAGAGTGTACTTTTGAAGGCGCCTTCATCACCAGCTTACGAGTTAAAGCCCCACCCCAGCAGAGAACTGAGGATACGCTGCGTGCGCTAGGAGCCGCGCTTCACCAGAGCTAAGGGAGAGCGTTGCAGGACGGTGCCGGCAACGAAAGCCGCACCAGGCCACGCCAGCGGAGGAAACTGGGGCCAACGTTGTGCCGGAGCTTCCTCCGCCCCACCAGGCCGGCCTGGCTGTGATACCGGCTGTCTTTTCCCTTATTGCCCTTTCTTCCTCTTTCCCGCACTCCCAGGCACTCAGGCGATACCTACCGCGACCACGCCGCTCATGGTCCCGACCAGTAGAGTCCGTCCCACTAATGTCGGCGTGGCGAAACGCGATGTCGGCTCAATGGCTATGCGAGCACGTAGCGCTCCCGTCTCGCGATTGAGCGCGTAGAGCGCTCCTGTGCGATCGACAACGTAGAGGGTATGGCCGCCTACAATAGGCGAGCCGTTAATGTTCGCTGGCGCTTGCCAGCCACGGACTATGCGCGGACCGCTCGCGATCGTCACCTGGAGCACGCCGAGCGAGCAGGGGACATAGATGACATTGTCGACACGAGCCGCCCCACCATAGGCATCGCAGAGCCGCTGCTCTTGGAGCTGTCCCCCAACTCCTCCTAGAGCGTTGGCCCGCAGGAGATAGGCAATCCCCGATTTACCGGCGATGAACAGCAGACCATTGGGAAGCAGGACCGGCCCCAAGGAGCTAAGATCAAGATCGGCAGCATTATCGCTGGCCCACTGCGTCGGCGCAAAGCCATCTTCAAGCTGGAGCGTGGGAGAGAGACGCAGCACTGAGTCACTATGATCCCAGTCACCCGAGGTGACGGCGCCATTGCCTACCGAGACATAGATGTCGCCTGACGCATCAACCGCCGGACCTGCGGGGGCCCAGATGCCTCCTTCGCGAGGTGTGGGTACGCTAAAGGTAAGCATAGCCGCTTGCGGGTTGGTGGTCGGCACGGCAACGACACGCCCTCGATAGTCGCCGCAGTCTCCGTAGAGTCCCCCATAGGCCACATAGATACGCCCGTTGGCGAGAGCCAGAGCGGCCCGCTGTTGGTGGACACGCGGATCAGCTCCCGGAGGGTCAATACTGCGCCTGAATTTCAGGGCCCCGCTGTCGGCATCTACCCCAATGAGGATGTGCTGTGGACCGCTGATTTCGGCGACGGCAAAGACCAGGTTGCTGGCTGGATCATAGACCGGCGTGCCGGTGATGCCGAGCGGATCAATGTTCCCACAGGGCAGGGTCGAGAGGGGTACAGGCGTCCCCACTTTGGTATGCCACACCACACTGCCAGTGCTCAGGTTGAGAGCATAGAGGGAGTCGCCTTCGGTCGCTACGATGACACGCCCGTGCACAACGAGTGGCTCGGCATAGACAGCTCCGTCTAGATGAGTGGTCCAGAGGGAGACAAGGCGTGTTGGATCAGGCGCTGTCGCAACGTAGCCGCTCCGGGTATTGTCTCGATGGTAAGTGGTCCAGTCCGCTCCTCCCCCGCTGGTTGCGGGAGCAGTCGCCGTGACAGCCCCGCCTGGTGTGGCGAGGGCCGGAGATGTGGCGGTCGGTGTGGCCAGTCCAGTTCCAGTTCCAGGATTGCCCCCGCAGGCGACCAGTAGCCCCAGCAGCAGGGTTACCACTCCCCATTTTCCCCCTCGTCTCCACTTCCTGCCTCCCGAGAGCCAACGCCTGTTAGCCCCAGCTCCCTTTTCCCTGGCCCTCCCTCTCGTCAGCTCACGCGAGCCTCTTTCATGATCTGCATGTGCTGTCCTGGACATATGCCTTTCTCCTCCGCAAGAGAGTTTTGCTGTCGCACATTTCTTATGTAAATCTGTTGAAAATACTCCAAACTTACACTTTCCAGCAATAACTTATCTTTTGTGAATAGCATGATAGCAACGCATTCCGTCTGACCAGGAGGCAGAGGAGGTACTTTCGTGCAGGTAGGTAGATGCTACCCTTGACGCACGCTAGTAAATATGCTATCATGCATGACGTATCGCAGTGCGATAGGTTATGCGATACAGTATCACACGGCGGAATACCTGGAGTGACAGGACCTCGTCGTTCCTCTCCATCTGTATCACGTGCGGGAGTTGGCCCTTTAACGGTGCCTGGCATGGCCCCGGGTCAGGGAGCGCAGCCTGGCCCGCCAGGTAATAGCACGGTAGAGGGTTATTTTTTGACCGCTCGCGCGTGGCGCGTCGCGACACTGGCCCTTCTCAATCAGCTTGCGGTATGTCGTTTCTTCTTCAACCCCACTCGCATCGCCGTCGGCGGCGATATGAGTGAGAGCAAGCGTCAGACAGAAAGGACGAAGCAGTCATGAGCAACCTCGGCTTTGAGAACACCGACACCATCCTGATGGAGGAGCGGCTCTTTCCCCCATCCCCCGAAGTCGTCGAGCGAGCCAATATCATGGCTTACATGAAGTCCAAGGGCTTCGATAACTATGAGGACTTCTATCGCTGGTCGCTGGAGCACCGTGAGGAGTTCTGGAACGACATGGCGCGCGAGCTGCACTGGTTCCAGCCCTGGCACACGACTTTCCAGTGGACCGAGAAGCCTTTCTTCCAGTGGTTCGTCGGCGGCAAATTTAACATCGTTTATAACTGCCTCGACCGCCATATGCAAACGTCGACGCGCCAGAAGGTGGCCTACTACTGGGAGGCCGATGATGGCTCCAGCCGCACGCTGACGTACGAGGATCTCTATGTCCTGACCAATCGCCTGGCCAAGGCTCTCCAGAACCTGGGCGTGAAGAAGGGCGACCGCGTTGCTATTTATATGCCTGTCACTCCCGAACTGGTCGCCGCGATGTTGGCCACCACTCGCCTGGGCGCGATCCACACGGTGGTCTTCGGCGGCTTTGCCGCCAGTGCTCTGGAGGAGCGCATTAACGATGCACAGGCGAAGGTGCTCATCACTGTCGATACGGGCCATCGCGGGGGTAAGCTGATTGAGTATAAGAAGATCTGCGATGAGGCCCTGGCCAATACCCCCACGATCGAGAAGGTGATCGTCTTCAAACGCGAGGGCACCGAGGTCCCGATGCAGGCCGGACGCGATGTCTACGCTGATGAACTGCTTCAGGATATCCCCAACGACACCGTGGTGCCCTGCGAGGAGATGGATAGTGAGGATCTCCTCTATATCCTCTACACAAGCGGCAGCACCGGCAAGCCCAAGGGTGTGGTCCATGTCCACGGTGGCTATGCTGTCGGCGTCTATGCAACGACCAAGTTTGTCTTTGATATCAAGCCCGACGATATCTACTGGTGCACTGCCGATATCGGTTGGGTGACCGGCCACAGCTACATCGTCTATGGTCCCCTGCTGAATGGCGCGACCGGTGTGCTCTTCGAGAGTACGCCACAGTATCCCGCCCCCGATCGCTATTGGAGCGTGGTAGAGAAGTACAAAGTGACGATCATCTACACCTCGCCGACGGCGATCCGCGGCCTGATGCGCTTTGGTGAGGAGTGGCCGGCCAAGCATGATCTGTCGAGCCTGCGCATTCTGGGTACGGTCGGCGAGCCGATCAATCCCGAGGCCTGGATGTGGTACCGCCACAATATTGGACGCGATGCCCTGCCAATCATGGATACCTGGTGGCAGACGGAGACGGGCGCCATTCTGATTAGCCCGACGGTCATTCTGCCGCTGAAGCCGGGTAGCGCGACCCGTCCTTTGCCGACCATCGACGCGGCAGTGGTTGATAAGGACGGGAACCCGGTTGAGACGGGCAAGGGCGGTTTCTTGATTATCCGTCATCCGTGGCCATCGATGATGCGCACGATCTACGGTGACCCGGCCCGCTATCGTACTTACTGGGAAACGATCCCGGGCGTCTACTTCGCGGGCGATGCAGCTACCATCGACGAGATCGGCTACTTCCGCATTCAGGGCCGCGTTGACGATGTAATTAAGGTCTCGGGCCATCGCCTTGGTTCAATGGAGATTGAATCGAGCCTGGTGAGCCATCCGGCAGTAGCCGAGGCTGCCGCCATCGGTAAGCCCGATCCGGTTAAGGGCGAGCATATCAAGGTCTTTGTGATCTTGAAGGCCGGTAACGAGCCGTCGGAGGCAATGGCCGAGGAGCTGAAACAGCACGTGCGCACGAACGTCGGTCCGATCGCCACTCCCGATGAGATCGAGTTTGTGACCGCGCTGCCAAAGACGCGCTCCGGTAAGATTATGCGCCGTGTCTTGCGCGCCCGCGAGCTTGGCCAGCCGCTGGGCGATGTGACGACGCTGGAGGCTTAGCCACTTGATGTGAGCGCCGATGGCTTGGGGGGCGCAGCCGCCCAAGTCCGAGCGAGCAGGCCGAATTGCCTCCTAGAGCAGCGAGCGACCGAGTGTTGGTCTGAGAGCACTCGGTCGCTTTTTGCTCTGCGCTGGTGGCCCTGCGCTAGTCCGCGGCAGGTGGCTCGGGCACGCCCAGCCCCGGCGCAGGCAGCTCGGAGGTCGTGGCTTCAGGATAGTAGCGCTGCAAGAGTTCCAGACCAATGCTGGCCCGTCGGACGCGCTCACGCGAGAGGGCGACAACAGTGGCTTCGAGATGACCACCGCTGGGATAGACGTCGGGGGCATTGCGCAGGCCAAATTTGAGATAGACCGGCGCGGCAACTCGCACCAGCTCAGCAATTTCATAGTGACGCACAAAGCCACCGAAGTCATCGGGAGCTTCGACATAGACGTCGAGCGGCATGTCGGTCGCTTGGCGAATGGCAGCCAGTTGGGCAAGCGAAAGATCAGTTGGGGTGTTGAGAGTGCTGCCCCCAAGCTGTTCCATAACACGCGCCGCCGCCGGATTAGCGGTACCAATCTGGACTGAGAGTTTGAAGACGAAGTTCGGGGGCAGTTGACCAGCCTTCTTCATCTCAGCGGCAACCCACAGCAGGCCCTCGTCGGCAACAAGTACCGAGCGGATGCCCAACTGAGCGGCACGACGAATGTCCTCCAAAGCGTAGATGAGCTGGTCCATGCCGCGCTGCCTGGCTCCTAGGTTCCGCCCGGAACGGCTCCAGAACTGAGCCCCTGTGTCCCAGCCAGCGCGTGGCCCCACAAAGAGGCTGACTTCGATCCCCATTTCATACCCCAGCCGAGTCATCGCCTTTATCTCGTCGGTACGCAGTAGCATGATGCCACTGCCCTGTGAGACGCGATGTATGCGTACCCCATATTCCCGCGCCGCTTCCCGTACAGCCTCCAGGGCCGCCGGTCCCTCAACGCTGGGAATCTCAATCCGATATTGGGCTCCATCCGGGAAACGCTTGGAGGAGGTGGGCAGTTCATGCGCATCCCCTGCCGGTAGGCCCAGCCGCGTGACAAAGGCGCGCGTTTCTTGCATTATTTCAGCCATTGCCTTGCGCTCCTGTATTGCAAACCTGCATGCTCTCGCTGAGGAGAGCGCTCTCCTACACTGCTCGCTGCGCTCCCCGCAAGGTCGCCTTTGATTCCCCTTAGCTGAGGCGGGGCTTACTCGGACATCCCACGCACAGGGAGACCTTCCCAGGCCTGGCGCAGCTCACCGCCAGGGTCGTTCTCAAGGCGACAGGTCAGGTCAAAGATCATAGTGGCCCGCTGCTCTAGGGTATAAGCTGGCCAGTGGGGCAGAGCGGGGGCAGTCGGCACTCCGTGGCGTGCAAAGGCGAGCCAGGCGCTGCTCATGCTGGCTGCCAGCCTCTCTAGTTCGGGTCTCAGGCCCTCGGTGGCTCCCAGGAAGCGCCGCGCCGGTTCCAGGTTGTCAAAGACGAAGGGGATCTCTAGCGCGTGGCACGATTTGAGCTTGCCATCGAGAATCGGGGTCTCCCAGGTAAAAAGATACATGTAGACGGGTGCTCCCCCCTGCCGGGCTTTGCGTTCAGCCTGGCGAATGGAGTTGATACGCATCATAGCATCGCTCAAAAGAGCAGTATAGCGCTCCGCCGGCGTCTGATTGGGATAGGCGCGGGCGTAGGCCGCCAGCAGGCGCTCAACAGCCTCGCCATCCTTGAGCAGGGCCTGGACCCGCTGGCGCAGCCCCACCTCATCAAGGGCACTGAGTTGCGAATCACTAAGGAGGAAAAGCGTGGCTTCGTCCTTGTTGGTACCTATGATTAGGGGAACATGGGCCGAGATCGCCGGGGCCTCGGGATCAAAGGGATGCTGGGGGAGAATATGACCATCGACCACCGGTCCCCAGGGGCCGAGCGCATTGGGGTTGATAGCGTCGTTGACTGCGATGATGCGCTGCGCTGGAATCTCATGTAGCTGCTCTTTGTTGGCGCGCGAGATGCCCAGGGCCCGCAGTAGGCGTTCGGCACGCTCAGTAGCCTTTTCGCGCGTGGCCATGCGGAGGGCCGGACCACTCTGGACGATGGCTCGCTGGAAGAGTCCCGCCGCTCCCGGCATAGCCATCAGCACGCTGACCTTGGCCCCCCCTCCCGATTCGCCGAAGATGGTGACGTTCTGAGGATCACCGCCAAAGGCTTCGATATTATCGCGCACCCACTCTAAGGCGGCGACAAGATCGAGCATGCCCACATTGCCAGATTCGGCATAATCGTCGCCAAGCACATCGGCCAGATGTAGGTAGCCAAACGGCCCTAGCCGGTGATTGACGGTGACGACTACTACATCGCCTCGCCGCGCAAGGTTAGTGCCACGATAGAAGGCTGCTGAGCCAGAACCCATGCTGAAAGCACCACCATGACACCAGAAGAGCACGGGACGCTTGCGACCATCCGCCACCGCTGGGGTCCAGACGTTAAGATAAAGGCAGTCTTCGCTTTCTTCTTCGCGTCCCCCTTCACCAATGATGGCCCGCAGGCGCTTCATGCCCTCGGGTGGCTGGGGACAGGCCGGCCCGTACTTGAGGGCATCACGGACCCCAGCCCAGGGTTCCGGTTTTGTCGGTGGGCGAAAGCGGTTCTCTCCTCCCGTCGGCCCGCCATAGGGAATGCCCTTGAAGGTTGCGATGTCGTGGATGGTTGTTCCTCTGACTTTGCCTGCCGAGGTTTCGACGATGAGATCAGCCATCGCTCTAATGCTCCCTTTCGTTGATCTGGTCTTCTGCTCTCACTAAGTCACTAGGCCGCTCTCTTTTCTCCCTGTCTTTGCTCCCTGGTCTGATGGCGCCGATCTGATTGGAGGCCGTTCCCTTGCCTCACCGGAAAGTCTGATGATCGTCTCGGCATGGCCCCTTGAGAGGGTCAGGTGGGCTGCCTGCGGGGCAGACAAAGGAAGGCTGCCGCAGCAACACATGCGCTTGAGAGGGCTGCAGAGGTAAGCAGTAGCGGAAAACGGATGCATTGAGTAGCGGCACCGGTCTGATGTACCATTACAGTACGCTGGCCTCTCGTCTTCTGACGACTGTCATGCGGTGCAGTAGCCCTGTCACAGCAACTATACGTTACGTGGCCATTGAACGTCAAGCCGCGTCAAGAAATGGAGGAAGGTCATGGAGATTGTACCTGGCATTTACCGCCAGGAAGCCTACATCGGCAAGAAGCTGATGGCCCATCACCTGATTGTCGGTGAGCGCTCGCTGCTGGTCGACGCGGGCACGCCGGAGTTGGCGCGCGAGGTGCTGATTCCCTGGCTCGCGGAGATGTTGGGTGACCCCGCACGCCTTGATATGATTCTGGTGACGCATGGAGACGTCGACCACTTCGGCGGCCTGGAGACACTGCGTGCCGCCTGCCCACGTGCGCTTACCCTGGTGCCTGCCCTCGATCGGCGTTGGATTGAGGATGCTGAGGCGATCTTCCGTGAGCGCTACGATGCTTACCATGCCGATCATGGCTTGACTTATGCCCCGGAAATGACGCAGATGCTGCGCTCCTGGCAGGGGAATCCTATCCCCACTACCCTGGGCCTGACCGGCGGCGAAGATATCCGCTGCGGGCCAGAGCTGCTGCTGCAGGTGCTGCATGTACCCGGCCATACACCCGGCCATTTGATGCTCTGGGAGCCGCACCGACGTGTCGCCATTATCGGCGATGCTCTCAATGGGGCTACGCAGATCGATCGCGATGGCGCTCCGACGGCTCCTCCTCCCTACACCGATCGCGATATCTACCTTACTTCTATCCAGACGATTGCTTCGTTGCAGCCTACTATCCTGCTCACTGGTCATTTCCCAATTATGCGCGATCAGGAGGTGACAGCCTTCCTAGAGGCGAGCCGCGATTTTGTCTTGCGCACTGACGCCGTGCTGGCACGTCTGCTGGCCGAGGCTAAGGAACCTCTCACGCTGGCACGCTTGATTGAGCTGGCCGATCCTCTGCTCGGCCCCTTTGGCTTTCCCCCTGATCTGGAGTACGCGCTGGAGGCGCATATGCGCTGGCTAGAACGCCGCGGACGTGTACGCCGCCTCCAACGCGAGGGCGTGGTGACCTGGGAAGCCAGTGAAAGCTGAGTGCCTTCTTCTGACGCTGTTCCCACCCACCCAGTGCTCTGGAGTTCGATAGAGCATAGTTAGCCGCATGGCAGAGCGACCAGAACAGGGCAAGAGAGGCCAAGGTCGAGCCGGTCTGAGCTAGCTCAGCTTGTAGCTTCTGTCTGCGCGTAGAGAGATGACAAGGCTGTCACGCTTCACTCCCTCAGTTGAGGAAAAGGAAGGAACAGAAAGAGGAGCAAAGCTATGGGAACACTTTCCGGTCGCTTGGCGCTGGTCACTGGCGCTGGCATGGGCATCGGCCAGGGCATTGCTATTGAGCTGGCGCGCCAGGGTGCCACCGTCGGGATTCACTATGCCCACAGCGAAGAGGGCGCACGCGAAACAGTTGCTCGCATCGAGGCTTTGGGCGGGAAAGCAGTCGCTGTCAAAGGCAATCTGGCCAAAGTGGCTGAGTGCCGCCGTGTCGTTGACGAAATCGCCGAGGCTCTGGGGGGACTGGATATTTTGGTCAATAATGCAGGGGTGACGCGCGCCGACGATTTCCTTAAGATCAGCGAAGAGACCTATAACGAAGTCTTCGACCTCAATATGCGCGGCTACTTCTTCTGCGCTCAGCAGGCCGTACCTTACATGCTTAAGCGCGGCGGCGGTTCGATCGTGAATATCACCTCGATTCACGGCTACGCTGGCTTCCCACGGCACTCGGCCTACGCCGCTACCAAGGGGGCAATTATTGCTTTCACACGAGAGCTGGCGATAGAGCTGGCACCGCGGCGTATCCGGGTCAATGCTGTTGGCCCCGGTATCATCGAGGTGCCTCGCTATTTCGCTATCCCTGGCTATACGCGCGAGCTGGGCAATACTTTGGTCCCCTGGGGACGCGTCGGTCACCCCGAGGATATCGGACCGGCAGTTGCCTTTTTAGCTTCAGATGCCGCCGAATTCATCACTGGCCAGGTGCTCTATGTCGATGGCGGCACCACCGCCCGTATGGGGCTGTGGTGGGATCAGGGCGATACTCCTCAATAGCTTCCAGCGTCCCCTGCCTTTCTCAGTCTGTTCTCTAGAGCTAGTCTCATCTGACCGGAAGCAGGCTGATCGTCTGTGCACGCTCAGCCTACCTCCGGTCTCGGTCAGTCCGTGGATCAGGATGAAAGACCAGCATCTGGCATGCAGGGCTTTCCGCGCGACGGTACATCCGTTTCGTCCCTTAGCGTGAGATTGATGATGTGGCATTTTTGCGACAAATGATCTATAGTTCATAAACGGGGGTGGCAAATAGCCCACTAGCTCGCCATAGCTTACCTGATCCACGCGGCGCGACGACTTGCTGTTGCACCACTCCCAGTGCGCTTTACTCTACTTACCTTCCTTTCTACCATTGTCTAAATTAGGAACACCAGGAGAGACAGGAGAGCATGACCCGCAACGATCCTACGCTGCCAGCTACTCAGGTGGAGCAGCGACAGTCTGCAACTGGGACAACAGCCACGACCTCCCGCGCTGTTGATGCCCAGGCGGCTAGCGTCATTGGCTGGATTTTGCAGGGCGGCGTCCTGGTGAGCGCCGCTATTATTATGGTTGGCGTCGTCTGGCTTTTTTTGCAGCCTGGCGGCTCTGCAACGACAAGCGTAGCCCGGTTTCCTCACTCGCTGCCGGATTTGGCGCTTGGCCTGCTCCAAGGGCAGGCTGTGGCGCTCATCGTTCTCGGCCTTGCTGTGCTCATCGCTACGCCGGTACTACGCGTTGCCACTTCAATCATTGCCTTCGCTCTTGAGCGTGATTTACTCTATGTACTAATTACGCTAGTTGTGCTGCTGATTTTACTCTACAGCCTTTTCTTTGGTGACCGCGGTGCGAGCAGCGCCCATCTCGGCAGTCTGGCCCATTTCCGGTTCTCGGCCCTGGTTTTTGCCCTCATCTTCTGTGGCTCGGTAGCTGCTGGTCTGCTTGGTGCCCTCATCGGTCTGGGCGGTGGCGTTCTGATCGTGCCTTTGCTGACGCTGGTCTTTGGCCTGCCGATCAGTTTCGCTATCGGGGCCAGTATTATCTCGGTGATCGCCACCTCCAGCGGCGCTGCGGCGGCCTATGTGCGCGATCGTATGACGAACATGCGCGTCGGCATGTTTTTAGAGTTGGCTACTACCACGGGAGCGATCAGCGGCGCCTTTCTGGCCGGACTGTTAGCACCGGGAGTCTTGGGGGTCATCTTCGGCGTAATTCTGCTGCTGTCAGCGCTGCCCACGCTCTTCAAAATGGGTGAGGAGCTGCCTGCAGGGGTGCAGAATGACTGGTTGGCAACGCGTTTGCACCTGGCGAGCAGCTACCCTGATGAGCACCTGGGGCGTGAGGTGAGCTATCAGGTGACGCACACCCCCCTGGGTTTGCTCCTTATGTATGTGGCCGGGGTAATTTCGGGTCTACTAGGCATTGGCAGCGGCGCTTTTAAGGTGTTGGCAATGGATGTTGTGATGCGCCTACCCCTGAAGGTTTCAACGACCACCAGTAACTTTATGATCGGCGTGACAGCGGCAGCCAGTGCCGGCATTTACTTCGCTCGCGGCGATATTCCCCCTTTGGTGGCCGCCCCGGTGGCTCTGGGCATTCTCCTCGGGGCCTTGATCGGCTCCCGCTTGCTCTCACGCCTGAGCAACCGCGTTATCCGGCTGGTCTTTTTGCCGGTGATTGTGGCAACCGCCATAGAGATGATCCTGCACGGCCTGGGCATTGGAGGCTTCTAGCCCCTCGTACTTGCCCTCGACGGCAGCAGTGGCCGCTCTGATGAGCACCAGGCAATCAGAGGCGCGGCAGAGGCACAGCCAGAGCCATGCTTCTGCTCTGCCCTTGATTTCTGACTGCTCTCTATGGCATCATTTTAGTAGCCTGGGAGTAGTTTCTGATTGAGTGGAGCATAGTACAACGTATGGTTACCGTAGCTGGCTTTCATCCACAGATTCGTCCCCCCTGTCCTCTCCTCATCTGCTCTCTCTGAGCGCCAGCCCGCCAAGCCCTGGAGCGGGCCAGCTTTTTGCTGAGCGAAGCGCTTCCGAGCAGGGACAGCGACACCTTGTCCAGGGGGCTGGGATCTTGCTCATTCTCTCTCATCACGCGAAAGAAGAGATCTCCGCGGGCTGGAGACTGTTTTTGGCTTTGCGTCACTGCGCCTCATCATAGCAATTTGTTTCGCTTGGCTGGCTCAGCAGGCTTCTGCTACTGGCGCAGTCATCGCTGCTTCTGGTGAGTCCCCGTCTGGTCTGTTGTTAGCAATCAGAACTGAGGAACGGTTACTGTGCGTATTTCTCCCCCTCCTTTGACGAGCCGGCGCTCTGGCCTGCACAGCCTGGCAGGCTTGGCGCCACTTGGAGCCTCCTGTCTGTGGGGAGGCATGTATGTCGTGAGCCGCGCCAGCTTTGGAGCGATCCCTCCGGTCACCTTGGGGCTGCTGCGTCTCCTGTTAGGAGGTGCCGCTCTCTGGCTGGTGCTGCGCCTACGTGGACCACGTGAGCGCTTGCAGCGCCAGGAACGTTGGCGCCTGCCACTGCTCGGCCTGTGCATCGCCGCTACGATCACTACGCAGTTCATTGGTACCAATTTGGCCAGCGCCCACGATGGTGCGCTGCTAACTACGATTACGCCGCTCTTCATTGTCCCGCTAGCCTGGCTGCTGCTCGGCGAGCGTCCGCGCTGGCGTATTGTTGCCGGTACGCTGCTGGCCCTGGTTGGCGTAGTCATTATTGTCGGTAGCGAGCAAAGCAATGGGGCAAGTACTCAGGCGCGCTCGCTGCTACTTGGCGACGGGCTGTTGATTATCTCTGCCTTCTTCTGGGCTTTGTTCACTGTACTCGGGACGCCACTGGTCCGCAAATACTCGGCCCTGGTGATCACAACGTATGGAACGCTCTGGAGTCTGGTCTTTTTTCTGCCGCTGGCGCTGTGGGAGCTGAGCCATCTTCCTCGGCTCTCTTTCTCTCTGAGTTCACTGGCCAGCGTGCTCTACCTTGGACTGGGAGCAACGGCTCTCGCCTGGTTCCTCTGGTATCGTGGTGTGGAACGGTTGCCTGCCGGCGTCGCGGCAGTCTTTTTCTTCGCGCAGCCGCTGGTCGGCGGGCTGTTGAGCGCGCTCTTTCTTCAGGAAGTGCTGGGAGCAGGCTTCTGGCTCGGTGGCCTGGTGTTGGCGCTCGGGATCATGCTGGCTTCGCTCTGATCGACACTTCCTGGCGGGTGAGGGAAGCGCCTGCCACGGTCGCAAGCACGCGCTTCCCTCTCGCGCTCGCTCCCACCCCTCTGAGCCTGTTCAGCTAATCTATTCATCGCCATCTGTGGAAATAGGGAGCAGCAGAGCTAATCAGTCTGATTGGCCGGACACGCATTGAGCAATGTGGTGAGGTGAGCCAGTGTCTCCATGATGCAGGCTTCCTACGCCCGCCCCTTGATGCGAGTCTCCAAGGCGGCTACTTCGTTCTCGATGCGGGCCTCTAGGGCCGCCATATCTTCCTTGGTAGCCATCTTCTCTTCGAGAGAAGCTACACGCCTCGCCAGCGCTTCCATACGCATCTCCAGCCCGACCATCCGGCCCTTGAGGCTGGCCATGCGCTGCTCGAGGCTGCCAGTGCGCATCTCTAGCAGCGCTGTTCGCTCCTGCATAATGCGTACATTCTTGCGCGTTGCCACGAGCAGCGCTTCTAGACGCTCAAAACGGCTCTCGATCTGACGTTCGCTCCCTAGCTGGTACTCGGCCAATTGACGGAAACTCACCTGCACCTCAGAGGCCAGCTCTTTGGCTTCCACGCTGAGGACGGCAATGGCATGCTCCTGAGCACTGACAGGGGTGACCAGCCAGGACTGTTCCAGAGAGATCCTCTGCCTACTTTCCTTTCTTTCAAATCAAGCGGGCGGCTCATGCACGCGACGCCCCATCGAGAAGAGCGCGGCGATCTCCCCTCTTGAGGAACCTGCCTGGCTTAAGCCAAAATGACCTCGATGCCAAGTTCACGCAGGCGAGCCAGCGTCTCGCGATCCAGGCCGCTATCGGTAATAATAGTATCAACAGCGCTCAGTGGCGCCACTGTCGTCAACATCACCTTTCCGAACTTGCTGTGATCAGCCACCACAATACGTCGCCGTGCCCGTTCAAGCATGGCCTGCTTTGTGCCGGCCTCCTCAAAATTGAACTCAGTCAGCCCATGTTCGATCGTAATCCCTCCGACCGCAATAAAGGCCTTATCGACCTGAAAGCTCCGCAGCGTTCGTTCCGCCAGATGACCAACTAGCGACAACTCGCTTGGGCGCAGCTTGCCCCCTACCACGATCACCTGAATCGCCGACTGATTGGCCAGCTCCAAAGCCGCCCGGAGATTTGTTACCAGCACTGTCAGATTCCGCTTTCCTTTGAGTGCCCGCGCGATCTCCAGTGTCGTCGTCCCCACATCGAGAATCAAGCTCTCTCCATCACTGATCAGCTCCACGGCCCGCGCGGCAATGCGACGCTTCTCCTCAGCATGCTCGGTCTCGCGCGCGCTAAACGGCGGCTCATAACTGGCACCCCGCAGGCTGATGGCCCCCCCATGCACCCGCCTGATCAATCCCTGTTCCTCCAGCTCCTGCAAATCCCTGACCACCGTAATGTTCGAGACAGCAAAGCGCTGCGCCAAATCACGTACCGAAGCAACGCCGCTCGACTCGATAATCTCAAAAATCTTCCGTCGACGCTCCTGGGCAATAATCTTGGTTTCCTTCTTCATTCAGCACATGCTCCCTCAAATTGCTCTCCTTCACCACCGTGGCACATAGCTGGCAAGCAGACAAGCAAGGCTCTCCAGTAAGAGCCTGTCTTTTTGCTCGCCCTTTCCCAGACCCGCGACCGCCCGACCTTCTGCTCACGTTCTAACGAGCATTGTATCATGCCCTCCCTCTCCACGAGAGGACTCAGCGCCTCAGCCCCCTCAACGGGTGACCTCTCCTCTCTCACTAGGCCTCATGCAGGAGCAAAAACTGCCCAAAAAGAAAAAGCAACCAGGAACGCTATCCTTACCTAGAGCTGTCTCTCACGGCGTCTTTAGAGCAGAGTACCCAGCGCCGACTGTTGAGCAGCATAGAGCGAAGTGGGTACTACTCTGCTACATCGTTGAGCTGAGATGAGGAGGAGACATGGCAAAAGTCGATATTCACGAGACGACAAGAGCTGCTCGCGACATGCAAGAGCAGTATTTTCGGACCACTGATCGTCTGCCAGGCGAGATGTGGTACTGGGCTGCTCTGGTCTCAATCATTACCTCAGCGGTTCTATTCGTGAGCGGTAAGCGGGATTGGGGGCTGTTCGTTGGCCAGTGGCCACCAGCTTTCCTGCTCTTTGGCATCTTCCATAAGCTGCTGCGACCCTCACGCAGCCAGTTCTAAGCCCGGCCAGTCCCCACACCATCCCCTATCACGCTAGTCCCTTTGGGAACGGACGGAAGAAGGAGGACTTTCAGCTACCGTAGCTGAGAGAGATTTTCCCTTCGGGGCCCTGCTCCTTCCTCCGTTCCCTTTTCCGCCTGCTCTCCGCTGAACAAAGCAGGCTCGAGTACTGGCTAAAGCGCGGACCGTTTCCCAAAGCGCCGCAGACGCAAAGCATTGCCCAGTACCGACACTGACGAGAGAGCCATCGCCGCCGCCGCAAAGATTGGCGCCTGCTCCTTGAGGAAGGGAATCAGCGGCGAGAGAATCGCCGTTGGGATAAGCACAACGTTATAGGCAAAAGCCCAAAAGAGATTTTGCTTGATAGTGCGCAGCGTCGCCCGCGACAAAGCCAGAGCAGTAGCCAAGCTCCGCAAATTTCCCTTGACCAGGACCACATCGGCTGTCTCCAGGGCGATATCGCTGCCATTCCCCATTGCAATGCCGACATCGGCCTGAGCCAGCGCCGGGGCATCGTTGATGCCATCGCCAGCAAAAGCCACCTTTAGCCCTTGCTGCTGAAGACGACGTACCTGCTCAGCCTTCTCCTCCGGTAAGAGACCGGCAAGCACATGCTCGCTAGGAATGCCCACCTGGGCCGCAATGGCCTGAGCTGTACGAGGATGATCACCGCTTACTAACCAAAGCTGTAGCCCCTGAGCCAGCAATTGGTGCACCGCCTCAGCCGAGCCAGGCTTCAATGTATCAGCCAAAGCCACTACGCCCGCCAGCCGTCCCGCAACAGCCACAAGCATGACTGTATTGCCCTGTTGCTCCAGGCGCTCAAGATCGCTACGCACAGCCTCTAGCTCGACACCATGCTCCTCCAACAGGCGTGGCCCCCCAATCAGCACCCGCTGCCCCTCTAGAAGAGCTTCCAGGCCACGACCGGGTAGAGCCGTTAGCCGCTCTGGCCTGCGCGCTAGCGCTAAGCCACGTTGGCGCGCCGCATCCACTACCGCGCGCGCTAGCGGATGCTCTGAGCCTTGCTCAACCTCGGCCGCCACCTGCAATAGCCCAGCCTCATCCCATGGTTTCAGCGCCACCAACGCCGTGACCCGGGGCTTGCCACGCGTCAGGGTTCCCGTCTTATCAAAGAGGATGGCCTGCACCGCCTGAATGCGCTCCAGGCTCTCGCCGCCCTTGATCAAGATCCCTTGCTCAGCCCCCACACCCGTGCCCACCATGATCGCCGTGGGAGTTGCCAGGCCCAGAGCACAGGGACAGGCCACCACCAGCACAGCCACAGCGGCAATC
>NZ_JADGHT010000476.1 GCF_019683755.1 Thermogemmatispora sp. | reverse complement strand
CTTATAGAGAGATGGATAATAGTAGTAGGGAGTGTGGAAATGTGGATAACTTGCGTGGGCAGAGTAATCCCGGCCTGACGAAGAGAGTCAGACCTTTCTGCGCAGAGGAGAAGCTGCCCAAGTTCGACCGATACCAGAGCGGTGGGGGTGACCAGCGCACCTCTGGTCACCATCTCTTGACAGAGTTCCCTCTCATGGTTCACCTTTGTTATCTGAACGGCTCTGGCCGAGGGAGAGAGCAGAGGCCGCAGCAGGTTACTCACCCATCTCCAAGAGTGCGACTTTCCCGACAGTAGCTCGTTATATCTCTAGGGGGTGGCAGAGAGAGCAAGAGAGCCAGGACAGAACCGGGCTGGGGTGCCTATGGCAAGGGGGCATGCGTGGCCACGTGTTTCCCTCTCTCACCGCGGTGCCTATCCTACTACTACTACAATACCCTTTTATTTCCCTTCTTGGGGTGGGCGGCTAACAACTGCAGGCAGGGGACGATATCCCCTGCCCAATCAGACCAATAGCTCTTTGACACCTCGCTAGAGCGAGAGGCTCAGTGCTAACAAGCACAGCGCCATTGATTTGCTGAGGGCGGCCAATGTCTTCAATTATTGAGACAATCAAAGCGCGCCTCGACCTGGTAGACGAAGTCAGCCAGGTTGTGAAGCTACAGAAAACGGGCCGGGCTTTCAAGGCTCTCTGTCCTTTTCATAGTGAGCGCACGCCGTCCTTTTATGTCTTTCCTGAGTCACAGCACTGGCACTGCTTCGGCTGTCACGAAAGCGGCGATATTTTTACGTTTGTGCAGAAGTCGCAGGGGCTTGATTTTCCCGAGGCACTGCGTTACCTGGCGGAGAAGGCTGGCATCTCTCTCGAAGGGCAGCCCAGCTACGATGGAACTCAGCAGCGCGAGCTAGCGGCCCAGCGCGAGCGGCTGCGCCAGCTTAACGAGGATGCTCAGCTCTGGTTTCATCAGGCCCTGTTGCGCCTACGTGAAGCTGCCCAGGCACGGGCCTATCTCCAGAGCCGTGGCCTCACAGCGGAGACAGTCATCGACTTTGGCTTAGGCTATGCTCCCGATAGTCGAGATGCTCTTTGTCGCTATCTGCTCGCACAGGGCTATAGCGAGCAAGAATTGATCCAGGGAGGGCTGGCCCGCGAGCCAGAAGACGGCCAAGGCCTCTATGACTATTTCAGGAATCGCATTATCTTTCCAATCCGGGACCTGCGAGGCCAGGTGATTGGTTTCGGCGGGCGCACGCTAGGCGATGGCCAGCCTAAGTATCTCAATACGCCGCAAACGCTACTCTTTGAGAAAAACAGCGTGCTCTATGCCATTGATCGGGCAAAGGAGGCGATCAAGCAGACAAACCAGGTAATCATTGTCGAGGGCTATCTTGACGCCATCATGGCCCACCAGTATGGGACCCGACAGACGGTGGCCTGCATTGGCAGCGCGATTACTGAAAAGCACATTCAACAGATCAAAAAGCTGACACGGCACATCACTCTGGCCTTAGATCCAGACGCCGCCGGGATGGCAGCCACCGAACACGGTATTCAGGAAGCCCTGCGCTCCCTCGAGCGCACCATTGTGCCCATCCCGCTACCGGCACCATCACAAGATCATCGTGGCCAGGGACCCAGTCCCCGGGCCATCATTCGCCTGGAGGAGGAGGTAGATGCCCAGATTGATGTCCTCCTCCTTCCTGCCGGCCAGGACCCCGATGAAGTGATCCGCCAAAATCCAGCCCAGTGGGAGGAGGCTCTAGCTCATCCGTTACCCCTGGTCGATTATTACTTTGTAGCGAAGACGGCGGATCTTGATCTGCGCCAGCCCCGTGATCAGGCGCTCGCTGCACGGCGCTTGCTTCCTATCATTGCCTTGATCAGCGACCGCGTCAAGCGCGACGCCTATGTGCGGAAACTGGCAAGGATGATCCATGTCGATGAACAGAGCCTGTATAATGAATTGCAGCGTAGCCTGCGCGGCAAACACCAGGGTGTAGCCGAGATCATCGTACCCGCCGAAGCAGGCCGCAGGGAGGTGGAAAAGGGCAAGCGAAGACAAAGGCAGGAGCGCCAGCTACCCAAGGCTCCATTGCGCTCTCTGTCCACGCTGGCTCGGATTAGTACAGACTCCAGCGGGAGGAATGGAACAGAGGGTGTATCCTCACCCTCACCTACGGTGGTGGAAGGAGAAGAGGCCAAAGCCGGGGCAGAGGTCGCGGTTACCACCTCGGCAAGCTCCGGCCCCGGCGGCAAAGGTCTAGAGCTTGACAGAGGGAAGTTGGATAGAGTAGAATGGGAAGACTACCTAATCGGGCTACTCCTCCAACATCCTGGTTTAAGTCAACATGTTTGTGGTATAATAAACGATGGTGACTTTATCGGGACGGACACGCGGGAGTTGTACCACTTTCTCAACTCTGTTTATCAACGTGGCTCTTCCTCTTTCCATCAACCCTTAGAGCAACTGTTGCCTTCCGCGTTGCTGGAAACAGCGGCCCGAGCGCAAAGGCGCGTCGAGGCAGCCTCTCCGCTCGATGGAGCAGGACTGATCAAAGCAGCCACCCAGTGCGCCACCAGGTTGAAGCGCATGCGGCTCATGCAGCTCAATACCGAGCTGCGCTATTTGATCCAGGAGGCCCGCGAAGCTGGAGATCTGGCCGCGGTGCGCGAGCTGGAGCGCCAGTTACAGGACATCCACCGGCAGATCCGCGAGATTCACCTGAAAACGAATCTGCAGGGATGACAGCCCTCAAGCCCAGGTGTTATATAGGTGATGTCAAGTGGCTTGGATGGTAGGTGGCAATGATCAGGATTGTAT
>NZ_JADGHT010000475.1 GCF_019683755.1 Thermogemmatispora sp. | reverse complement strand
CCCGCACTGCCGGAGGCCCTCGCTTCGCCGAGCTGGTCGAGCGGCTCTGCGCCGTCGCTCCCGCAGCCTGGGTTGAGGAGCTAATCACCTGCGTGGAGGGGATGCACCAGGCTCTCCTGGAGGACCTCACCGCCGAGGAAGCCCTGCAGGCCCTGGCCAGGGCCACGGCACGGCTCCTGCAGGAACTGTCTCCAGCAGACCCGCGCATCGAGACCCTGCTGGCCTGGGTCGAGGGAGAGACGCCCCGATCCACCGGTTCCCGCCGGCCAGGGCACCTGCCCCGTGCGTCTGGCGCTGCGCGCGGAGGGCAGGGCCAGGTGGCCCAGGGGCAGCACGCGGCGGCTGCCACCCTCTGGGAGTGACCCCAGAGCGGACCAGTGGCCGGCAGGCTCCAGGTCCGAGCGCCATCAGGAACCCGCCCATCAGCCAGGCGGGAAGGCAAGACGCAAGAAAGGAGAGCGGCTGACATGACAGGATCACCACCTGGACCCGCGGCAGGGGTCTGCCCCTTTTGCGGGACATCACGGGAGCAGCTCCACGTCTGGGAGCAATGGCTCGAGCGCACGCTGGCCCGCGAGCGGGCGTATCTCGACCGGCGCAAGCGTCGGGGCGTGCGCACACCCACGGACGACGTCCTGGAAGAGGATCAACGGCAGCTGCAGACCCTGCTGCAGGTGATCCGCCAGGCGCGGGCGTGTGCCCCGCCGGCGGGAGCGTTCCCCCTGACACCAGCAGGGCAGCAGGAACCGCCCCTGCGCCCCTCCTGCTCCTCTCCCGAGGAAGGGGCCTGACAGATCCATCCTCCTGAGTACCCGAGTTTCCTGGCTGTTCCCGGGGCTTTCCGAAGAGGTCCAGGAAGGAGAGATGTCCGAGCAGGAGCGAAGCCCGAGCAGTGAGGGAGCGAAGACGCTTTGTTCCTGCCCGGCTTCCACCAACATTTCTCCAGCATTCCCATCACTTTCCGTTTGTTTCCCGCTCGCTTCCCAGAAGGCTTTCTGGTGGGAAAGGTGTGATTGCCAGAGTGCTCCACTTGAGAGCCACCTCGCTAGCCGGCTTTCTCAGCCTCGCGGGCACGCGATCGTTCAAGGAGGTGAAATGAACGATGGAGACCTATTATGGTCTATCGCAGCCAGCAGGGCAACCACTTCACCCGGATGTGGTAGCCTTCTGTACGCTGCTGGCTCAGATCATCAAGCGCTATCTCAAAGAGCAAGAAAAGGGATCAGCACATGCCGCTTGAGGGGAATGTTCAGATATATGCAGCCTATGTGCGCCGCTCGAGCGAGATGCAGCGGGAGAATTTCAGCCTGGATGCCCAGAAGCGAGCGATTACCGAAGAGTATGCAAGACGGGGGCTGCCTGCCCCCGTCTTCTACGTGGACGATGAACGGAGTGCCAGAGGGGAGCAGATCGCCAAACGCCCGGCATTTAAGCGCCTCCTGGAGGACGTGGAGGCTGGGCGCGTCCGCATGATCATGGTGCACTCACTGGATCGGTGGTCTCGAAACGTCTTGGTCACCTTGCAAAGCTTCCGCATCCTCTCAGCCCACCGCGTGGCCTTTCTCTCCCTCTCGGAGCACATTGATTACTCGACGCCGGAGGGCATGCTCCAATTGACGATTGTCGCAGCCTTCGCAGCGTATTATTCGGATATGTTGGCAAAGCATACGAGCAAGGGCAAGAGTGAGCGAGCTGCACAGGGATTGCCGAATGGAGATCTTCCCTTTGGCTATCGCTCAGGAGGGCCAAAAAAACCTCCCGAGATTGACCCTGAAACCCATCCGGGCCTGCGCATGATTGGGGAGCTGCGCCTGCAAGGCCTGGAGGCGAACAAAATTGCCGACGTGGTCAATGCAGCGGGCTACCGAACGGGAAGCAAGCGCTTTGGACAGCGTCTCTTTACGAAAGATACGGTCAATGCGATCCTGCGGAACGAATTCTATGCGGCCTTTGCCCCCGGGGATGACCGGGGGACCGTCCTCTATAAGGGCCAGCGGTTTCGCGGTCAGCATCCAGCCACCTTCACGTATGAAGAGTGGCAGCAGATCCGAGCCGTGAGCGAGACGATGCATCATGCACCGCTGCGAGCGAGCAAGGCCAGGCGAGTCCATGAATTTGCTGGCTATATTGCTTGCAGCCATTGTGGGTTGCCGTTACGGTCTCAAAGAGCAGCATCCCGATATGACTATTATCGGGATACAGCGAAGGCGAGACGCCTTCTGCCCTGCTCGTCAGGAGGCAATCGAGGGGTGAAGGCGGATTTGGTGCGTCGGCAATTCGGAGCATTACTCAAAAGCGTTGCTCTGCCAGAAGACTGGCAAGAGCTGATTTGTCAGAAGCTTGAAGAGGATGAGAAAGGAGAAGAAGATAATGAAAAGCTTACAAACAAGGAAAAGGAGCGACTTAAGCTGAAGAGGGCGCGCCTGGTCAAGCTGTATAAGGAGGGGTACATCGGCGAGCAAGAGTTTCGGGGGGAAATGGCAGCTGTGGAGCTGACCCTGCGCGAGCTGGAGGCACGGGAAGTACGTGGGGTACGACTGGATCACGTGCTGGCTGCAGGGGAACAGCTTCCCGGGCTGGCAACCATCTGGGATGCTGCGACGACGGAGGAACGACGCCAGATAGTCATCTTGCTCTTAGAGCCAGGGGGTCTCTACTATGATTTGGAGCGGAAAAGGATTGTAGGCCTGCGACCTCGCCCACCGTTTGTTCCCTTGCTGCTTCTGCTCGGGGAAGTGGTAGAATATGATGAGGAAAAGAAGATCTTTCTCGTGAAGCAAGATATTTACTGAAAGAGAGACCGATGCCCGTCGGTTCCGCT
>NZ_JADGHT010000474.1 GCF_019683755.1 Thermogemmatispora sp. | reverse complement strand
CATCGATGCCCTTTCGTCGCTCTCGACGCCGACGCGCTCTCTACTCAGCTTCTGTCGGGCGCTGCAGCAGGGCGACTATGCCACTGCCTACGCCTTCCTCAGTTTGGATTTCCAGTCCCACTTTGGAGGACAGCGCCAATTTGTGGCTGTGGTTGATCCGGTTATTAAAAGCAATGGAGGGATTAAGAGCTGCGCTGTGGGAGCAGTCCAGTCAAAAGGTGAGCGCTTCCTGCTAAACGGCATCATTACCTATGCCAATGGCAAGACAGAAACAGATCGCGATGAGTTGGTGCTAGAGGCCGATATCTGGCGCCTCGCCGCCATTGCATAGGAGGTTGCTTGTTGGCAGGTAGAAGGAGGATGAGGTCAGGAGCAGCTTGCCTTCTTCCTGGCTTGGAAAAAAAGGCCCTTGCTGCGTTTCTTTAGAAAGGGATAGTCGTAATTGAAAGAGAGCAACGCTGCAGGCAGGGCTAGATCATCATCTTCTCCGGGGTATGGTGCAAGTTCTCTATCAGGGTCCACGAGTTGTTTCTTGCCTTTTTTGACATGCTGCTTTGACTCATTGCATGTGTTGGGGGAGCAGGCAAGTGCCGCGGCCAGAAAGGTCTCTTCTTGCTTCGAGGTAACCACTGGCTGGGTTGAGTGAATGGCCAGAGAACAGCTATTCTGCCGAAGCCGCGTGGCTTCTGCTTGCGTGCTAATCAATGTTAATCATATGGAGAGTCCCCGCCTGCAGATGAGGTATATCGTTCGCAATGGATGCTTTAGCTAAAAGAACAAAAGGATAAGGTAAGTCAGGAAAAGGAGTTTTCTTGTGGAAGCCAGCTTGAATGGACCCCAGGGGCGTATTCCTTTGGGGCCGGGCGTGACAACGGTAGGGCGTGCACCTGACAATCAGATCCGTTTGGATGATCAGCAAGTTTCTTCCCATCATGCTGAATTGCGTGCTGAGAATGGGGGCTACAGCCTGGTTGATCGGGGGAGTACCAATGGCACCTTTGTCAACGATCAGCGTCTGACCAGCCAGGTTCCCCGGCGTCTCATGCCAGGTGATCGCATCCGTTTCGGTGGAACCGTCTTTACCTATGAGGTGAGTGAGGGTGGAGCTGAGGGAGAACGGACGGTTGTGGCCAGCCCACCTGATCAGTTCCAGATGCCCGCGGCTGGTCCATCCTACCCTCAGATGTCCTACCAGGGCGTGCCTGGGGCTGTTCCTGTCCCGGGAGCGGAAGCAGGCCAGCCGCCCTACGGTGCGCCACCGTACCAGCCGTATCAGGGCTACGGTCAGCCACCGGCGAGCCAACCGGGCTATCCGGGGCAGCCGGGACCCTTTGGGCCTCCTCCTCAAGGGGGGCCGGCATTCCCGCCGCAGATGGCGGGCTATCCCCAGTTGCCGCCGCAGTCTCAGCCGCGGCGTCGAGGAAGAGCAGGCTGTCTGATAGCCAGTCTGGTGGTGCTTTTGCTGGTGGTACTTGTTCTAGTAGTTGTTCTCTTTAATCCCTTCAATTTCCCTGGACCTCTGGGGTTGCTCTCGTCCTCGCCTCAGAAAACGGTTGATACCTTCTGCAGTGCGCTCAAAAATGGTGACTACCATACGGCCTATGGCCAGCTTTCGTCAACGCTGCAGGCGAATGAAAGCGAGCAGCAGTTTACGCGCGCTTTTCAGGCCGCGACGGCTCTGTTGGGACCAGTGACGACCTGTGCGGCCACTGATTTTGAGCAAAATGGTGACCATGCTACTGCGCATCTGTCCCTAGGCTTCCAGCGAAGTTCGCGCCTAGTAACGGGTACCCTTAACTTTGTCCGCCAAGATGGGACCTGGAAGATTGATCAGGCGCCGCAGACACAGAGTCAGTTGCAAAATACGTAGCAGCGTCGCTGGTAGCGAAGCTGGCCGTGTGAGCTTAGCAGAAGGCTAGTCCTTCACTTTGGGCGAGCGAGCCATGTTAAGCTGATGGAGAAAGGAATGACTTGGCCTGGCCGGTAGCGCTGTGATAGCTGGAGCGTCACAGCGTTGCCGGCCAGTATGCATTGCTTGCTGAGGGAGTGTCTGGGGCAGTGCCAACAAGAGACTTTATCATG
The DNA here is from genome assembly GCF_019683755.1 of Thermogemmatispora sp. Taxonomy (GTDB): domain Bacteria; phylum Chloroflexota; class Ktedonobacteria; order Ktedonobacterales; family Ktedonobacteraceae; genus Thermogemmatispora. The sequence goes on along the minus strand of NZ_JADGHT010000474.1, from coordinate 740 downwards.
AGAAAGGCTCTTGTGGTGACATAGGGAGCTTCAAGCCCCATTGGCGAGCGCAGTCCAGGGCCTCCTCATAGCCGGCGTCGGCATGGCGAATGACGCCGATACCTGGGTCGTTTGTGAGCACGCGTTCCAGGCGGCGGGCGGCCTCCGGGGTACCGTCGGCCACGATGACCTGGCCGGCGTGGAGCGAATAGCCAATGCCGACTCCGCCGCCGTGGTGGAAAGAGACCCAGGTAGCGCCCGAGGCCGTATTGAGGAGGGCATTGAGAATAGGCCAGTCAGCGATAGCATCGCTGCCGTCTTTCATGCCTTCGGTCTCGCGATAGGGTGAGGCAACGGAACCGCTGTCAAGGTGGTCGCGCCCGATAACGATGGGGGCTTTGACAAGGCCACGTGCGACCAGCTCATTGAAGGCCAGGCCGGCTTTGGCGCGTTCGCCGTAGCCGAGCCAGCAGATGCGGGCTGGCAGGCCCTGGAAGCGGATTTTCTCGCGGGCGAGGGTGAGCCAGCGGCGCAAAGCCTGGTCTTCGGGAAAGAGTTCTAGAATGGCTTCATCGGTGCGATAGATATCCTCGGGGTCGCCGGAGAGGGCCACCCAGCGGAAAGGTCCCTTGCCCCGGCAGAAGAGAGGTCGAATGAAAGCAGAGACGAAGCCGGGAAAGTCCATAGCATGTGGCTCGCCTGCTGCCAGGGCCTGGCCGCGCAGGTTGTTGCCGTAGTCGAAGACAATGGCCCCGCGTCGT
>NZ_JADGHT010000473.1 GCF_019683755.1 Thermogemmatispora sp. | reverse complement strand
CCCCCATAGGGAATACCCACCACCGCACACTTCCAGGTCATCCACATGGCCAGTGCCTTGACCTCGTCCAGGGTCACATCAGGACTGTAACGAATGCCGCCTTTGGCAGGCCCGCGATTCACGTTGTGCTGTACGCGATAGCCGGTAAAGGTTTTGATGCGGCCATCATCCAGGCGTACAGGGAAATTGACTGTCAGCTCCCGCTTGGGCTTGCGCAGAATCTCTCGCATGTCCTCCGAGAGATTGAGGCGATCGGCAGCCTCCTCAAACTGCTGAACAGCCATTGCATAGGGATTAATGCGGATCTCGCGAGAGGACTTCACGTCATTGTGCAGGTCCACGTTCTTGCTCCTTTTCCGTCCGTATGTTGCACTTGAGAGCGGGCTAAAGCTGGCCAGGGATCGCAGAGGCCAAGGGTTATTAGATTGGTAGAAACAAGCCTGGGCTAGCTTGGCAGCTTTCCCGCCCAGCGCCAGCCGGTTAGGCCCCTTCAGCTCGTGGGAGCCTCGTCAAGCTTGGCGCGTAAGAGCTTCTGGACAAGATCGGCCTTGGCCTGACCGCGAGTGCGCTTCATGATCTGACCAACCAGGTACTGGGCAGCATTGGTCTTACCCGAGCGATAATCGGCCACGATCTTCGGGTTCGCCTCGATGACCTCCACAATGATGCGCTCCAGCGCCTGTGGATCGGTAATCGGCGGCTCGATGCCCTTGCGCACCACAATGGCCTCGGGGAGTTGGCCACTGACAAAGGCTTCATCCAGCACCTCCTTCGCCTGCTTACCCGTAATACGCTGGCGATCGAGGAGGTCTAGTAGATTGACAAGAGCCTCCGGTTTCAGCGGACAGGCCGCCGGGGCAATACCATGCGCATGGAGCAGACGAACAACCTCGCTCAGGAGCCAGTTGCTGGCTGCGCGCGCCCTGGCTTGGCGATCCTGAACATGGGAGGAGAGGGCCATCACCTGATCGAGGTAGTCACCCAGGGCTTTCTCTTCCGTAAGAATATCGGCATCCTGAGCCGAGAGACCATAGTCGCGCTGATAGCGGAGTCGGCGCGCATCAGGCAGCTCTGGCAGACGCGCGCGCAGCTCTTCAACCCACTCACGGCTGATCACTAGCGGCGGCAGGTCTGGCTCAGGGAAGTAGCGATAGTCATGAGCATACTCTTTGGTACGCTGTGGCACCGTGATACCCCGCGTCTCATCCCAACCACGCGTCTCCTGCTGAATCGTCCCACCAGCCCGCAAGACCTCGATCTGACGGCGCGCTTCGTATTCAAGAGCCTGCTGCAAGGCCTTGAAGCTATTCATATTCTTAATCTCGGTCTTAACTCCCAGGGCCTGCTCCCCACGAGGGCGTACCGAGATATTGGCATCACAGCGCAGGCTGCCTTCCTCCATCCGCCCCGAAGAGACCCCCAAATAGACCAGGATCTGGCGCAGCTTCTGCATGTAGAGGCGCGCCTCCTCTGGGCTACGCATGTCCGGCTCACTGACGATTTCGATCAGTGGCGTACCTGCACGGTTGACGTCAACGAGGCTGTAGCCATCCCGATGCAGCAGCTTGGCAGTGTCCTCCTCGAGATGGACGCGCGTGATGCCGATGCGCCGCACCTGCCCATTGCACTCAATCAGCAGATAGCCATTGCGACTGAGTGGAAGATCATACTGGGAAATCTGGTATCCCTTCATTAAATCGGGGTAAGGATAGTTCTTGCGGTCAAATTTAGAGTACTCGGGAATGTCGCAGTTGAGGGCCAGGGCCGTCATAATAGTATAGGCGACAGCTTCTCGATTGATCACTGGCAGCACGCCCGGCATCCCCATACAAACGGGGCAGACATGCGTGTTGGGGGCCGCATTTGCGTAGTCAGTGCTGCAGGAGCAGAACATCTTGCTTCGCGTGGTGAGCTGAGCGTGGACTTCGAGACCAATGATAACCTCGAATTCAGTGGTAACCTCAGTCTGAGCAGGTACAGCCATCTTTCCCAACCTTCCTAAAAGCTTCTTCAGCGTCACTATCACCCGTTAGTCTAGTCCTTTCCCCAGGATTCGTCAACTAGGTAGCCTCGACAGGCTCAGTACCCACGAGCCTCTCTACGGTCTCGATGGCCGGCATAGGCTCGCCACCAGGTCCAGGGCCCGGCTGACCGGTTGATCAGCCAGTCAGCTTACGCTAGCAACCCCTCAGCTCTCGCTCTCCGCTCAGTACTCGCCCCCTCATCTTCCCCGACAAGAAGAGCTAAGAAGCCAGATAGGCCAGATGGTCACTGCGAGACAGGCAGGAAAGAGGAGCCGGAGTCCTTGCCAGATACGGATGACTCTGGTATACTGAAGGCACCAACATCGTGGGACGTCTTGCGCCGAAACGCAAGCTTTCCCCGGTAAATTCGGGAAATACCTTTTGTATTGCTTCACACGAGAGAACTGTTGCTGAGACTCAGTAGGTACGGTGCCCTCCTCGCGCAGAGAAGAGGAGAACGACGCGCTATCATGACACGATGAGGCACACCAGCGAGCGGATGAGGAGAACGACCACCTATGTCCCTGATTAATATGGCCAAACGCGAGATCATTTGTAAGCTCGTCTACTACGGTATTGGTCTGTCCGGCAAGACAACCAACCTGCACTATATCTACCAGGCAGTTGATCCCCGCGATGTGGGCGAGATGGTCTCCATCGATACTGAGACAGAGCGTACCCTTTACTTCGATCTGCTGCCGTTGGAATTGGGTAAGGTCAATGGCTTCTCGATCCGTTTCCAGCTCTATACAGTGCCCGGTCAGGTGCTCTACCAGCAGACGCGGATCTCTGTGCTGAAAGGCGCTGTC
>NZ_JADGHT010000472.1 GCF_019683755.1 Thermogemmatispora sp. | reverse complement strand
GAGAACTACTAGTGTAATTATAACATGTCTTGACAACAATATGGATCTAAAACTAGTATTATACTTCCGATGAGAGAAAGCAAGCAAAAGCCCGCCGCGAGCAATGCCGGCGGGCGAGAGGGGGGATTAAAAAGGAGCCGAGTGACTGGAGCTGCTCAATTCCTCGGTAGCGGCGGGGACGCCATGAATCTCGCTAGAGGTTCTAACGCTCTCCTCAGAGGGATGTGACGACGCCAGCGGCTCGGCTTCCTGCTCCTGATGGAGTGAAGCGCGAGCGCCGCTGAGTACCAGCACCTCGCATGGTGCGTGCTTCAGGACGTACTCGACGGCGGGATCAATCTGCTGCAGACTACCGCGCACGCGCACAGGGCAATTGGCCACAATAATCAGATCGGCGGCACACTGCTCCGCCTCATAAACAATCGCAGGGCCGGCCTGACGCGCCTTCAGCACCCGTACCGTCAGAGCAGAGGGCGTCTGGCGTGCCACCGAGCGCGCCCGCTCGACCAGGGTCTGAACGCGCTCTTCCTCCTCACCCAGCGTAGCATCCAGGGGCAGCATAAACGGCACCTCAATCACAGCCAGCGCCCAGACACTCCCGTTACGGTGGTGGGCCATCTGGAGTGCTAGCGCCAGCGCACGATCGGTTTCTTCACTGCACTGCAGCAGCGGCACCAGAATGCGCGTCATCTTATTGAGAGTGCGCACGGCCCGACTCGCAGTTCGGCTTAGTTCGTTCTCCGGCGGCAGGCGGAGCATCCAGCCGAGCACACCGATAATCGAAGCTGCGAACAGGAGCGCAATCACAACGCCAGCCGGAGTAATCAAGAGCGGATTGGTGGCAGCCACCAACTTCATGGCTCTTCTCCTTTGCGAGCACGTCCATGAGCCAGGTGCCAGGGTGGCAGCAACTGAAGGCGCACTATGCCCAGGGCCACGAAGGCCAGGCCCAACAGCACCAGTGTCCAGGCCTGCCAGCCCAGCCCCAGCGCCCGCAGACTAATAATCAGCCCCAGCGGAATAAGAAGAATACTGACCACGCGGCGATAGCGCTCCCGCCAAGGGTCGCCTCCGCGGCCTTGCCGCCGTCCCGAATCTTGTGCCAAAGGCTCACAGACCTGACTCACCTTGTGGCTTTCGCGCATATTCAATCTCCTCTCCTGGGTTCCTCTTCACGTGAGGCCGTGGACGACACGCGAGCACGTCGTCCATTGCCCCGCCCCTCCTGGGGTGGCAGCGGCACAGACACCACGCGAGCCGGCGGCATAGCCAGGCGTGTGCGTGCTTCTTCGCCAGCGAGATGGCGTTTGCGCGCCAGGTTCTCGCGTAGCTCCTCAACCAGGTCATACTCCTCGGCGTCCGCATAGACCGCGAGCTGCTCCCGAGCCCAGTCGCGGGGCACACTCCTGAAGATCGGCAAGCCCGAGCGCTTCCGATGCAGGACATAAATGAGCAGGCCCAGCAGTAACCAACCTGGCCCCGCAATTCGTCCGATCGCATGCGTCAGGACCACCATGACCAGCATACTGCTGATCCCCAGCAAACCCAGAATGCCGACCACCGGCAGGAAGCGGCTCTCACCATCCTTCCCCCGGAAGCGGATATTCAACGGCACCTTAAACGGTCGGGGCGTCCAGGGGTCGACAAAGCGCAGTACCAACAGCGAGATAAAGACCAGGATGTAAGCTGTCGCTGCCCCAAAGGCGTACATATTGCCCAAAACGTCGTAGGCATTGGGCGAGAGACCGGCTAGCCACAGCTCTAACAGAGCAAAGCCCGAGAAGACCACCAGCGTGCGTACAGGCGTGCGAAATTTGGGATGAACTCGAGCCAGTTGGCGGGGGAGAAGATCATAGCGGGCCATTGAATAAGTAATGCGTGAAGAGCCAAAGACCCCCGCATTCGACGAGATCAGTACCAACGTTGCCCCAAGAATAGCGACATAGGGGCCAGCCACCAAACCAAGAAAGGGAATGTGGCTGGCGAGCCAGGCAATGGGATCACCATTGTGCTCAGCAAAGGACTGCCAGGGCAGCATGGCCAGGCCTAGATTGGAGAAGGCCAGAGCATAGATGAGCACCGTCAGAATCAAGGCCAACGACGTTCGTGGTACTACCTTGCCGGGCCGAATCGTTTCCTGACTGGCCTGGCTGATTGACTCCAGTCCGACGAAAGAGATGATAGCTAGCGAGGCCCCATAAGCCAGGTGGTAGGGATCAGGCCACGCTTGCGTCATCTGGCGCAGCAGCAACTGCGGATCGAAAGCAAAGAGGAAGCCGAAGAAGAGAATCGTTGATTCACTGATCACATCGAGAGCACCCAGGATCTCGTTGAAACGCGACGACTCTCGTACGCCAATGATATTGAGAACGGTTAGCAAGATCACAAAGGTGGTTGCTTCTAGAATGAGCCACGGCTGAACACCGGGCAAAGTGAGACTTCCCAGGTGCAGATCGATCCGTGTATTAAGAACCGGCAAGAAGAAATTGATATAACCGGCAGAGGCGAGAGCGAACAGCGAGATGTCAATCGTAAAATCGAGCAGAACGGCCCAACCGGCCACGAATCCCCAGAAATCGCCCAGGCCACGCAGGACATAGAACTGCCCTCCGCCGGCCATTGGGTAGGCTGCTGCCAGCTCGGTGTAGGCCAGGCCGACCATCACATAGACCAGACCGGCGAAGAGAAAAGCCACGTTGGTCGCACCCTGGGCTGCTGCCATTACGATGCCCAGAGCCACGTAGACATCGGCCCCGACGTCGGCATACCCCCAGGTATAGGACCCCCAGACCCCCACGGCGCGTCTCAGCCCTGGGCCCAAGCTCTCCTGAGC
>NZ_JADGHT010000064.1 GCF_019683755.1 Thermogemmatispora sp. | reverse complement strand
TAAACACACCAGAATTCTCCCTAACGAGAACATAGGAGATGCTCATTGATTATATAGTAATAGGGATGGTCGCTTTTCGTTGGAGAGTTGTACAGAAAAAGGAGTATCCTTACAATGAGTGCAAACAAAGCCGGGAAAGATGGTATAATAGGGCGACTGATAACGCGATTGGTGGAGAGAGGAACCTATTCCTATGGCTATGTTTGAAAGTCTCTCAAAGCGTCTTGAAGGCATCTTTAGCGGGCTAAGTGGGAAGGGGAAACTGACCGAGGCCGATGTCAATGAGGCCATGCGAGAGGTTCGCCTGGCTCTCTTGGAAGCGGATGTTAACCTGCGCGTCGTACGGCAATTTGTCGAGCGCGTACGTGCCAAAGCCATTGGCGCCGAGGTTTTGGGGAGCTTTTCGCCGGCTCAGCAGGTGCTGCAGATCGTACATGAGGAACTCATAGAGATGCTGGGTGGCGAAGGCAACCAGAACCGGCTTGACCTGGGAGGCCCGCCGCCCAATGTCATCATGTTAGTAGGTCTGCAGGGCTCAGGTAAGACTACCACAGCAGCCAAGCTGGCCAACTACCTGCGCAAGGAGGGACAGCGCCCGCTGCTTGTGGCTGCCGACATGTACCGACCGGCGGCGGTGCGTCAGCTTCAGACACTGGGTAAGCAGCTCTCGATACCAGTCTATGCCGAGCCGATGGGGGCCAATCCAGTTGATATCTGCGTCCATGCCGTGGACTACGCCCGTGAGCAGGCTGCTTCGGTCGTCATTCTCGATACCGCCGGGCGCCTTAATATTGACGAGCAGATGATGCAGGAGATCATCGCCATTCGTAACCGTGTGCGGCCACGCGAGGTACTGCTGGTAGCCGATGCCATGACTGGTCAGGAGGCGGTGCGTGTAGCCAGCGACTTTAACCAGGCGGTGGCCCTGACGGGTATGATCCTGACCAAGATGGATGGTGATGCTCGCGGCGGCGCAGCGCTCTCCATCCGCGCGGTCACCGGGGTCCCCATTAAATTTCTGGGGGTCGGCGAAAAGACGGATGCCCTGGAACCGTTTTATCCCGACCGTTTGGCCTCGCGTATACTAGGAATGGGCGATGTCCTGACCCTCATCGAGCGAGCGCAGGAGGCCATTGACCAGCAAGAGGCCCTCCAAACGCAGGCCCGCCTGCAGCAAGGGCAGTTTGACCTGGAGGATTTCCTGAAGGCCATGCGCCAGCTCAAGCGCATGGGACCTCTGCGCTCCATCCTGGAGATGCTACCAGGCTTCAACAAGCTAGCGGCCCTGCCTGAGATGGACGAGGCCCTGGAGGGTGATCCGTTAAAGCATATTGAGGCGATCATCCTCTCGATGACGCCCGAGGAGCGACGCAATCCCGATATCATTAACGGCAGCCGACGCCGACGCATTGCACGCGGCAGCGGCACCAGCGTGCAAGAGGTCAATCAGCTCCTCAGCCAGTTCAATGAGACACGCGCTATGCTGCGCCAGCTCGCCAGCGGGAAAGGTCCCTGGGCCCGCTTGCTGCGCCAGTACGCCAGTGATGGCGGCGGCCTGGCCGGTGGCCTGGCTTCAGGATTGCCGGGGATGCCGGCGGCTCCCACTTTGCCTCAGCTGAACTCTGGGGAGAGTAAAAAGACCGGCAAGGCTGCCCGCAAGGAACGCAAGAAGCAAAAGGCCAAGCAGAAGAAGAGGAGGTAATCCCATGCCGGCCAAGCCTCAACCCCGTGCCCATCCGCTGGCGCCTGGCGCCCTGCTCTTGCTAAGCTTGTTGCTCCTCCTACTGCTCATGAGCGCCTGCGGCGGCGATTCCCAAGCCAGCCAGCAGGCCAGCCAGAGCAAGGCTCAGCTCGATCGCTTGCTACACTACGCCCTCTCTATTGGTGTTCCTGCATCTTTACTTCAGCCAATCCAGAGACAGGAGACGGCTCTTAGCGCCAGCTCTCCCCCATTTTCCCCTTTCGATGACCGGCCAGTTATTGCCTATTATAATCATCTGTCTAATCAATATAAACATTTGCAGGAACAAACTCAGCAAATCATTAATAATGCCACCGAGGATTTTCAGACGCGGGCTCAGCAAGATATGCAGAACTTCCAGGATGCCCTGACAGCCCGCCGCATTGATGGTTTTGGCAATCTTCAATTTTTTACGCAGCAGTATCAGCATGATCAGAGCCTTATGGCCACGGCGCGCTATCCTCGGGATTATGTGGCCATCAGCAAGGATGCCCAGACCCAGGCCCAGGCTCTGAATCTCATGAAAACCACTCATGACCGCTTGAACGATTTCCAAACGACCATTAAACAATTGCAGAAAGCCAATATCGATGTGACGGCCATGCAGGCTCAATATCAGGATGACCTGCAGTCTTTTAACCAAGCCATTAAGCCTGCTGATTTCCAGCATCTCCAGAGTCTGATCAATGCCCAGTATGAGCTAGCAGTAGTCAATTCCATTCAGGCTGTACCTTATGTTGGCAGTGCTAAGCTCAATGCCTTTAAAGCTCAGCTTGATGATCTCAAAAAATATGGAGTCGATGCCAGTACCTATCAGCAGCGCTATAACGCTGACAAAGCCGCAATGGAGCGCGCCACCACGCTAGAGCAGTACCTGGCGGTCTCGCGCCAGATCGATGCCGACATGGCGGCCATGTATCCTGACCTGGTGCGTGGTGAAGCCTACTGGCTAGTGAACGAGATCGATCGTCAGGCGCGGGCCTGGGGCAAAGCCCATCTCTATCACGATAAATTTGACGGCAATAATTACATTCTCGATGCGGGTTATACTCTCGACGGTATTGGTTACTGGCTCAATCGTGAGCTGAGCTGGACCTACACCACGGAGGACTACCAGGCGATTGTCGAGGAGGAGAAGAACGAGCTATTCAATCTCCAGATGATGGAGGAGAATTATAACGATCATACACCCTACAATAAAGTGCACCAAACCGACCTGCAGATCCTCGACCACTATCATCTCCGCGGTACGCAAGTGCTCATGGTCTCCTTCACTGAGCAGGCCATGCGTGTCTACGATCACGGCAAGCTAGTAAACGCCTTTCTCGTGACCACGGGCCGGGTGGAGCGTCCGGCCCTGCCGGGGGTTTGGCCGACGCAGAACCGCGAATCGCCAACAGAATTCAAGTCAAGCGATCCTCCAGGCTCGCCCTACTACTATCCTCCTACTCACATCAACTACGCCATTCTCTACCACTGGGGAGGCTTCTTCGTCCACGATGCCTGGTGGCGTGTCGACTTTGGTCCCGGCACCCAGTTCCCGCATTATGACCGGGGTGGCGATCAAGACTTTGCCGGCAACGGCAGCCACGGCTGTGTCAACGTCCAGGAGGACCAGATGGCCTGGCTCTATGGCCACACTGATTGGAACACCGTCATCGTCATCTACTGATCCTGTGAGTCTGACCTGGAGGAAAAGCAAGAGCCAAACAGCTCGAAGAGGAATGCCCTCGCGACAAAAGCGAGCAGCGCTGCTCGGCTAGCCAGAGTAGCGCACTGCTTTGCTCTAGAAGTGGGGCGAAGATCGAGCGAACGCCGGAGGAGCGACCTCTCCCACCTCTGAGGTCGCTCCAGTGCTCAAGCTACATCTTCTCCCTGGCCTTCGCTCTCCTGGGCCAGCTCGCGCAGAGGGGGCAGTGGAGGCAATAGATCGGGACGTATCCGAGGCAGGCGCCGATAGAGATCGGCCCCGCTCAAAGGGCGACGCCAACTGCGAGCCGCGCGCAGGTCCTGCAGAAAATCGCGCTGCAGATCAACGCCCAGAGCTTGCCAGAAGAGACTAATGGCGCGGCGGGCGAAAGCGAGCGCATTGCGCGGCTCGATGCGGTCCAGGTCCTCGAAGAAAAAGGCGCAGCTTGTAAAGCTGCAGAGCAAGTAGTATTCAGCCTCCAGCAACTGTAAAGCACGCTGCCGCTTCTCGGGGCCAGAGGCTTTTCCTGTGAAAGCGGCGGGTCGGGCGAACTCCTCCCAGAAGCTTTCAGGTGAGCGCCAGCCATTGCGCAGAGCCAGGTAGCCATTACGGGCTGCCCAGGGATCACGCAGCACCTCTGCCGCAAAGCGCTCAAAAAGCTGATCGCCCCGTGCTGCCAGACAGCTCAGCGCCTGGCGCAGCGCCCCTTTCCAGTCACTGCGCCCTTCAGTGCAGGCGCAACCGCGGGACCAGCGATCGACGCCATGAAAGCAACTCCAGGCTGTTGGAGTGCGGAGCGTAACCTCGCGGCGTGGCGGATGCAAGCGCAAATAGCGTTCCAGCGTACACAACTGGAAGCCAGCCGCTTCAGCGCTGTGACGTACGAGGCGCGTCAAAAACTTATCGCGCCAGATCCAATGGTGGCCATAGAGTTCACCATCGGTAGCGATCAAGATCAACTGGGGTTCCTGCCGCACCAGTTTCTCTGCCACCAGGTGGGAGGGCAAAATCGTCGACGCAAAGTGGTCGGCATTGGTCGTCACATTGCCGTCGAACGAGACCGCTCCTGAGAGCGGTGCGTGGTAGAAAAAGACCGTCATGCTGCGGCCAGCCGGCAGGCGTACCACATATGGCTCTGTCACATCGACTGACGTAGCAGCCTGCCAAGGGGCCAAGACAGTAAAGGTGATACCGCAGCGCGCCAGCAGATCGAGAGTCTCCATGTCCACCGCGGTCTCAGGCAGCCACATCCCCACTGCCTCGCGCCCATAGCGCTGGCGAAAATCCTCCAGGCCCCAGACAATCTGCGTATACTTATCGCGGCTATTGGCCAAGGGAAGGATCACATGATGGTAGGGGTGAGCCAGGGCGTTGCCAGTGCCATAGTGGGCACGGTGCCACCGATCGGCCTCAACAATTGTCTGATGCACGCCAGGATGATGGTCGGCCAGCCAGGAAGCTAGCGTCGGCCCCAGGTCGTAGCTAATCAGCTCAAAATTGCCGGCCTCGGCATTTGGGCGGTAGCACTCCGCCGTAATCTTCTCATTAAAATTCGCGAAAGGAGCGGCTTCGGCCTCGACAGGGATAGCGCCCGTGAAGGGGTCCTCGCGCGGGGGCTGGTAGAAATGCCCGTGGATGCAGAGGAAGAGAGGCGCAGCCTTAGACGTCTCGGCCTCGCTCACCGCTGGCTGTTCAAGCATAGACAAACGAACCTTCTCACCTGCTCACAAGAGATAGCTGAGCTGCTGCCTATCCATGTTCTGCTCTGCTGCTTGCCTATAGTGCTGGCCTTTGGCGCATAACCCAGCTAGTTTATGGCATAAGATAGTACGAGCGCCCAAGGCGGCGAGTTCCAAGGACCTGCTACATTGGTAAGAGCCAGCCGCAGCAGCTCAGCAGGCTCTCGGCCTGGCCATCTGGACCCAGCCAGTGGCGTCCCTGCCCCGGCAGCGACGTGAACAAAGGCTGTAGGGGCAGAGCCTGGCGTGGCTGACTGACAGGTCTCAGCTCAGGCCGAGCGCGACTGCGTGCTCATCAAGAACTCCTCATAAGCCTGACGCAACTTGGGGTACCGCAGCAGAAAAACGCCGGCGTACTCCTGCGTCAGCGGACGAGGCTGGCGGATCAGGCGCATATTGGCCTCTTTGAGGAGGCGGTTGCCCTTCTTGCTATTGCAGGCTTTGCACGAGGTAACCAGATTCTCCCAGGTGCTCTTGCCGCCACGCGAGCGCGGGATCACATGATCAAGCGTCAGCTCGCGGGTACGCTTCCCACAATACTGACAGGTTTCCTCGTCGCGCAGAAAGATATTCGCCCGCGTAGGCTGAAGGGCAACGCGCGGCACCCGAACATTGGCAAGCAACTGCACAATTACGGGCCGCTCGTAGTCAAGACGGCGAGCCTTAATATTTTCCTCAATGGCCTTACGAACCTCGTCGTCCAGGAAAGTCACTTTCTTCTTCAGCAGCAGGACGACCAAACGACGCTCTGAAATGACCGAGAGAGGCTGAAAAGAAGAGTTCAGAACTAAGACAGGCATGAGTGGCTTTCCTTCCTCTCTGTCAGAGCTGAACCACCAGGCAGACAGCGAGGAGGAAGCCGAATCGGGGCTAGAGGATAAAGGAGGCCAGAGCCTCACCTCTCGTCAGCTTCTCATCGCCGCCTGCATTGCTCACTGGTTAGACGAGGAGACGGGCGTTGACATTGCACGGTCGGACAGGCAGGGATTGGGCAGACTTCCGATCCGCTTGTGCTTGTCAGGAGAGCTGGCTACTGGACGGACTAGGCGCTGCCAGGCTCTACCCGATTGGGTCAGCAGCAGGAAGAAGAGCGCTGTTACGTCGCTGCATTGACTGCCTGCTTGCTCTGCTGTTTTTGCTACCCCATTTGGGTGAGCGGTCTAATCCAGTAGCCGAAGGCTCCGCTCTCTATCGGACCGGTGATTGGGCCTGCCCCGACTTCAGCCGACCGACAAGCTAGCCGGCTGTTGGGCCGACCAGGCAACGAACCTAACGAGAGATGAGCTCCAGGAAAAGAAAGTGTCAACTTGGTCGGGGTGAGAGGACTCGAACCTCCGACCTCAGCGTCCCGAACGCTGCGCGCTAGCCACTGCGCTACACCCCGCTAAACCGACTCGTGCAAATTCCTCGCCGGTCTCGCTCGTTTGCTCTGCTCGGTTATTCCCCTTCTACGCAATCGATGAGTGAGACGAACAACCTACGAGCACCATCACTAGCGCAAGCTAGTGAAGAAGAGGCTCAACGGAGATAACGCGTTACAGGCTGGTGCAGCCATTATGCTGGCGAGCGGCCTCCATCCGTAGGCGCTCTCGCGTGCCTCTTGCCGTTGCATAGTATAGCACAGGCGGTCTTGGCTTGGCAATAGGGAAGGGAAAAGCGAGACTGCTAGGAGCTGTCAGCCGGGGGCCTCCTCACTCCTAGGGTTGAGCGCCGTCTCTGGCCTGCTCTCGCTGAGGGGAGGGGAGTGGATCTCCGTTCCCTGGGGAGTGGGCGCCGTTAACTCTAATGGAGTGCTTGCAGCCTCTGCTGGAGCCCGAGTCTCTGTCACCTCGCTCTCCTCGATCAAGCTGCCATCGGGTCGCTCGTAGATCGTCCCTTTGAGAGACGAATAGCCGATAGTGAAGCCGCCGGGCAGGTGGCGTAGCCGTTCCCAATAGACAGGGAAATCGGCTTGGCGAATGAACTCCTCGATCTGGCGGCGTACGTCGTCTTCGTCGACGGCATAAAACTGCTGAAGATACAGGGCGGAGTCGCCCCGATTGTATTCAAAGAGCCAGAGACTCTTCTTAATGAGCTTCCCTTCTTCTTCCATCATCTTGCTCCTTGCCAGTCGCTGTCTACTCCCCTTGCTGTGGCGTCCTCGCAGTCACATCACAGCTCTCCCTCTATAGTAGCCGTTTTTTGCGCATCTTTGAAGATAGGATTGATATCATGCCAATAGAATGATCGGTCGGTCAGTGCCCTTTGCCGCGGCTGGCAGCATGCCAGACCAGCTCTGATCTGGCGCATTCGTTGTCCAGAGTAGAGCAAGGCCTAGAGTACTCAGGTCTGGCTGTGGTGGGCGGCAACCCGCTACACAGCGAGGTTGACGCTCTCCCGCCGAAAGTGCTAGAATATATCCTAGTGAGCAGGTCGGATTAAGAGCAACCTGCCTAGGAGCGATGAAAGCGAGGAATCAGTATTCTCCACGGGGCGAGGAAAGGAGCGAGCCATGATTCTCAGAGTCTCAACAAAAGGCGAGTATGGCGTACGCCTCATGGTTGATCTGGCTCGCCATTACTACAGCTCGCGCCCGCGGTCATTAACTGACATTGCGCAGGCCGAGCAGTTGTCTCTAGCATACCTGGAGCAGCTAGTGAAACTCTTGCGCGAGGCTGAGCCGCCTTTAGTGGTCAGCACACGCGGAGCGCACGGTGGTTATCGCCTGAGTCGCCCGCCAGAGGAGATTACGATGGGGGAGATTGTGCGTGTGCTGGAGGGGCCAATCGCGCCTATGATTTGCGCGACCGAGGGCGAGATGACGCAGATTTGCAGTCTGCTCGACTCCTGCAAGACCAAATTCCTCTGGGCCAGGGTACGCGATGCTGTTGCCCAGACGCTAGATTCGATGACGCTTGCCGATCTGGTGGGCGCCTCCGAGCAGGAGACGCAGAACGCTCCAACGCACTTTATCTCCATCTCAGATATCCGGGTGGCTCCCTCGTCGGCTATCTAAGCTGATCTGCGCTGAGGTGGGACCTGTCGGTGAGTGAGGTGGAGACAGTGGAGGGTAGTTGAGCGTTGAGGGAGAACTGCGAGGAGCGTCGGAGGCTCGCTACGAGCCGCGGGCACACGGCTCTCCTCCGTTCTAGCCTTAGTGAGGTAGACAGGCAGACAGACTGACAGGCTGTTGAGCGAACAGCTCACTGCCTGACATGCCTGCCCAGTGGTAGGCAGATCGACTGCCCAGGATGCTGCTCCTGTCGCTGTCATAGGTTGGCTGACCGCGGCTTGCTCTGGCCCGTTCGCTCTCTCAGAGAAAGTAGCTGGCCTGATCATTGACCAAGTAGCTCGCTCCGTCTTCGTTCGCGGCTCCGCTCCATCCGGCTCTGCCTGGTGTAATAAGCTCGCTGATCTTGCTGAAGACGAGAAACTCTGGCTGTCAGGCTGAGGTAGTCGTATCTCAAGCTTCCAAGGAGGATGGTTTTCGCTAATGGCTTCAGAATTGGTCATTAAGAATCTTCACGCCAGCATCGAGGGTAAGCCCATTCTGCGCGGCGTTAACCTAGTGGTGCGGCAGGGCGAGGTCCATGCTCTCATGGGCCCCAACGGTTCCGGCAAGAGCACCCTGGCGAACGTCATTATGGGCAACCCAAAGTATGAGGTGACCGACGGGGAGATCTGGTTTAAGGGGGAGAACATTCTTGAATATTCTCCAGACCGGCGTGCTCGGATGGGCCTCTTCCTGGCGTTCCAATATCCAATGGCGATCCCGGGTGTCAGTGTCGCGAACTTCTTGCGCCGTGCGCTGGAGGCTGTACGTGAGGGTCCCAGGCCTGCTGGCGAGGAGACCCCCAGCGGCAAGCCCGCCCCTCGCAAGACAATTCCTCCGGCTGAGTTCCGCAATCTCCTGCGCGAAAAGATGAAGCTGCTCAAGGTCGATAATAGCTTCATCAATCGCTCAATCAATGATGGCTTCTCCGGTGGCGAGAAGAAGCGTGCCGAGATTCTCCAGATGGCCCTGCTGGAGCCGGAGATCGCCATGATGGACGAGACTGACTCGGGTCTCGATATTGATGCCCTTAAGATTGTCTCCGATAGCGTCAATGCCCTTCGCGGTCCTAAACTGGGCCTGCTGGTGATTACGCACTATCAGCGTATCCTCAATTATATTGTTCCTGACTTTGTGCATGTGATGTACGACGGTCGCATTGTGCGCTCCGGTGGTAAGGAGCTGGCCCTGGAGCTGGAGGAGAAAGGCTACGAGTGGCTCCGTCCCGAGGGGAGCGAGGTGGGCGTCAATGACTGAGGCTCTGGCGACAACCGGTTTTTCGCGCGAGGCGGTCATTGCACTCTCGCGCCACAAGGGTGAGCCTGACTGGATGCTGCAGAAGCGGCTAGAGGCTTGGGAAATTTATGAGCAGACGCCGGCCCCGCTGGGACGGCGCGGCGACTTGGGCACGCTGCAGCGTCTGGCTCGCTTCCATTTTGAGGCCTTGCATCCCTATCTGCCTGCTGATGGCAATGGGGCGCTTCCGGCTTCGATCGAGCAGGGTCTGAGCAATGCCCTTGTTGGGGCCACTGAGCGCTCGGGCCTGGTGCTTCAGCGCAATAGCTCAGTAGTACGTGTGGAGCTGTCCGAGGAGCTGAAGAGCCGCGGCGTGATTCTGACTGACCTGGATACGGCGGTGCGCGAACATGGTGACCTGGTGCAGCGCTACTTTATGACCCAGGCTGTGCCATTGGCCACTGATAAGTACACAGCTCTTCATGCGGCCTTCTGGAGCGGCGGAATCTTCCTCTATATCCCTAGCGGAGTGGAGATCGAAGAGCCAATCCTTGCTCAGATCTGGCTTGATTCGCCATCGGCGGCAGCCTTTGCCCATACCTTGATTATCGCCGATGAGCTGAGCAGCGCGCGCTATGTGGAAGAGTATGCCTCCGCCTTCGAAGGTGAGCAGCCGTCTTTGCTGAGCGCCGTAGTCGAGGTCTTTACTAAGAATGGCGCGCGTATCGAGTTCACGAGCCTCCAGGACCTGGGCCGCAATGTCTGGAGCGTGATGCATAAGAATTCAATCCATGAGGCCGACAGCAGTGTCTCATGGGTGATGGCCGATCTGGGCAGCCGTGTGACCTTCTCCAACATCGGTTCAAATCTGATCGGCAATGGGAGCGCCGCTGAGCTGGTGGGGGTCTTCTTCAGCGATCAGGATCAGCGCTTTGTGATTAAGAGCCTCTCGAACCATGTGGGCCTGTCAACCAACGCGGAGACGCTGGTACATGGGGCCTTGACCGATGAGTCGCGCGTTGAGTTTGATGGGATGATCCGCGTACAGCCAGGGGCCCAGCAGACAGCTTCGTTCTTGTCGGAGCATAATCTGCTCCTGAGCAAGCATTGCCGCGCGGAGGCTATTCCGGGCCTGGAGATTGGCGCTAATGAGGTCAGTGCCAGCCATGGCGCCACAACCGGTCAGATCGATGAAGAGCAGCTCTTTTACTTGATGGCTCGTGGCCTCCCCAAGGATGAGGCTGAGCGGATCATTGTCCAGGGCTTCTTTGAGCCGGTGCTCCAGCGGATCACGCTCGATAGTCTGCGAACCCGCCTGCGTCGCAATATTGTGCGCCGTATGCGCGGTGGTCATGAGTCAGAGGCCGACTGGATCGAAGCTCAGGAGCGCTGGGAGATCGAGGGCGTCGATGAGGGCGCCGTGAGCTTCGATCGTCCTTCAGAAGAGGAGGAGATCCGCTTGCTACCTGAGTAGGGGAGACGCGGATGCGGGCAAGCGCTGCCCCCAGGTCGGGGGTGGAGGATGTGAGCTTTGCTCGCCGCTCCTCCTCTCTTTCTTTTCTTGTGGCTAGACTGGGCTTGACTCGACTCGGCTTGGCTGCTGTATTGCTACTGTAGCGCTCGCCAGGTGGGCAAAGGCAAGGGGCTGCCCCGCTCTGTCTATGGGTTGTGCCCGGGGATAGACGCGAGGGGTAGCGTGACTACCCGGTGCCCAGCGAGCAGGCAAGCGCGCTGTAGGTAGTAGAGAAAGAGAACAGGGAATACCATGCAGGACGTTGTTGAGGTGCGCCGTGAGCCGCGCAATGTGGAGGAGATCCGGCGCGATTTCCCAATCTTGACGCGGCAGGTTCATGGCAAGCCGCTGGTCTATCTGGATAGCGCTGCCAGTTCGCAGAAGCCGCTAGCGGTCATTGAGGCCATGAATGCTTATTATCGCAGCACTCATGCCAATGTGCACCGCGGCGTGTACGAGATCAGTGAGGAGGCCACCGCGGCTCTGGAGCGTGCGCGGACAAAGGTGGCGCGCTTCATCAATGCGCGTCAGAGCAAGCAGATCATTTTTACGCGCAATACGACAGAGAGCATCAATCTGGTGGCCTATAGCTGGGGCTGGGCAAACATTAGGGCCGGCGATCTAATCGTCTTAACGGCAATGGAGCATCACAGCAATCTGGTCCCCTGGCAGCTCTTAGCCCAGCGCACAGGGGCACGGCTGGAATTTGTGCCGTTGACTCCAGAGGGACTACTGCAACTGGATGTCTACGCCCAGTTGCTGGAGCAGGGGCCGAAGTTGGTGGCCTTTACTCATATGTCCAATGTGTTAGGGACGATCAATCCTGTCAAGGAAATGGTGGCTCAGGCCCACGCCGCTGGGGCGGTGGTGCTGGTAGATGCTGCCCAGAGTGCTCCCCATCTGCCGCTGGATGTCCAGGAACTGGATGCCGATTTTGTTTGCTTCAGCGGACATAAGATGCTCGGCCCTACGGGTATCGGGGTGCTCTACGGCAGGCGCGAGTTGCTGGAGGCTATGCCGCCTTTCTTGGGGGGCGGCGATATGATCCGGAGCGTGAGTCTGCGCTCCTCGACCTGGAACGATCTGCCCTGGAAGTTTGAGGCTGGAACGCCAGCCATCGCCGAAGCTGTTGGTTTGGGCGCCGCTGTCGACTATTTGAACGCCCTCGGAATGGAGTGGGTGCGCGAGCATGAGCGCGCGATTACGGCCTACGCTCTGGAGCGCTTGCGCACAGTGCCTCAGCTCCAGATCTATGGACCAACCTCGGAGGAGCAGCGTGGCGGCGTGATCTCTTTCACGCTGGCTGATATTCACCCGCACGATCTGGCTTCGATCCTGGACCAAGAATTCGGGGTCGCCATTCGGGCCGGTCACCATTGTGCGCAGCCTCTGATGGAACAACTGGGCCTGGTAGCAACCGCACGCGCCAGCTTCTATGTCTATACGCTGCCGGAGGAGATCGACGTCCTGGTCCAGGGACTGCGGCGAGCGCTGGAGATTTTTCAGCTCTAGGTCTATAATTATCCCGGGCCTGGCTACTCATCGCCGCTTGCCTGCAAAGGCTTGCTGTGGGCTAGCCGGACGTGCACCGGGCGTGGTGCCCAGAGACCAGGCGGGACAGCCTGAGACAGCCTCTGCTCTCCACTCGCCTGGTCGATTCCTTGCCTGGGAGGCAGCGCTATGTCGATGGATTATCGTGAGTATATTCTGGATCATTATCGTGATCCGCGCAATTATGGGCGGCTAGAGAATCCGACAGTGCATGCTGAGGATTCCAACCCGCTCTGTGGTGATCAGGTCAGTATGGACCTCCTCGTCGAGGGCGATCGCGTCACGGCGGTGCGCTTTCAGGGCCGAGGCTGCGCGATCAGTCAGGCGGCCACGTCAATGTTGACAGAGATGGTGCAGGGCAAGAGTGTTCGGGAAGTGGTGCGTTTGGGAAAGGATGATATTCTAGAGGCCCTGGGCATTCCGATCAGCCCTGCGCGTATGAAGTGTGCCTTCTTGGGGCTGCGCGTGCTGCATAAAAGTCTTGTCTTGGCAGGCCTTGAACGTCCAGAGACTTCTGGCGAGCAAGATGATGAGTCGTAAGATTGGCTCTGGCGGTGGATCAGGTGCTCCTATCCGGGGGACGGATCAAGAGATAGAACAGGAAGGAGTGGCGTGAGCTATGCGCCTGGAGGGAAAAGTGGCGGTGATTACCGGCGTCAGCCATCCGGGCCAGATGGGGTTTGCCCTGGCTGCTTTTTTTGCTGGGGAGGGCGCTGAGCTGGTAATCGCGGCCCGCAGCGCGGAGCGAGTGGCGGCCCGGACCGCGGAGCTGCAGGCGCGCGGGGCTACTGTCAAAGGAGTGGCAGTCGATCTGACCAGCGAGGAGGGCGCTCGACGTCTGGTGGAAGAGGCGCTGACGCTGCGCGGACGCATCGATGTGCTGGTCAATCTGGCTGGCGGGCTGACGAGGTATGGCCCTCCTCATGAGTGTTCGCTGCAGGATTGGGAAAGCGAGCTGAATAATAATCTGCGCACGGCCTTTCTCTGCACACGCGCGGTCTGGCCCGTGATGCTAGCCCAGGGCGGTGGCAAGATCATCAATTTCAGTCGCGCTTACAGCATTCAGAATGCGGGAGCGCAGACCCTGGCCTACAACTGCGCTAAAGCTGGCGTGGATGCTTTGACTCGCACTTTTGCGCAGGCGGGCAAGGCGGTCGGTATCTATGTCAATGCGATTGCTCCGGGCCTGATCGCTACTCAGTCGAATATCGACGAGCTGCATCCTTCTGCCGAGGAGCTGCGCACCAGGTGGGTTAGCCCGCGCGAGATTGCCGAGGTGGCCGTCTTTCTAGCCACTGCCGCTAGCGATGGAGTGACGGGGGCGATTATTCCTGTCCAAGGACGTGGTATCTGAGCCAAGAAGCGGCAGACGACAGCCCTCGCTTACCTGCTGATTTGCCTATTGGTGGCTGGCTGCCCTGCTTTTAAGGCTGACAGCTTGGCACGCCTGTCACTGTGAGCACTAGCCAAGCTTACGAGGGGAGGAGAGCGCCATGACCGATTTCGTTGCCGTGGCCCGCTGGGATGAGCTAGAGGAGGGGAAGCTGCTAGGGGTGGAGATTGACGGTGAGCCGGTCTGTCTGGCTAAGATCAACGGGGTCATCTATGCCTGCAATGGTGAATGTACTCATATTGGTGGGCGTCTCTATGAAGGGGAACTAGAGGGCAGCGTGCTCACCTGTCCTGTTCACGGAGCGCAGTTCGATCTCCGTACCGGCAAAGTTTTGCGTGGCCCGGCCCGTCAGGACCTGGTGCTTTATCCCGTGCGCGTTGAAGAGGGTCTGATCAAGGTCGCTCTGCCTCCCGAGTGAAAGGCGCTTCCTGCCTGCCCATCTCTGCCAGCCTGCCTGCCCGCTTGATACGGGCCTGGGCGGCAGCCGAGGTTAGCACTCTCTTCCTTCCTTCTCTGCCTGCTGGGTGTCGACGGGCAACCTTGAGCTGGCTGGGCCTTGCTCAGAGGACGGTAGTCGACTGGGCCGAGCCAGAATCAGACGCCGAGCAGCATGCGCCTCCAGAGAGCAAGGCTGGTCCCTCTCCCTGGCCGATGTTACGCGGAAATCCTCTTGCGCAAGCGTCGAAGACCCCCTACAATAGCCGCGTGAAACCCCTCACTCAGGCAAGAAGCCTTATAATCTTCACTGCGGATGGAGAAACGCTGTTATGGTAGGCAGGTCGCATCTTCTCATTGGCCTCACTGCTGGTGTTGTTCTGGACAGTCTGGTTCATCTGAGCGGTCCCCCGATTACCCTTGCTCCTAGTGTACCGCTCAAGCTAGTCGTGGCCAAGGCGATCTACTATGTAGCCGTTGGCTTTGGCTCATTGTTGCCTGATATCGACAATGCCCACAGCACGCTTGGACGCAAATTCGGCTGGATCAGCCGTGAGATCCAACGCATAGCAGGCCATCGTACCCTTTTCCACAGCCTCCTTGGCCTCCTGCTCGGCTCACTGCTGGCTCTCGGGGCTCAGCAGCTTGTGCTCTCCTTGCTGGCGATGCGCGGTCTCAGCGCGCCGGCTAGCCTCATGAGTGCAACTCACATGATTTTCTTCGCCGTCCTCTTCGGCTGCGTGGTTCACATTCTCTGCGATGCCCTCACCGAGGGCGGTGTCCCTTTACTCTGGCCCAATCCAAAGCGCTTTGGCTTCCCGCCTAATCCAGACTGGCGCTTTCGGACCGGTACATGGCCGGAGCATGTCATTGTTTGGTCCTTTATTATCCTGGTAGGCATCGGAATCTGGCAGAACGTCATTTATATATAAGGGGTGAGCGAGGGGGAGAAGGGAGACAACGGAGCAAGGTAAGACAGGGCGAGATGAAGCACGCCAAGCAGGGTCGGGCGCAAAGGGCGAGGGGTAGGGCGTGGGAATGAGCAGCAGTCAAGAGAAAGAGCGACGAAAAGATGTTATGAAGCTGTTCAGTCTGCGTGCACAACTATGGTTGGCTTGGGGCCTGGTCGTCCTGGCAACGCTGGTCTATTTCCTGGAGATGAGTCATCAGGCCGTGCTCCGCTATGATACCTTCAAAGCGACGGCCTTCGATCTCGGTAACTATGATCAGGCCATCTGGAACACGCTGCATGGCCGGCCTTTCCAGTTCACAAACCAGGCGATCGACTGGTATGGCCCACCCACGCGGCTGGGCGTTCACTTCGAACCTATCTTATTACTGCTCGCTCTTCTCTATCTGATCCGCTCAGACCCGCGTACTCTCCTTGTGTTTCAAACGCTGGTGCTGGCTCTGGGAGCCTTTCCTATCTTCCTGCTGGCGCGCTACTATCTGCCGCGCTGGCCACTGTTGGCCGTGCTCTGTGTGGTGGCCTATTTACTGGCACCGGACCTGCTGGGTCTGAATATTTTCGATTTCCATGCTGTCAGCCTGGCCACGCCCTTGCTCCTCTATGCCTTGCTGGCCCTCACCTATCGTCGCTACGTTCTCTTGGTGCTCTGCTGTTTCCTGGCGGCCTCCTGTAAGGAAGATGTGCCGCTCGCGATCGCTCTCTTGGGCCTGCTGATGATCTGGCGCTATCGCCTGCCACGTCTGGGCCTGGCGCTCTTCGTAGGCGGCTTTCTCTGGTCGGCTCTGGCCTTTGGAGTCATCATTCCTCACTTTTTCCCAGGCCAGCAGGCGAACAACTTTTGGTATCGCTATGAGACGCTTGGCAGCTCCCCGGGAGCGGCCATTGTCAATCTGCTGCTGCATCCCTGGCTGCTCTTTACTACCTTCTTGACAATTGAGCGGGTCTATTATCTTGCCAGCCTTGTCAGAAATACTGGTTTTCTGGCCTTGCTGGCGCCCGAGTGGCTGATTCCGACACTGCCGAGTCTGGCGGTGAATATCCTTAATACCAACCCGGCCTTATATAGTGGCGTCTACCATTATAATGCCGCCATTATTCCTTTCGTTGCGATGGCGGGAATCATCGGCCTGCGGCGCTTTCTTGCGCTGTGGGCGAGCTGGCGCGGAGAACCGCTTCCGCCGCTGGCGCTAATGGTACCAGAGCAGGGCAAGGGAAACACAGAAGTGGAAAGAGAGGCACGGGAGAACGATAGATCCCAAGTGCAGCGCTGGCTGATGTGGTTAGGGGGACGTCTGCCAGAGGGGCGCCGTCAGGCCCTGAGAGCCTGGGGCGCAAACTACTACTGCTGCCTTCGGAAATGGGCGCTGCGCCTGCTTAGGCCAGCCTGGTGGTGTAGACAGTGGCAGCGCTTCTGTGCGCGTATGATCCCGCTCGCCCGGCAGATCAGCCTGACGCGCCTGCAGTGGTATGCCATCCTGTGGATCTTGCTACTCATAGGCGTCAACTATGTCGCAGAGGCGCCGATCCTCAACAGTTTCTGGGCTGATCATGAACCCGGCTCGCGTGAACAGCACATTGAGCAACTCTTATCGATGATTCCTCCCGACGCTTCTGTCTCAGCAGGAGATAACCTCAATCCGCATCTGAGTGAGAGGCAGCGTTTGGCAGTTTTCCCCTCATTTACTGGAACAATCGATGGTAAACAATATACTGTAGACTACATCATTGTAGATCTCAATGCCGTCTTTCCCG
>NZ_JADGHT010000471.1 GCF_019683755.1 Thermogemmatispora sp. | reverse complement strand
CCATTTACCGCCTCTACAATACAAGTCAGCCCTATAGTGCCTATCACGATATCACCAGTGGCAATAACCTCTACTACTCGGCCACCACGGGCTACGATCTGGCGACCGGCATCGGCTCGCCCGACGTCTGGAACTTCGCCCGCGACGTCGCTGGCACCTCCGGCGGTGGCGGTGGCGGCGGCGGCGGGGGCACCACCACCCAACTACTCAGCAACGCCGGCTTTGAGAGTGGTAGCTCCTCCTGGCAGGAATCTTCCTCTGGAGGCTACGAGATCGTCGACTCTACCAACCCGCATACGGGCAGCTACAGCGCCTACCTCTGCGGCTATAACAACTGCAATGATCAGATCTGGCAGACGGTTACTCTGCCCAGCACAACAACCAAGGTCGTTCTCAGCTACTGGCTCTACATCAGCACTCAGGAGTCGGGCAGCACCTGCTACGACTACTTCTATGTGCGTATTCGCAACTCCAGTGGCTCAACGATCACGACTGTGCAGACCAGGTGTAATGCCAATGCCTCCGGCTGGACGCAGTACACCTTTGATCTGACCTCGGCGCTGAGCAGCTACTACGGAAAGCAGATTCAGGTCTACTTCCAGGGGACGACCGATTCGTCGCTAGTCACCAACTTCTTCGTGGATGACGTTGCCTTGAACGATACTCATTCTTGAGCGAGCCTCCTGATCGTAGTAGCTCCTCGTGGATCTGCCTCCGACAGAGCGAGGGCGGAGCGCTAGCGCTCCGCCCTCGTGGTCTTCCTCGGCCCTAGCGCAATCTCTGCCGGGGCAGGCCGATCGCTAGAAACATGATGGCTATCGCGGGACGGCCATGCCTCCGATTTGGTGCTGCCACTATACTGGCTATAAACCCGCAAGCGCTTGCCGGCTGCGTCTGCCGCCGCTGAGCTAATGACTCCAGGCGTAGCCGCGACGGCGCTGCTACTCTAGACTCATCACAGGAGCCAGGAGCAATGGCAAAGTTGCCTCTGTCCTCCAGAGAGCGGCACTGGCTGCCTCTCATGCTTTGCGTATTCGCGCTCTCCCTCCTTATCGGGCCTGCCCTCTGGTTGCCAGCGCCAGAAGCAGCGGCGCTGGCGGCTCACTGGTCGCTTGCAAGCTCCCTCGCTGTCCCGTCAGCGGTGACCGGGAGTGGCCCCGACTCAGGCGTCAAAGGGGTTCAGGTCTTCGTCGAGCCACAGGCGGGGGAGCGGGTCATTCTAGAGGCTATTGCTAGTGCCCAGCGCTCGCTTGCCATTGAAATCTACCTACTCACCGACTCTAGCGTCATTCGGGCGCTAGAGGATGCGGCGAGGCGTGGCCTGACCGTGCGTGTCATGCTGGAGCCTCATCCCTATGGCGCCAGCTCGCCCGATCGCATTATAGAGCAACTACGCGCCGCTGGCGTTCTGGCCCGTTATACCAATCCTGCTTTTCCTCTCACCCATGCCAAACTGATGATTGTTGACAATCAGCGTGCCTACATCATGACCGGCAACTTTAGCCGCGCAGCTCTCGGGGGGAACCGCAGCGGTGCCAACCGTGAGTACGGCATTATCGATTCCTGGCCCGAGGATGTGAGCAGCCTGCGCGAGCTGTTTGAAGCCGACTGGCGGCGTACGGCCACCGCTTCGGGGATCAAGAATGCTCACCTAGTCATCAGTCCGGGCAATGCGCGCACCGCGCTGCAAAGACTCATTGGAGAAGCGCAGCATCGACTCCTAATTGAGGAGGAAGAGATGAAAGATCAGCAGATTGAGGAAGCTCTAGTTGCCGCGGAGCGACGAGGGGTCAGGGTCCAGGTCATTTTGCCTGCGCCACGCGAGGGAGCAGACCCCAATGCAGACGGCATTGCTGCGCTCCTGCAGGGAGGTGTAACGGTACGCGAAGATGACCAGCTCTATATGCATGCCAAAATGCTCATGGTAGATGGGCAAGAGGCCTTTATTGGTTCAGAGAATTGCTCTCCAGCGGCCCTTGAGAGCAATCGAGAAGTAGGCATCCTGGTAGCCGATGAGGAGGTGCTGGCAAAGCTGCAAGCGACCTTTCAAACTGACTGGGAGGCCTCGCAGGCCGTGTCAGTCATCTCTCCCTAGGAGGGCCAGGACCTGTTCCCGATGAGGGAAGTGGGGAGAGGGAAACAAAAGCGGAGGTAGAACGGAAGCACTCAGCCTCCGTCCTGCCTCCCCTCTGCTGGGAGCGGAGCAGCGCATCTACTCCCCTAGAAGATTGCTCCTGCCCGCCTATCTGTCTACTTTGGCCACTGCGCCGAGCTACGACGGGCGACAAGGCCAGTCGGCGCGAGAGACCCTCAAAGCGAGCGACCCTCAAAGAGGGGTCGCCCAGCAGCGAGAGAGGAATCCCCGACCATGCGGGGGACAGGCAGGAGATCGTCGAGTTATCGACCGACTACCTCACAGCTACCAGCGGCGTCCACCGCGGCGCTCACGTCCGCGCCCGTGACCACCCTCGTAGCTGCCCGAGTAGCTATAGCTCCGGCTCTCGTCTCGGCGCCCACCGCGGGAAGAGCGGACCTCCTGGTAACAATCGCTGCAGTAGACAGGGCGATCATCGCGGGGGAGGAAGGGCACAGTGGTTTGTCGTCCACAGTTAGAGCAGACGGCCTCGTACTGCTCTCGCGAGGAACGGGGCGAAGATTGACCACGGGAGCCATTGCGGCGGGCGGCGCGGCAGTCAGGGCAGCGCGCCGGGGGATTGGTTAGCCCCTTGCTGGCGAAGAAAGCCTGCTCGCCGGCAGAGAAGACAAAGTCCTGACCACAATCACGGCAGGTAAGAACACGATCCTGGTAATCCTCGTAAGACATCATGGGTAAAAAAACC